>NZ_CP113866.1:0-332500 GCF_026914305.1 Caldicellulosiruptor acetigenus | reverse complement strand
GCCCCTGCCATATTGAAGGTCTATAGTACCTCTATAAAGCCATGTCCTGCCACCATCCCTTGACTCAGCAATACCTATATCTGTCCCATGCATGAACGCTTTGCCCGGAAGTCTCATGTTTGCTCTTCTGTTTGTGTACAAAATCCACCAACTTTTTTCAAGGTGATTGTATATGATGGTGGGGTCTGCCGCACCGTCATAGATTGGGTCTCTAAAAAGAGGCGCTGGTGGTCTTGGCACATTTATCATCTCCTTTTTATAAATTTTATTTCTCTTTTGTACACTAGAATTAATATAGCTGACTCAATCGCAGAAATCCTTTCATTTTCTCCGTTTTGTTTTCTAAATAATAAAGGTAATTTTCATACGGCACATCTGGGGGACATCAGTGGTCATTGTGGGGTATAAAACCGCTTTAGACTCAAAAAATGTTTTTAGCCTCTCAGCTGCAACATAGTAAAAAATGTTATAATCATACGAAAGAAATTTTTTGTTATGCTTTTAAGTTGATGATTTATTTATTTTTGCTTTTATTATATCACACCTTATACTTGACTTTGATAGAATTTTATTTTGTAAAGATGGACTTTTTATGATGAAAACAAAAAGGGCAGCAGGAAAATTCTGCTGCCCAAGCTTAAAGTTTAAGTTATTCAATTTTCAACACTCTACACACATTTTATTGCATCTGAGCAATACCCTGCTTGATCTGTTTTACCATAGCATCTGCTGCCTGCTTTGGTGTTGCTTTACCTGTTGTAATAAGTGAGAGTGCATTGCCAGCCGGTGTCCAAACAGCTGACATCTCTGGAATGTTTGGCATAGGTATTCCAACCTTTGCCTGTTCTGCAAATGCGCTCATGATTTTGTCTGCCTTGACCTCGCTACTTGTCAGCACCTTGTTCAAAACAGGTATTCTGTGACCAACTTTGAACAGTGTCAGAGCAGAGTTTTCAACAAGATATTTCATAAGCTTGAAAGCTGCATCTTTGTTTTTAGACTTTGCTGAAACGAATGCAGCCTGAACACCAACAAACGATGGTGTTGGTTTTCCATCATCTGTTTTTGGTAGTGGTGCTACTGCAAATGGTACTTTTGCCTTTATAAAGTCCTGAACATCCCATGGACCGCTAATGTAAAATGCAATCTTTCCATTCTGGAAGTTACCCTTTGCAATATCACCCTTGATGTCCTTTGGCATAAACTTGTATGTCAAAACAAAATCTCTTATCAATGAAAGTCCCTTTATTGCACCATTTGTTGCAAGTCCAATATCGTTTGGATCAAGCGAACCACCTTTGTTCTTGAACACATATCCACCATTTTGAGCGATGAACGCAAAGCTGAAATAGAAGTTATTAACATCGTACATGAACCCGTATTTCTTAGCCAGTGTAATGAGCTGGCTCATTGTCTTTGGAGCCTCTTTTACCTTTGATGTATTGTAGAAAAGTGCATATGTCTCCATAGCTATTGGAAGAGCATAGAGCTTGCCCTCAAATGAACATGCATCAAGTGCAGTTGATACAAAGTTTTTCTTGTCAATGAGATTTGCTGGAACAGGCTCTAAAAGCTTTGCTTTCCAGAAAGCACCGAGATTGTCATGTGGAATACCAAACATGATGTCTGGACCTTTTCCGCTCATTGCAGCTGTCTGGAAGCTCTGGAATGAACCTTGGTCAGTGATGACTTTTACAGTGTACCCATTTGCTTTTCCCCACTGGTCTGCAATTGGTTGCAAAGCTTTTACTTCATCCTGAGTAAGATGTGACCAGACAACAAGCTGTTTTTTGGATGTCGCAAATACTCCGCTCAGTGGTATCAGCGCCACAACCGCAAAAGCAATTATTAGCGCTACTGTCAAGATTCTTCTTAGATTTTTCATAATCAAAACAACCTCCCTTAACTTTAATTAATGTGCAAACGTTTGATAATAACATTATATATTTCTCTCTAAAAAAAGTCAAGAGAGAGAAAAAATTTTTGACCTTGTCAATAAATTTAGACTCTTTTTCATGCAATCATTATAATATCTGAGTTTTGCTACACGAGCCTCTTTCAACAATCTGATGTGGAACTATTATTCTTCTGTACGTCTTGGTTGACTCGCCTAAATCCATCATCAGCACTTCGGCAGCAAGCCTGCCAAGGTGAAGAATGTTGATGTCAACTGTTGTAAGAGGCGGCTGACATATTTCACTTACATTTGAGTTGTTGAAAGCAACCACCGAAAGATCTTTCCCTACCTTAAGATTGAAACTTTCGGCAACTCTGAAGACCTCAATGGCAATCAGATCGTCCATGCACACGATGGCGGTGGGCCTGTCATCCTGATTCAAAATCTCATATGCATTTTCTCTGTAGCTTTTCTTGTAATAGTTTGCAAATTTTATATAGGAGCTTCTTGGTTGTATACCATATTTTTCAAGAGCCTTCTTGTAGCCTGAAAACCTGTCGACTGTGACCACCAAATCATTTGGCCCGCCCATGAATGCAATTTTCCTGTGTCCTAACCTTATCAAGTATTCGGTAGCATCAAAGCCTGCTTTTAGATTGTCATTGTCCACCCAGTTTACACTGTTTTCATAGCCAATCGGTCTTCCAATCACTACAAACTTAAAGTCAATACTCTTTAGATACTCAATTGCAGGGTCCTTTTCTCTGGAGGACAAAAGCACAAACCCGTCAACCTTTTTGCTCTCAACAAGTCTTTTCAAAAGATCTCTTTCTTTTTCAGGGTTTGAGATTGCAAGCAAGATATCATACTCAAAGCTATTTACAACAGTGCATATGCTTGTTATCACTTGGTCAAAAAAAGAATTTAAAAAAGCGTTCTCGGGTTCTCGCGGCACAAATACACCAACCGTGAAGGACTTTTTTACAACCAGCCCCTTAGCATTTGCATTCGGAACATAACCAAGCTTTTTTATAGCCTCAAGAACCCGCTTGGTTGTCTCAGGGCTGATTTTGCTGCTGCCTGCAAGAACCCGCGAAACAGTGGATGGTGAGACGTTGGCTTCTTTTGCTATCTCTTTTATTGTTGCCATCACCTATCAATCCTTGTGGGATTTTTGAATGTACATCTTCTCGTAGTACTCTTTTACCATCCTCTCTGCCGAGAACTTTTCAAGTGTAGATTCAATGCTGTTTTGCATCATCTTTACCCACTTATCCCTGTTTTTGTAGTATGTGGGTATTACCTCGTTTTGCATGACATTTACAAGGCTCTTAAGGTCGTGACTATCCTGCTCTTTTTCGTCTTTTGACTCAAACCCATCGCCAATCTGCCATCCGTTTATTCCGTGCTGGCACGCCTCAGGCCACCATCCATCCAAGGTTGAGACGTTCAAAACACCGTTCATTGCAGCTTTCATTCCCGAGGTTCCGCACGCCTCTAAAGGTCTTCGCGGGTTGTTGAGCCAGATATCGCATCCGCGCGTGAGCATTTTGCCAATCTCCATGTCGTAGTCTTCCAAGAAGACAACCTTGCCAGGATACTTTTTGGACATTGCAATGATATTATTGACAATCTCTTTGCCGGTATCATCAAGCGGGTGGCTTTTACCTGCAAAGATTATCTGAAGATCATTTCTAAACATCTTGTCAGCCGCCTCTTTGTCTCTGAAAATGAGGTCGCTTCGCTTATATGGAGCTGCCCTCCTTGCAAATCCGATTGTTAAAACATCCTCTTTTAATTTAACACCAGTTCTTTTTTCAACAAAATCCAAAAGCTCACGTTTTATCTGAGTATGTGTCTGCCAGAGCTTTTCTGGATTATTCTTACTCTCTAATATTCTTCTGTCTGCCCATGTTCCAACATGAACACCATTTGTGATACCAATTATCTCGCTTCTCCTGTCAACTTGGGCCCACATAGCATTTGCTGTAACCCTGTGTAGGTCAGACACAGCATTTGAAATCCTCGCAAGCCTGAGCGCTGCAACCGTCATGTTAAAAGGCGCACCGCCAATATAAACAAGCTGCTCTTCAGTTAAGTTCAAGTTTGCTCCCATGTACATAAGTAGCCTCAAAGGATGTGTCTCATTTCCTGCCTCAACAGGTGTGTGTGTTGTATACACAATCTTTTCCCTTGCTCTTGATAAAGCCTGTTCAAATGAAAGACCTTTTTCCTCCATGTAATACCTTACAAGCTCAAGCCCAGCAAACACAGCATGACCTTCGTTGAAATGATACACATCAACCTTGATGCCAAGTTCTTTTAAAGCCCTCACACCGCCAATACCCAAGACCATCTCTTGAGCAACTCTCTCTTCGCCAAACCAGCCGTACAGCTGTCCTGTAATCCACCTGTCGCTATTTTCAGGAAGGTCAGTGTCAAGAAGGTAAAGGTCACTATTTCCGAAATTATCGACCTTCCATACCTTGCAGTACACATCTCTGTTTCTTATTCTTACCTTGACCTTCACGCCTGTGTCCTTTAAAAAGTTGTACCTGTAGATTGGAAAAGCGTCAATCACGCCATACTCCTCTGTCACAATCTGCTTGTTGTACCCTTGCTTCCACAGTATTCCAACACCTACAACAGGGTATCCAAGGTCTTTTGCAGCTTTTAAATAGTCGCCTGCCAGAATACCAAGCCCACCTGCATAGATTTTGAAGTTAGAATCAAGACCGAACTCCATGCTAAAATACGCAACTGTAGGAAGCTTTTTCATTACATCAACTCCTCCTTGTAAAAGAATTTTTGTGGTCAGACCAAATCCAAAATTAACCCTTGACAGCACCTGCTGCAAGACCGCTTTGAATCTGTTTTTGAAGCGCCATGTATATAATCACAATTGGCAGTGACGCCAAGATTGACGCAGCTGAGAACATTGGCCAGTTAGCCGAAAATTGGTTGTTTATAAAGTTTCTAAGCCCAATTGGCACAGTTGCATTTTCAGGCGACTGCAGAACCAAACTTGAGAGCAAAAACTCGTTGAACACACCGTTAAAACTCCAGATGAACATTACAGCAAGCATTGGAGCGGTAAGTGGCAGGATAATCTTTCTGAAAATCAGAAAATGTCCTGCACCGTCAATTATTGCCGCCTCATCAATCTCGTATGGTATCTGGTCCATGTTGCCTTTCAAAAGCCAGATGTTGAAAGCAGAACCGCCTGCCAACACCAGAATGAGTGCAAACAGATTGTCAAGAAGATTGAACTTTGCCAGAAGACCATATATAGCAGGCATTGCCATGAATGTCGGGAACATCTGCAAAATCAAAAGTGCTTTTAGCCCGTTTTTTCTTCCAACAAAGTTTATCCTTGAAAATGCATATGCTGCCGGAGCTGTCATGAAAATCTGCAAGAATGCAACTCCGAAACATACAATCAAGCTGTTTTTGACCCACATTACAAAGTCAGGCAACGTCTGTGATGGACTACTCTTTTTCCTGAAAAGTTCTATATAGTTCTCAAACGTAATCTCTTTTGGGAAAAACGAGGACTGGAAGAACGCCCCACCTTTTGATAGCGACGCAACTATGATAAACCATGTAGGAAGCAGCGACAGTATTATCGCAATCCAAACAATCACTCTTGATATCCACAGCACAATAGCATCCTGTTTTGTCATGTATTCTCTTCCAACCATTATCTTTCACCACCCTCAAACGCTCTTGTCAGCTTCATGTTGATAAGCGAAATTGTTCCCACAATGAAGAAGATTATGATTGACATCGCAGATGCTAAGTCATACCTGTAAAACTGCATTGTAAGCTTGTATGTGGTTGAGACAAGAAGGTCTGTGTGCCCCGCAAACTGAGTGTCAAGCCTTGCAGGTCCGCCGCCTGTAACAAGGTATACGACGTTAAAGTTGTTGAAAGCATATGCAAACGATGAAATCAAAATTGGAAGTGCTGTTGGTACAATCATTGGTATTGTAATTTTAAATAGCTTTGTAAACCAGCCAGCCCCGTCTATCTCGGCAACCTCATAAAGCTCTGGCGGAATTGACTGAAGAGCACCAAGCGACGCATTCATCATAAACGGGTACGAAAGCCAGAGGTTAACAATAAATATGCTTATCTTTGCCCAGAATGGATCTGTCATCCAAGGTATTGGATCAATGTGGAAAGTTTTTAAAAGCATATTTATAGCTCCATACTCCTCATTCAAAAGTCCCTGCCACGCTAAAGAAGCAATTGTTCCCGGGATAGCCCATGGGATTATTAAAATTGATCTGTAGATATTTGTCTCTTTCATGAACTTGTTGTTAAGAAGCACGGCAAGCAAAAGCCCCACCGCAAAGTTGATAAGAACTGTTACAAGAGCAAATGTAAATGTCCATGCAAATGTTGGCGCGAACACTTCTTTGAAAGGTCCTGTTATGATGTCAACAAAGTTTTTAAATCCTACAAACTTGTAATCTTCCATGTGGTTGAGATTGAAATTTGTAAATGCATAATACACCGTCATGGCAATGGGGAAGAAAGATAGCACTGCCATGGAAATCAAAGCCGGCGCAAGATACGCATACCCTATTGGCTCGCGCTTTTTCATAATCTTTTTCCTCCTTCTAAAATAAAAATGTGCAATCGTTTGCTCTTGAGGATATTATACAATCATTTTTCTTTCACGTCAATAACTTTTTCTTTATTTCTATAAAAGTTTATCTAACAAGCACAATTTCAAAGCTCTCAGGATTCAGTTCAAGTTCAATATAGCACAAGTGGTTTTTAATTTTCTGCTGCGTGCTGAAAAATTCAATCTCTCTGTCAACAATAGACTCTGACCACAGCCTTACCCTTTGCAAAGCTTTGCGTGGATTAAAAAGAATGTACACAGCTTCACTTTCACTTTTTCTTTCAAAGCAAAGCACATCACCAATCGAAAACTCTTTAACATTGTCGCTATTTAGAGCCGAAGATGTTTTTTTGAGATCTATCAATCTTCTGTAAAGCTTAAAAATCTCCTTGTCCTGCTTTTCTTCTTCCCATATCATCCCCCTTCTGCAGTCAGGGTCATGCCCGCCTTCCATTCCAATCTCATCACCATAGTAAATCATAGGAATTCCCTGATAGGTGAGGTTGTACACTGCAGCAAGCATTGCAAGTTTTTTATTTTTATTTAGCCTTGTCAAAACCCTTTCTGTGTCGTGGCTGCCAATGAGGTTTAGCTGGCACGAAAAGAGGACAGGATTAAATTTTAGCCTGTAATCTGCCAAAATCCTTGATGCATCCTCTGCATTATATTTACCCACCAAATACCTTGCAAAAACCTCCCACGAAAAGTAGTTCATCACACCGTCAAACATGTCTCCCATCAAAAAGTTTTCGCTTCTGTGCATAACTTCACCAATTAAAAGAATGTCTTTCTTTATAGATTTCAGCTCTCTTCTTATTCTTCTTATAAAGTTTTTGTCAAGCTCGTTTGCAACGTCAAATCGAAAGCCGTCAACGTCAAACTCCAAAAGCCAGTACTTTAAAACCTCTAAAAAGAAGTCCTGAACCTCTTTGTTTGAAGTATTTATCCTTGGCATGCTCCTCACGTTTGTTGCAAAAGTCTCATAGTTTCCTTTTTGAACATCAACAGGCAAAGACTTTATATTGTACCAGCTGTAATACTTCGAATTTTCTCCATTTTTTATGACATCCTGAAAAGCAAAAAATCCAACGCCTGTGTGGTTGAAAACCATGTCAAGGATTATCCTGATACCGTTTTTGTGAAGGCTGTTTACTAAGTCTTTGAACTCCTCTTTTGTACCCAAAAGCGGGTCAACGTCAAAGTAGTCGTCCACGTTGTAGCGGTGGCTAGATAGTGATTTAAAAATTGGTGTAAGATAAATGGCGTTTATCCCAAGAGTTTTAAAATACTCTATTTTTTCTTTTATGCCTGCAAAATTACCACCAAGAAAAACTTCAGAGCCTGGCACATCCCAGCTGCAGTAATCCCAATCAAATAATTTCTTGCTGTGAACTTCTTTTTTGCCTCTTTTGAACCTATCGGGAAATATCTCATAGACAACCAAACCTTCTGTGAAAGAAGGCTTTTCAAAGATATCTGCCTCATTTGCATAAGGAAACTGGAAAGCATCAAAATATAGGTTTTCTTCGGTATCTGCAAGCCCAAACTGGTTAAATATCTTAAAACTTCCATCTAAAAGCTCAATCAAAAACTTGTACGCAAACCTTGGCGTTTTGTTTTGCACCTGCGCTGTATACACCTCAAAACTTCCAACGTTCATGTAAAAGTCCATCTTCACTTTCTGAGCTTCCAAATCATACCTGTCTGAGAATATCAAAGTGACGCATCTTACAAACCCTTTTTGCACCCACAGTCTTACATAGAACTTGTTTTTGCTCAGAGCAAAAATGTCATGAACTTGATTGTGAATGACTTGCAAACTGTGCACTCTCCTTCTGAAATATTTTTTTGAAATATAACATTGAAATTTATTTTATCACTTTTCTATCTATAATGCAAATGTTTGCACAAGGTTTTTTTGAAGTGCACTTTCAAGCATTTAAAGAGGTCAAATTTGGGTATTTTCAAATCAATCAAATAATTGTAAAATGAAATAGAACAAAAAAATCAAAACAACACAATATCATGACAATACATTTTAAAGAAAGGTGGAAAAAAATGCAGAATATCCAGAGCATTAAATCTCAGATATGCAGGATTGGAAGAATCATGTACGAAAGAGGTTATATAAGCGGACCTGACGGAAATATCTCAGTAAGAGTGGACAAGGATAAAATCATCACAACACCCTCAGGAGTGTCGAAAGGCTTTTTGAATGAAGACATGCTGGTTTTAATTGACATGGAAGGTAAAATTCTTGAAAAAACAAATTACAAGCCATCGTCTGAAATAAAGATGCACCTTAAAGTCTATCAAGAAAGAGAAGATGTCAATGCCTGTGTTCATGCACACTCACCTTATGCAACAACATTTGCAGTTTTAAGAAAGCCTCTTGACAAGCCAATTTTAGCAGAGTCAGTTTTCATCTTTGGCGGGTATATTCCTGTTGCGCCGTTTGCAACACCTTCGACATTTGAAGTTCCCCAGTCAATTGCGCCTTATGTAAAGGACTACGATGCTGTGCTTCTTTCAAACCACGGCGTTTTGACATACGACAAGGACTTGGAGATGGCATTTTACAAGCTTGAGATTGTTGAATTCTGGGCAAAGATTTTGTTCATGTCAAGCCAGATAGGCACACCGCAAGTTTTGAGCCCTGAGGAGATTCAAAAGGTTTTGGATTTGAGAAAGGATAAGTAAATTCAAAAGAAAAGTATAGTATAGAAAGGAGACCCACAATGCTTGATTTAGAAAAACTCAAAAACCCAGATAATTTTTACAGGTGCGCACCTTTCTGGAGCTGGAATGACAATTTAAAAGAGGAAGAGCTTTTGCGCCAGATAACTGAAATGCACAAAAAAGGTTATGGCGGTTTTTTCATGCACTCAAGGGTTGGGCTTGTGACAGAATATCTCTCTGAAGAGTGGCTTTATCTTGTCAAAAAATGTATAGAGCATGCAAAAAAGCTAAACATGCTTGCGTGGCTTTATGATGAGGACAAATGGCCGTCTGGTTTTGCAGGCGGGGCTGTTGCTCTGAAAGACCCCTCATACAGGCACAAGTTCCTGGTACTTTTGAAAGAAGATCAGGTAGAACAAGATGATGAGGTGCTCTCAAGCTTTGTCCACAGAAACACAAAGTACATTGTTGCAAAGCGCACTATGAAACTTGGTGACAAGTGGTTCAATGGAAGCTGCTATGTTGACCTTCTTTCAAAAGAGGTTACCCAGGAGTTTATAAACCTTACGCATGAGAGATACAAAAGGTATTGCCAAGAGTATTTTGGCGATGCAATGCCGGGAATATTTACTGATGAGCCAACATATTTAAGAGTCCACTACAAAGATATCCCTACTTTACCATGGACAGAAAAGCTGCCAGAAAGATTTTTGCAGAAAAAAGGGTATGACATAAAAGATCACTTTGAAGAGCTTTTCTTCAATGTTGGCAATTACCACAAGGTCAGGTTTGACTTTTTTGACATTGCGCTTGAGATGTTCATAGAAAACTTTACTATTCCTTATGCAAAGTGGTGTGAAGAAAATGGTATTATGATGACAGGGCATTACATGGCAGAAGATACAATGCGCGGCCAGATTGAATGGATAGGCGCTGCAATGCCCCATTATGAGTACATGCAGCTTCCCGGGGTTGACAAGCTTGCAAGACATTTAGAGCAGACAGTTACAATGAAACAGGTATCATCGGTCTCCGAGCAGCTTGGCAAAAAAGGAGTACTGTGTGAAACCTTTGGAACAACAGGTCAGCATGTGAGTTTTCTTCACAGAAAATGGATATCAGACTGGCAGGCAGTGCTTGGCGTAACATATATAAACCCACATCTTAGCCTGTATTCCATGAGAGGCGAGAGAAAAAGAGACTATCCACCAAACCTTTTTTACCAGCAGCCATGGTGGGAAGATGAAAAGTTCTTTGCAGATTATCTTGCAAGAATTTCGTACATAGCAGGGCTTGGCAAAAGAGATGTTGATGTACTCTTGCTTCATCCAATTTCATCTGCCTGGGCAGAGTATTCCAAGTTTGATGACAGCGTAGACAAGCTGGATAATTTACTTGATAAAACGGTAAAAGAGCTCATAGCAAACAAGATTGACTTTCACTTTGGCGATGAGATAATCCTATCAAAGTATGCACAGGTTGATAATGGCAAAATTAAGGTTGGCAGTTATAGCTACAAAGTGGTTGTCCTTCCGCCTCTTATAAACTTAAGGAAGACAACAGTGCAGCTTTTACAAAACTTTATAAATACCGGGGGCAAAGTAATAGCGCTGAAAGATTTTCTGTTTTCAAGATTTGAACTTTGCATGATAGATGGCAGCAAGTGTGACATTCTTTTAAAAGAGAATTTCATAAATGCTACAGATTTGAATGAACTTGTGAATATCTTAAAAGAAGAGGTCTCAACCCACATTGAAGTAATTGATAAAAAGACAGGTCAAAACGCTAAAAAAATTATACTTCAGAGCAGAAAACTAAATGATGGAAGCAAAATAATCTTTTTGGCAAACACAGACCTTCAAAGAGAAGTTGAGTGCACAATAAAAATCCCTACTGAAAAAAATGTATTTGCAGTAGACCTTGTAGATTTTGGTGTGGTGAAAATACCTACATTGAAAAGGGAAAATGGCTTTGCTGTGATTGATGCAACAATGTATCCTGCATCAAGCCTGTGTCTTTTGGTATGTGATAGGGAACTTGCAAGCAGCACAAAAAATGTCATCTCAGGCGTTGTATTTGATAATAGTTTTGAATACAAAACAGGTAGCTGTGAGTTTGACATAGAGCTTAAAAACTACAATACACTAATACTTGATAGAATAAAATATGAGGTTGACGGAAAGGTAGTATTTGAAGATTGTTATGTTTCCCAGGTTTGGCACAGGCATTTTTATAATCTCCCGGAGGGAACACCTTTCAAAGCCACGTACCATTTTGAGGTTGAAAAAGTGCCGTCAAAGCTTTTTGTGGCAATAGAATGTGCAGAGAATCTTGACAGAATCCTTGTGAACGGTCAGCCTGTCAAATTTGAAAGAAAAAGCGAAAGTTTTTCGCCTGACCAGAACTTTTTGGATGTGAACATTGGCAAGATCGATATCACCTCTTTTGTCAAACAAGGGAAAAACGAGATTGTGATAAGTGGCAAAAAGTCAAACAACATCACAGCTCCAGGCTGTCATGAGAGGGTAAAAGACCCCAAAAACCACAGACCGACTGAGGTTGAAGCTATTTTTCTTGTAGGAAGCTTTTCTCTCATTTGCGTTGATGAGACAAGGTTTATTCTAACTGAGCCCAAAAAGCCATGTCATTTTGATATAACAAAAGACGGGTATCCTTTTTATGTTGGGTCGGTAAGCTTAAAAAGCTCTTTTGAGATTACAAAAGAAAGCTCAAAAAGAGTTTATATAAAGCTCAACAACATCAAGGCAGCAGTTGCCAAGGTGTATGTAAACGGCAAAAAAGCATGTATCCTTTTTGCCCAGCCGTTTTTGGCTGACATAACAGAGCATGTAAATGAGGGCAAAAATGAGCTTGAGATAGTTCTGACAAACACTCTTTTCAACCTCATAGAAGCAAACCACAAAGCAGACGTGTTTGATGAGCTGTACAGACGTCCACAGAGCTTTATTGACTTTGAAAACTTCACATCACGCTATATGCTCTTGCCATTTGGCCTTGGAAGTTATAGTATATTAACATCCAATGTTTAAAAAGGGGGCCGGTTTTAAAATGGAAATTTTAAACGAAATATCGCAGCTCATTCAAAAAGGAAACGCAAAGCTTGCACCTGAAAAAGTAAAAGAAGCTCTGTCTTCTGGAATCTCTGCTGAGACAATCTTAAACGATGCACTTATCCAGGCAATGTCGGTTGTGGGTGAGAAGTTCAAAAACAATGAAATCTACGTGCCTGAGGTGTTGATTGCAGCGCGCGCAATGAAAGCTGCGTTGGAAGTATTAAAACCAATCCTGACAGAGACAGGCGTAAAGCCAATCGGTAAGGTTGTGATTGGCACTGTAAAAGGTGATTTGCACGATATTGGCAAAAACTTGGTCGCTATGATGATGACAGGTGCAGGGCTTGAGGTAATCGACCTTGGAGTGGATGTTGCGCCCGAGAAGTTCTGTGAGGCTGTAAAAAACCATAGCCCACAGGTTGTTGCAATGTCAGCACTGCTTACAACAACTATGCCAAATATGAAAACAACAATCGAAAAGCTACAAGAGCAAGGTCTTCGCGACAAAGTGAAGGTGATAGTTGGTGGTGCGCCTGTGACAGAAAGCTTTGCAAAGAGCATCGGAGCTGACGGGTATGCACCTGATGCGGCATCTGCTGCAGAGCTTGCAAAAAAGTTTGTCCAGGGCGTTGCCTGAAAATTTGAAATACTTTCAAATGGCCGCGGGCAGGTTTGTCTGTGGCCTTTCATTTTTTATATGCTCATTCTCACAACCATGGCTGCGATGATTAAAACCAGAAAATCTACAGCTATCGCTAACGGTATCAAATACTTTGTCTTTTTTACATTGGTTGCTGCAAGGTATGTGGTGATGACGTAAAAGAGTGTCTCTGTTGATGCACATATTATAGAAGAATATATGCCTATCTCAGAGTCAACACCGTATTTTTCAAAGATGTCCCGCAGCACTGCAAAACTGCTGCTTCCCGAGAACGGTTTTATGACAATAAGACCAAACGCTTCTTTGTATATCCCAAAAAAGCTCAATACAGGAGACAAGAGCTTTTGCAGGATATCCAGAACCCCTGTCTTTGTGAAAAGTTCAACAGCCACAATCAGCGCAAAAACGTTGGGAAATATCCTTATTGAAATCCTAAGTCCATCTTTCACACCTTCTACAAAGCTCTTGAAAACATCTATCCTTTTTGAGGCTGCAAACAGGATTATCATGAGCAAAAAAGAGGCTATCAGATAATCTGAGATATTCTTCATTTTTTGCACACCTTCGACAAAACCTTGCACAGGATTATTCCCACAAAAAGGCTTGCCATTGATACAAAAAGGGTGGGGAAGGTGATGGCTGCAGGAGCTGATGATGAAAATTTGGTTCTTAGAATTATCACAGTTGTTGGAATTAACTGGATTGAACAGGTGTTTATCAGCACAAACAAAATCATGTCGTCAGAGGCTGCAGAATTTTTGGCTTCTTTTGAAAGTTCCTGCATGGCAAGTATACCTGCCGGCGTTGCAGCATTACCAAGCCCAAGCATGTTAGCAACAACATTTAAAAGCATAAAATTCAGCGCCCTTTCGTTTTTAGTTTCAAATAAAGATTCAAAAATGGGTTTCAAAAGCTTTTTTAAAATCTCAACAAGGTTGCTATCCTGCACAACTCTCAAAAATCCTGACCAGAGCATTATTGAAAGCAAAATTGTCAAGAAAATATCAGCTGCTTTTTGAGGAGCCGAAAACAGAATTTCGGTGACTTTTTCTATCTTCCCAATCAGGAGTTGGTACAAAATAGAAGCTACAATTGCAACAATCCAGAATATATTCATTTTTTGAGCCTCTCTAAAGTTTTGTCACTATATAATTTATACTTGAGCTTTCTCTGTAATATAACAAAAAAGCACTCTGCCAAAGAATACAAAAGGCACTTTTAGCAGAGTGCAAACAACTTACAGACACAAAACTTCCCTCAAAAGCTCCATATCAAGAAGAGGTGTCTGAGGCGCTGTGCTTTCAACATCAACAAACCTTCCTTCTTGGGTCGAAGTGTAAATTGCCCACAGAATTTCCAGCACATGATAAGAAAGCCTGCCTGATGCCCTAAGAGATGTTGAGAGCTTTATTGAAAGTGCCATGTCAAGTATTCCAAGACCGCGCAGGTTGTCGTAATTGAACGGATTGATGGTTGGCATCTTTGTAAATTCCTTATCATCGTGTCTTTTCAAGTACACCCTGCCATGGTCAAAAAAGTTCGGGTCTGGAACAATTAACGTACCTTCTGTCCCATAAATCTCTATCCCGCGCAGGTTTGTATCTGGCACATCATACGACACAGTAACATTTCCTATGACGCCCGTGTCAAAAAGAAGGTTTGCAGTCACATATGTTGGCATTTCAACCTCAATCTTTTCTCCTCTGTGAGGCTCAGAAGTTATAAGCCTTTCTTTGTATGTTATCATGCCCATACCAGATACTTTTTTGACAGAACCAAGTAAAACCACAAGAGCTGTTAAACAGTAAGGTCCGACATCAAAAAGCGGTCCTAAGTATTTTTTGAAAATAAAATGTGGGTTTGGATGCCACTTTTCAGGTCCACCGTAGAGTATAAAACAGTTTGCAGCAAAGGGTCTTCCTATCCATCCATCTTCAATGAGCTTTTTTGCTGTCTGAATGTTCGCACCAAGAAATGTATCAGGCGCACATCCAACTTTAAGGTTTTTCTTTTCTGCCAACTCCAGAATTTCTTTTGCCTCATTCAGTGTTGAGCAAAGAGGCTTTTCGCTGTAAAGATGCTTTCCACTTTCCAAAACCCTTTTGTTTATCTCATAGTGGTGCTGAGGCGGGGTAAGATTCACAATTATATCCACATCAAGATCATAGACTTTGTCAGGTTCTATTGCCTGCGGCACAGAAAACTCTGAGGCTATGCTCCTTGCTTTATCCAAGTCTACATCTGCGCACGCAATAACGTCAAATATCCCAAACCTTTTGAGGTTCTTAAGATAAACTGGCGCAATGTTACCACAGCCAAGCACTGCAACTTTTACTTTTTCCATTTTTTCATCTCCTTCTACTTTTAAAAATTTACTTGATTCATTATAACATAGATCAACTTCTTCCTTAATCCAAAGATTCATTAGCCACCAGGACCAAGAAAATTTGCACATCTGTAAATTTTGTTAAAATTTAAGCATCTTTAATCTTCTTCTGTTTTAATCCTAAAATGAATATATCCATCCTCTATAAATGTCTCAAGTTTTATATCCAAAATCTTGCAGAGTTCTTTCACGATAGACAGTCCCAGCCCAAAACCCTTCCTGCTTGATTTGTATCTTTCAAACAGAAAAACAAGCTCTTCTTCTTTCAAGTCTGTCTTATTGTAGATATCCACATACTCCCTCTCAGCCTCAATATATACTTTTTTATCCTTTGTATTTTCAATTGCATTTTGCAGAAGGTTGTTTATTATTCTTCTAAATGAATTTAAGTCAGTCTTTATCTTTGGGGAATTTAAGCTTTTGATAATAATCTCAACATCTTCAATCTCAGCAAGCTTCTTGAGCTGTTCGCACGATTCCTTGATTACTAAGTTCACATCAACCTCTTCTATCTTTTGCTCAATTATCCCTGCTGAAATCTTTGAAAGCTCAACCATATTGGAAATCAGGTTTTGCATATAATCACACTGTTTTTCAATTCCATCCATATTCTGTTTAATCTTTTCTTTATCATCAATATCCAAATATTTTGTGCTCTCACAATAGCCTTTTATAACAGCAATTGGTGTTTTTAAATCATGAACAAAATTAGCAACAAATTCTCTCCTTACCCTCTCAAGAAGCCTCAATGAATTTTTTAGGCTATTGATAGACCTTGCGAGGTCTCCAACCTCATCTGTTGAGCTGTCTTTAAGTTCAAAGTCCTCGCCTTTAGCAATCTTTTGCGTAGCCACTGAAATTTTTATTATGCGTCTTGAAATATGTCGTGAGATCAAAAGTGACACTAAAAGTCCAATTAAAATAAAAACAATGCTAATTTTAATTAGATTTTTTGATATTATATTCAATGCATATCCATAATATGGTTTTGTAGTTATTGCAATAGACGTAAAAGCCCCTCTTTTCAACACGTATGCAGTATATTCAACTTTAAGATGTGGATGAGAAATTTCATAAACTCCTGTCGAATTGAATACAGGCATAATCATGTGATACGGAAGATCCAATCCGCCCTCTTCAAGCACAATTGTGTTTCCTTGTAAAATAAGTATTTTCATTGCTGACAAATCGCCTTCCAATTTGTTTTCAAGCGCATCTTGGGAAAGTTTTTTTAAATCATCAATAATCATATCCTCTAAAAAATACTTAAGGTAAAGCATATTTGAAATGTATATGCTCAAAACCAGAAAAACTATTATTCCTATAAAGTTTAAGGCTATTTTAGTAAAAAGTTTCATCTTACTCTTACATCCTCTCAATTATTCTCTCTCTTCTGAAAGTTTATATCCCACACCCCAAACTGTCTTGATTAAAAACTTGTAGTCTTTTAGCTTTTCTCTCAATTGTTTTATATGAACGTCCACAGTTCGGGTCTCACCAATGAAATCAAATCCCCAAACCTTTTCAAGTATCTCATCTCTTGACTTTACCAAATCTTTGTTTTTAGCCAAGAAAAGCAAAAGCTCAAACTCTTTATGAGTGAGGTTCACATCCTCCCCATCTACTATCACCTTAAACCTCTTGGGGAAAATCTCTACCTTACCACCTAAAAGTTTTATGCTCTCTTCAAAATTCCTGTTTCTTCTCAGAACAACCTTTACGCGTGCAATTAGCTCAAGCATAGAAAATGGTTTTGTGATATAGTCTTCTGCTCCAAGTTCAAAACCTTTTAGTTTGTCAAACTCTTCTGACTTTGAGGTTAAAATTATTGTTGGAATGCCTTTTTTGCTGGCTTCTTTCAATACCTCATACCCTTCCATGTCAGGCAGCATAATATCAAGAATTATCAAGTCAGCATCGTTTAACTTTTCCAATGCATCTTTTGCAGTGTATGAGTTTATAACATTAAATCCTTCGTTTTTAAGAAATCTTGTTATTATTTGATTCAAATCCTGCTGGTCTTCAACAACCAAGATATTTGCCATTCTTCACTCACCCTTAAATATTATATCTTTTTTAATGGACTTTTTGCTAAGCTTAAAATTATTCTTTACAATTTCTTTACACTTTGCTTATACCCATCTTACAAATAGAGTTTAACATATAAAATGTAAAACAAATAAGACTTTATGGAGGTTGATAGAAATGAAAATCCTAAAATCAATTTTAGGCATTGGTTTAGTCTTAGCACTTGTTCTGACGTTTACATTTGTATTTGCGAAAGGACTTCAAGCAGGTTCTACGCAGAAGACAAAAAATGCTGCAGCAGGATGGCAACAAAATACAGGTTGTGGATATGGCTTTATGCCGCACACAAACATGCAAGAACTTGTTGCAAAAGCGCTGGGTCTTTCGGTTGATGAGCTTGTCCAAAAAATACAAAATGGTCAAACTATAAACGACATTCTAAAAGAAAAAAAATTAACAGTTGATGAGTTTAAAAAGAAGCTGTATGATTTAAGAGCTGCTGAAATTGACAAACTTCTAAAAGATGGGAAAATAACAAAAGATCAGGCTGAGTTTTTGAAGAAGCATTTTCAGGCAAACATTCAATACTGCATTGATAACATTTTAGATTGGTCAAACAACGGTTTTGGTGGAATGATGGGATTTGGACATGGCAGCGGCATGATGGGCTTGGGACATAGCAACATGATGGGTGCTGGTTTTAGTGGTATGATGGGATACTAAATAAAAAAATTTCCAGCCTGTCTGCAAAAGCAAAGCAGACAGGCGTTTTTTTAGCGCAAACTCTAAAAGTTCAATTCACCCTTTTAATATCTTCACCAAGATTTAAGATATTCTTTTCAATCTCAAAATACCCTCTGTCAATATGCTCAATATCCTCTATTTCAGTTGTGCCTTCTGACATAAGTCCTACAATTACCAAGGAAGCTCCACCTCTTAAATCCTTTGATTTCACTTTCTGCCAACACAGTTGCAATCATAATATTCTCTGTTGCACCAACTGATGGAAAGTAAAGATATACCTTTTCACTTTTTAGTTGTTTTTTTTGCCTTTGCCTCAATGTAATCCTGATTTAGTTTAATCTCTGCTCCAAGCTTTGTCAGCCCTTTGGTATGAATGTCATAAGGACTTTTGCTGTTAATTTTTGTTTATTGTCAAATTTGAAATTGTTTTATAATAAAAATATTGAAATTAAAAATCAAATGAGAATTATTCTCATTACCAACTTGTGAATTTATCATTTAATTCATGAATTCTTTATATACGTATCTTATCTTAATATTGATATTGCCAATGGCATTTGCCTTGAATCTGATAAATTTGCTATAATATTTTGGTACCATTATTTTGATTTGTCCTGCTTCTAAAATCACTGACACGTCTTCAATCCAATTTAAATTATCATTGCTACATTCTAAAGTTAATTGAGTCGGATTTGTTCCTTCATTTTTAGCAATTACTGTTCCATCCAAAATATAGCTTGTATCGTAGCTATTACTTATAACTTGTGTTGTCCCTATTAAAATAGCCTCCTGTTCTTTAATTTGAACAGTCTGATTAGATACTATAATATCAGGAATTTGTGGCATAGCATATTCAATCCTCAGTAGGGGTCTTAAATATCTAATTGGAAATCTAAACGATGTAAAAGCCATTAATGATTTTTTATTTTCATTCAAAAAAAGTATAATACCTTTGTTTTTTAAACTCCCATCTACCCATCTTACAACAATATCCTTAACATTAACTTCAGCTGTAATTTTGCTATTATCAATTGGTGCTTCAATAAAAAAACTCTCATAAGCCGGTATATTGTTATATGTTGTTTTGAAGCTAAAATAATCTAATAAAGCATGTATTTTTATTATTTTATCTTGGGTTGGATAAAAATCTTTTATTTTAAATAAAACCAGTTCAGCTTTTGTAATTGTACAACTTTCTGGTATACATGATGTGTCAAAAAACATAAGACTTCTAAAATTATGTTTACCGTCTCTCCCTATGAATATTATCCTCTTATCTACTTGGTTGTTCTGATTTTCATAGTTTGTAACCGATAATGCTAATTTTGCTCTAAGTATAATCTCTGACATTATTTTCTCCTCCTTTTTTTGTATTATATTTATCATATTAGAAATTCACGTATTATGTTAATTAAACATAACCTGATATTTTCCCAAAAAAAAGAGTAGCCATGAGCTACTCAGTAAATTCATTTTTATACATGAGCTTGGAAGTATATATCAAGAGTAGTTGATAATAAAGATACTGTGCTTTTATAGCCCAAACGAATATAACGTAAAAATTTATTTGGAACTAAAACATCTTTATCTCCTGCAGGCAATGAAGCTAACAATAAAAGGTCTATAGTATCACCTGCATTAGTTGTTGGACTTATTTGAAGCACTATATCGGCTGCATTTGTTGTTCCAGTATTCTTTACATAAAACGAATACGTGCTATAATTTGATACATCAATAAAGTCAGTGTACTGGTAATTATCACCAGTTGTAACATTCAACAATGATAATTCAAAAAATTTTCTCCCGTTATGATTGATATTAATATCCCCAGCTGCTGTTGTTGAAATCGCAGTATTTCCTGAATCGCTCAGACCATATATTAGAATGTTATCTTGGGTATTATTCAGATTGCGAATATCAAGGTCTGTTGCTTGAACTGATAATACCCCCGTTGAGCTTATCACTATTTTACCATCTGTATCGGTGAGAATGGGTTTATTTGTTGTGCCATCTGTTCCGTATATCTGTACACTATCCTGAGTATTGATCAAATTTCTAATATCTAAATCTGTAGCTGTAATTGTTCCTGTTATATTAACAGTATCTTCAACTGACTTTATGAATATCTTTCCGTCATTATTCACAGCAATTGGTGTACTTAAATCTGAGCCAAACATCTGTACCTTTAGTTCTTCAGGCTTATTAGTAAATACCGAATAATTAGGCATCCTAAAAACCTCCTTTAAAAATAAATATTTTTTGCATTATTAATATATTCTGATTGGTAGTTTAATGTGATTATTTTTTTATTATTATGTATACCAAAAAGTAATTTATTTAAAAACAAAAACATTTTGCTTTTCATGGTATATTATAGTAAGATATTTAACAACTCTAAATATAGATTGTAATATTAAAAAAGCAGCACTTATTACAAAATGTAGTCATAAGTTCTTGTTTGTTGTTAATCATTTAAAATTATTTTATAAAAAGTAAAATTGTGTAAAATTAAAAATCAAGAATAGATGAACTTTAGAGGAAGGACAGATTGATATGCAAGCAAAAAATGTTGTTCAGCCTGATATATCAATCATATGCGACAAGAAAAAGCTTGGTTCTTTCTGAAGTCAGTTGAATAGATTCTGTTTTTCGGTTATAATGAAAGGAATAGTTAAACAAAAGGAGAAAGTAGATACGAGGGGGCGTTTTTATGGATTTTATTATAAGGCCAGTAAAATTTGAGGATGCAGAAGATATAAATGAAATGAGAAGAATGGATGGGGTTAGAGAAACAATACTGTCTATTACAAGTGAGAGAATAGCTGACACTGAGGATTTTATTAAAAGATTAGGCCCTAACGACCATGTATTTGTGGCAGAAGTTACAGAAAACGGTGTAAAAAAAGTGGTTGGAATAGTAGGGCTTCACGTAAATAGTAGTCCAAGACTAAGACATTCGGCAAAAGTTGGAATAATGGTACATAGAGATTATCAAGGAAAGGGTATAGGCAGAGCACTACTTAATACTGTGTTAGACCTTGCAGATAACTGGCTCAAACTTGTTAGGGTTGAACTTACTGTTTTAGTAGATAATGAAAAGGCTATAAAACTCTATGAGTCTTTAGGATTTAAAATAGAGGGAATCAAGAAATATGCTGTAATAAAGAATGGTAAATATGCAGATGAATATATAATGGCAAGATATAATCTTTAATGAGTGCCACCAAGAACAAAAATAATATTCAAAACATGGTCAATTCCATCTTTGGAGGTTGGAAAACCAACGAAACACCTTATTTTATAGGCTTTGCAATAATCAGTTTTACAATATCAGATAGCAAGTCCTTTTCCTCAACTATTTCAAACCCAGCTTTTTTAACATTCTCCACTGTATTGCGATTTATATTAGCTCCATAAATGCCAACAACCAAGGGGTTTAATATATCCATTATTTTGCCTATTGGCTCTTTTTTGCTTCGAACATGTTCAAGCATTACCAGCACTCCATCATCTTTTAATACCCTACGAATTTCTTTCAACCCCAAAATTGGATCTGGCACCGAACAAAATACACAGGCAGTCACAACTGTATCAAAAGAGTTATCACTAAATTCCAAATGCTGAACATCCATAAGTCTTAAGTCTACTTGCAAGTTTAATTTTGCAGATCTTTCTTTTGCTATCTCAAGCATCTTTGGACTAAAATCTATTGCAACTATCTCCCAATCTTGACTATAGTAAGGCATATTTTTACCTGTTCCAACACCTACTTCTAAAACCTTAGGTCCCTTGACAAAGCTAAATAATAACTTCCTCCACCGGGAAAACCATTTTTTCTCCATCATATTTTCAACTGCATCATAGTATTTAGCAGCTCTATCATATCTTTTCCTGATTATCTCTGTTTTATCCCTCATAATATTCTCTCCTTTCCTTTCACTATGTTTACCATTCTTTTCAAGCTGCTGAAATTATTCCTTAAATTATTTTACCACTTTACAAACATTTAAGTTCAATATTCCTTCAGCTAAAGCTGTAAATAAATTGCAAAGAATTTGTAAAAAATCTGTTAAGTCAATTGACTTTTAAATCACCTCTGATAAAATAATTTATATAATAATTCCGAGTAAATAAATAGGTTTACTTTAAATTTAATGAGAAAAGTTGTCTCTTTAAAAATGTTCTTTGATCCTAAGTTAGAATGCAAAGGGGGAATGTTTTGATGAGCAAGAAGACAAAAAGAATAATTGTGATTGTTGTACTTTTTGCATTTGTAGTATCTTCGTTGTATGTTGAGGCTATAATCTCCCAACAAAAGAAACAAAGTAATACGCAGACCAAAACCATTTATCGGCAGGATTCAAAACAAAGTACAAGTTCCAAAAACAATTTCCCGGACCCTCTGATAATAAATAGTGAAGGCTTCATCACCATTGGAGTGAGGTATCTAAACCCTATAAAAGATGACAAAGATAATCTGGTGTTTGAGGTGTTTTTGGACAATCATCAGATTGATTTGTCTACACTCAATTTTAATGGGAAGGTATTGTTTAGCACAAGTGAAGGTATAAAAGTCAATAATGCAAAATGGTGGATTGAAGGTTCAGGCCATCATGTGATGGCATTTATCAAAATACCAAAAAAAATAAACGGTAAAAGTCTTATTACCCCTAAAACCAAATATATTCAATTAGAGTTGCAAAATATTGGTGGGGTCAAATCGAGAATTTATAGGTGGGATAAAAAGTTTTTAAATTAGGAGGGTCCACGAAGTGGTTTATTTACTACCTTTTGCAGCAGGCCTAACATCTTTCTTCTCACCATGCATAATACCTATGATAAGTGTATATTTTTCACTAATCACAGGTGTTTCAATTAGAGATTTGAAGGATATAGAACTTCACAAAAAAATGAGGAAATTTATACTCATCAATACATTTATATTTGTATCCGCTTTTACACTTGTTTTTACAATTGCAGGGGCTTTAGGAGGAAGTGTTGGCAGATGGTTAAGTGGTTACACCAAGATAATGAATAAAATAGGTGGCGCAATAACCATAATAATGGGATTGAATCTGATTGGTCTGCTAAATTTGAACTTTGCGTTTTTGAACAAATACAGTGCAGATAACATTAAAACAACTTCCAGATATCTTACCACTTTTTTAATAGGTCTGTTTTTTGCTATAGTATGTTCCCATTGCATTGGGCCAATTTTATACTCCATGTTGATATACACAACAACAACCAAAAGTGCCTCAGTAGGTATGACGATTATGTTCTTGTTTTCCTTAGGTCTTGCAATACCATATTTGCTGGTGGGTTATTATCTCCCCCTCGCAATTAACGCTATAAAAAGAGTAAAGAAATTCCAAAATGCTATCTCAGTAGTTGCAGGAATCAGTCTCATTTTCCTTGGTATTGTAATGTTTTTAAATAAGCTTCAGGACTTAACAGCAATTCTTAGCAGACTGCTACCTTATAAATTGCCATTTGGAATGTAATAAATAAAGAAAATTATAATAATGGAGGAAATGAAAGTGATTTTGGTTAGTATAAGCTTAGTATCAGTTTCATTGTTTATATATCAAGTTATATTAAATCGAATATACTCTGCCTTATTTTGGTATCATTATACTTTCTTGATTACATCATTTGCTATATTTGGACTTGGAATAGGTGGAATAATAGCTTACAATCAACGTCAAAAAAGTGAAGATTTTAAAACTCACTCCCTGTATAAAGCCATCTTTCTTCTTTCTATCTCGTACATATTTTCGCTTGGAATTATATATATACTGCCGTTTCAAAACAATGTATTGATTTACTTAATTCTGGCTACATTACCTTTTATAATAGGTGGTTACTTTTTCTCCACCGTATTTGAGCAGTTTGGGAAAATAAGCAACAAGCTATATTTTGCCGATCTCATAGGTTCAGGATTTGGCAGCATAATTGTGTTACTTTCTTTAAACAATCTTGGAATATATAGAACTGTGATTTTGATTTGTATTATTTCAGTCATAGCTTGGCTGCTCCTAAATGCCCAGTTTAAAAAGAAAATATTACTTAGTATTGGAGTTTTAGCTGTTTTCTTACTTGGGCTTTTTATCCCAAACAAGTACGTTTATTCAATTGAACAGAATTTTATCGGATTTATTACAAACAAAACAAAAACACTTGGCAGTATTGCAAAATCAAACCAAAAAGCTAAGATTGTATATACCAAATGGAATGCATTTTCACGAACAGATGTTATTAAAGTAGAAGGTGATAACGATGAAATGATAGTCACAATTGACGGAACAGCGAACGCACCTATGTATAGATTTGATGGTAAAAAAAGCAGTTTGAGCAAATACAAAGATGACATTGAATATTTGCCTTTTTCCTTTGGAAACAATCATAAAACATTGATAATTGGTCCTGGTGGGGGTAGGGATATTCTCTATGCCTTAGCTGGGAATAGCAAAGAAATAACTGGAGTCGAAATAAACACATCAAGCATTGACGCAGTAAGGCACTTTAAAGAGTTTAATGGAGACATCTATAACAGACCAGAAGTAAAAATCTATGGGGAAGATGGCAGAAATTTTGTAAAAAAATCTAAGGAAAAATATGATGTGATATTATTATCGTTGGTTATGACAAATGCATCGCAAAACATAGGATATGCACTCTCAGAAAACTATCTGTTTACAGTTGAAGCTATTGAGGATTATATGAATCACTTAACAGATAACGGTAAACTTGCCTTTTTAGCTCATGATGAAGAGGATATGAGCAAATTGATAGCAACCATTCTGCGTCAGCTGAATAAAAAGGGTATAGCAATTAAAGATACTCCAAAATATATGGCTATTTTTGCTAAAGAGGTTCAACTAATGCATGGCAAAGAACATATTCACTATCCATTGATCATTGTAAAAAACAAACCTTTTTCTCAACTTGAGAGCAAGAAATTAAAAGAGACTGCAGACAAAGGGAAGATTATTCCGCTTTATATCCCTTATGTTAATGACACGGGGCCGCTTTACCATATAAAGGAAGGCCATTTAACTTTAGTACAGTTCGAAAACGGATTTTCATTCAGTGCAACGCCTGCAACCGACGACAAGCCATACTTTTATGACTTTAGCAAAGGGGTTTCACCTGTGTTGGTATTTATCTTCTTTTTCATACTCCTGGGAAGCGTGATATTGTTTACACCAATTATTTCTCAAGAAAAAGCGTTCAAACCTTCTTTGTATTTTAGCAGCTTAGGAATAGGCTACATGCTAATTGAGATTCCGCTTATTCAAAAGTTTATTCTATACTTGGGTCATCCAGTACTTGCTTTTAATTATGTACTTGCCGGCCTTTTAATTGGCAGCGGAATAGGTGCATACTTTAGCAATGCAAAGGCGTTTAATAATCTGTCAAATAAAATATATTTGCCTGCTATTTTGGTCATGGTAATAAACATTGGGCTAATACTCTCTTTGAACCTAATATTCAAAATGACCTCTGATTTTAGCTTGGTAAGTAAAATACTAATTGCAGCCATCCTGGTTATGATTCAAGGCTTTTTTATGGGGATGCCATTTCCAAGAGGTATAAAGATACTAAGTGAAAACAAAAAGAAAAGCAAGATAATTCCTGTGATGTGGGGACTCAATGGTGCAATGTCAGTTGTGGGTTCAGTTTTATCAATTATGCTTTCCATGGAATTTGGATTTACCATTGCTATGCTTGCAGGAGCTCTTTTATATGGGCTTATAAGTTTGCAGAGTAAAAATTTAGTAATTGCTAAATAAAAAATCAAAATTGAAAGGAGAGATAAGTAATGAAAGAAGCACTGCTTATACTTCTTGCAATGAGTGGGTGTTTGCTAGCACACATTTTCATGCACAAAGCAATGATGGGAAAAGGTTGCCACGGCCATGATCACCACCACAGCAATGAAACCCAAAAAGTATCTGACTTCAAAGGCCACCAGATTCATCAACATCACCACAGCGAAGAATTAGTTGCATTGGATAAACCATCCAAAAGTGAAGAAAATAAATAGAGGGATTATCCCTCTTTTTTTTGTTTTATCACATCAAATTGGAGAATATAGACAAAAAGGTGTAAATGGTATATAATAATGCAAACGATATCATTTGAGAAAGGGGAATATTTCAATGAAGAGAATCTTAAGGTACATACTTATATTTGCTATCGTTTTCGTAATTGGACTCAGTTCATTTTTGGCAGGTTTTTCTAATTCCCAAAGTTCAACTCAAACTAAAAAAGATGGTCTGATTTTCTACGAAGTTTTTGTCAGGTCATTTTATGATAGTGATGGCGACGGTATAGGAGACATAAATGGCTTGGCTGAAAAACTTCCATATATCAAATCCTTAGGGGTAAATGCCATATGGCTTATGCCAATATTTGAATCTCCAAGCTATCACGGATATGATGTGACTAACTATTACAAAATTAATCCCGATTACGGCACAAATGAGGATTTTGTTAACTTTATAAAAAAGGCTCACAAGATGGGTATCAAAGTAATTATAGATATGATGATAAATCACACAAGCAGCAAACACCCTTGGTTTATAGAGGCATCAAGTAATAAAAATAGCAAGTACAGAAATTATTATATCTGGGCAAGCCCATCCACAAACATTGATGAACCATCAGAACTTGGCACAAGGCAATGGTACAAAAAGGGTGATAGTTACTACAATGCTATATTTTGGTCTGAGATGCCCGATCTCAATTTCGACAATAAAGCTGTGAGAGAAGAGATGAAGAAAATTGCCAAGTTCTGGTTAGAAAAAGGAGTAGATGGATTTAGGCTTGATGCTGCAAAGCATATCTACCCCTCAAGCAGAGAAAAAGATACTATTGCGTGGTGGGAAGAATATGCAAAATTCTGTCGAAGCATTAAAAAAGATGTATACCTTATAGCAGAAGTGTGGGACAGCCCTCAAAGAATAGCGCAATATGCAAAGATTTTTGATTCTTGCTTTAATTTTACTATTGCTCAAAACATCATTGAAGGAGTAACATATGAAAATACTCAAACTTTGCAAAACAACCTTCCTTCAATATATAATCTCTACAAAAATGTTAATCCTCAATTTGTTGATGCCCCATTTTTGACAAACCATGATATGAACAGGGCTTATAGTGAAATTGGGTCAAGCAACAAAATGAAATTAGCTGCAGCATTATTATTAACACTACCTGGCAATCCTTTTATTTACTATGGTGAAGAAATTGGCATGAAAGGGCAAAAGCCAGATGAATATATAAGAGAGCCATTCAAATGGTATGAGACATGGAAAAAAGGACAAACAAACTGGGAGATGAGTCTTTACAATAGCGGCCCTGACGTTGTCTCGGTTGAAAAACAAGAAAAAGATAAAAATTCCTTGCTCAATTTCTACAGAGACATGATTAGTTTCCGGAAAAAGAACTTACCATTACTAAAAGGAGACTTCCAGCTAATTAAAACCTCTTCCGATATACTTAGTTTTGTAAGAGTTTACAAAAATCAGAAGATGGTTGTAATTTTTAATTTCACGGGGAAGGAATTATCAAAGACTATAAACCTGCCATCTAATATAAATATCACTGGCAAAATAGGTAAAGGATCTGGCAAAATCTTGTCTTTAAAAAATGGAAAACTTTCTTTCTCAATAAAACCTTATTCCTTTATCATCATAAATTAAAAGCCAGAAACGTCAAATTTCATCTCAATAGAAAAACTAAAGGCGGGCAATTCTGAGGAATCACCCGCCTTTAGTTTTTACAAAATTTTTTAAAATGCCGATTTGTAAATTTCCATTATCTCTTCTACAGTAGCTTGTTTTGGATTTGTCAAACCACAAGCATCTTTTAGAGCATTTTCAGCCAAAGTTCTTATGTCTTCCTCTTTTACACCTAATTCCTTCAAACCTGATGGTATACCTATTTCTTTTGACAAAGCCTTAATGCTCTCAATTACCATTTCACCGGCTTTCTCAGCCGAAACTCCTTGCACATCAATCCCCATTGCTTTTGCAATATCAATAAATCTGTGAGGAACCACCTTTAAATTGTAAGACAAAACATGTGGTAATAATACTGCATTACATACTCCATGCGGTAAATCATAAAACCCGCCTAACTGATGTGCCATTGCATGAACATAACCCAAACCTGCATTGTTAAATGCAACTCCTGCTAAATACTCAGCATAGGCCATTTTTTCTCGCGCTTCAATATCATTACCATTTTCAACAGCTTTCTTTAGATATTTGAAAATCAACTCGATTGCCATCAAGGCTGAAGCATCTGTAACCGGTGTTGCATCTGTAGATAGATATGCTTCGATTGCATGTGTTAACGCATCCATTCCAGTCGCAGCAGTCAGCGACTTTGGCATTTCAATCATAAGCTCTGGGTCATTTACAGCAATTAGCGGTGTCACATGCCAGTCAACTATTGCCATCTTTACATGTCGATCCTCATCAGTGATAATTGCAAATCTTGTAACTTCACTACCCGTTCCTGCGGTTGTATTGATAGCAACAAGAGGAAGCATTGGTTTGCGTGCTTTGTTTACACCTTCATAGTCCTTTATTGAACCTCCGTTAGTTGCAACAAGTCCTATACCTTTGGCACAATCATGTGGTGAGCCGCCTCCGATTGATATTATAAAGTCGCAATTATTGTCTTTTAACATTTTTAAGCCGTCTTCAACATTTTTCACTGTTGGATTGGGTTTTGTTTCATCGAATATTACATAACTTATATTTGCATCATCTAATATGCCAGTGGCTTTTTTAACTAAACCAATCTTTACTAATATTTTATCTGTTACAATTAGTGCTTTTTTATAACCTAAAGCCTTGATTTCTTCTCCAACATCTTTTAAACATCCTCTTCCCATCAAGCTAATAGGTGGCATGTAAAATCTATACGTTTTCATATTTACCCCTCCACTTTGGTTGTAGATGTTGTTATAATTTTAACATGCACCATTTTTCTTCTTCTAATTCTTTTTTGCAAATAATACTCCATTTTTGCCGGAGGGATAGAAGATGGCAAGTGACTTAACACCAATATCTACCTTGGAATCAGATCATGTTAGAACACTTTACTATGATTTTGATGATTATATAAAAGCAAGTTATTCATCAAAGAACTATCTAAGATTTTGTAGCATCTTGCAAGGAAATAAATATGTAGAAATAAATGAATTGCAGAAATTGGAGTATGATAGTAATAGTTTTGTGATTTTGCCACCTTATTCAAGAGTTAAGTTAGAAATTAAAGAAAAAACTAAAGCATTAGTTATAGAAATAGACAGCTATTTAGTAAATTATGTCTTGAACAAGATAAAAATGGAATTTGAATCTTGTGAACTTGACAACATTAATGAGGAGTTTTTTGTGGGGAAATATAGCACAGATTTAGCCGAAACATACCAAAGAATTGTTGATGTGTTTTTCAACAGAAAAGTCAATAGAGAGTTTCTTATTGATTTATACTCTCAAAAGTTCGTTTATGATATATTCAAATACAGAGGATCTGAGAAAATAATAAACGATAAAAATTTGGAAATTTATAACATCTTGGACTACATAAATAATAATTATTTGCATAGATTAAAGATCTCAGATATTGCTAAAGAATTTAACATGAAAGAGTATGAATTCACTAAGTATTTCAAAAAGTTTATAGGAAAATCTCCAAAAGAATATATTAAAGATTTAAAACTTAATACAGCAAAAGAGTTGCTAAAATATGAAAATGTTACAAATGTATGTTATGATGTAGGATATGAAAATATTTCTCATTTTATTAAAGAATTCAAAAACAAATTTGGAGTTACACCAAATTTATATAAGAAAACTCTAAATAGTTGAAATCGAAAAGTGAGTGCAAAAAGTAAGTGATGAGCTTATATACCTTGGTTTTCGCTGGCACAACCCTAATAGGAAGCCTAATTTCAGGCTTATTTATACAATTTTTAAGTCAAAAGGTGTATTTATTTTTGAATCCATAAACTTTGGAAATATTTCATAAAAATTAAGAAAAATAGAGTATAATTAATGTTAAGAAGTCCAAATATGCATAAAGCGATAACCATGAAATTCGATCAAAATAACTGCTACACTTACGGCGATTACCTTAACTTCCCTGACGACATAAGAGCTGAGATAATTGACGGCAAAGTGTATATAAAGTATTCAGGAAATCCTCCTATTCATCAGAAGCTCCTTTTAGAAATTATGATGCAACTGCATCCTTACTTCAAAGCAAAAAACAAGTGCTGTCACCTTTACATGGGACCTGTTGATGTAGTATTTGTAAAAGAAGGGCAAGAGTTAAAATGTTCAACAAACGTTGTCCAACCTGATATAATGGTTGTATGTGATAAGGAAAAACTTTCAGATCCTGCATGCATTATTGGGGCACCAGATACGATAATAGAAATTGTATCTGATGATGATCCTTGTCATGATTATGTTAGAAAATTGAATCTCTACAATAGCTTTAAAGTTAAAGAATACTGGATTGTAAATCCATATCAAGAATACATCTTGATTTATCTTTATAAAGAACCAATGGGCTACTTGCCACCAGCTGTGTACAGCTTCAAGGATAAAATAAAAGTTAACTTGTTTGATGATTTAGAGATTGACTTTGCAAAAATAAAGGAATATTTGTAAAATGAGTAAAGCTCTGTAGAACCAAAATAAAAAAGGGTATAACGGTTTTTGCCGCTATACCCTTCTTTGCATTATCCCCAAATTCCTTGAAAATAAATGGCGCGCCCAAGAGGATTCGAACCCCTGACCTACGGATTAGAAGATTGACGGGATACCATTTTACAAACTTTAACAAACCACAAACAACTTGATACATCTTAATTATAAGACTTTGAAAATTTATTCCAGCTCAATAAAAAGCACATTTTTTTATTTCGGTAGCTGTAGTGTAGCTGTAGTAGCTGTATAAAAATTTTTGGCTGTGGTTATAGTCATATATTCCTAATTTTTTCTTTAACTCTTAAAATTGATTCTTGGTCTCAGTTCATTAAAGTCTGAATAACTAATCAATTTATCATGCATTAATCTTCCTACTACAATGCAGGGATGAATATTGAGAGAATTAGCAAAAGCAATTATATTGTCTTTTGTGAAAAACTTATTTTCAGTAATAAACTTTTTATAATCTTTATAAGGTATAAGTGTATTTGCAGCAAAATTATCTGCTTCTTCTTCTAATTCGTTTTTTGAAATTTCATCATCACCTTCAATAAAAACCTCTTTTCTACCATGTTTTAATATATGCCCCAATTCGTGAAAAAATGAAAACCAGTAAACATCAGCAAACTTGTATCTATAACTTAAGGCTAACAACACCTTATCTTTTTTAAGCCACTTTGTAGCACCATTTACATACGTACCTTTCAAATGTGGAAGTGTTACCAGAGCAATTCCACATTCTGAACAAATATTTATAAGCTTTGGGTAAATTTCTTCCCAAGTATGTTTTGTGAGTTCTTTAATAACAGGTATGAATTGATAAATTTTCTCTTTATCAAAAGGTTTTGTTTCTATTTTGTATGCTTCTATTTCAGCTTTCCTAATCCATGCTGCTAAAGCGTAACATGAAGTTTTTTCGTTATTGGTTTTTCGAAAACAAACTTCCAAAGTTTGAGGGATAAAGTTTAAAGACGATACACCAAAAAAGTTTCTAAGATTTTTTATTCTTTCTTCTTTGTTTTTCGTCTCTGGTACCCATCTGTATTTTGACATTTCATTGTAAGGGATTTGATTTAATACTTTTTCTTCATCCTTTAATTTTTGTTTTTCAGCTATTCTTGCTTTAGCAAGTTGGTAATTAGCTTCTAAGTTCATCCAAAACTCTGCAGAAGCACCTATTACATTTTCTAACTTAAGAGCAGTTTCGTAAGTGATTGGAGCAATCCCATTAATTATTTCACTTACCGTTTTTTCTGAAAGCCCCATCCTCTGAGCAAACTCAGCTTGTGTCATACCTAAGTATTCAAGATTTTCTTTTATGGTTTCACCAGGTGGAATAACTATCCATTCTTCTAATTTTTTATCTCTTTTCCTTCCCATGATAATCTATCACCTCTTCAATCTGAATTATGACTATTTTCGATAAATCTATTTCATCTTGTGTTTGATTTTCGGAAATTGTAATTGGTTTGAAAACTAACCTAAATGGATGTACTAAATACACAGCATATTGTCCTTTTCGGGAACCTTCTAATTTATGAAAACCTGTAGCTGGCAGACGTGATATGTCGTAAAGAGATTTGGCAGCCTTTAGCTCATTTAACCTTTGAAAAAGCTTTTTAGCTATATCTTGCCCAAACTCTTTTTGTGCCAGCTGAAAATTTTCACAAATCTTTTTAAGCTTTTTTGTTTTATACCTCACTTCCATTATATAATATGTCCTCCTAAAAGTCAATTTTTATTAACCTGAGAGGTAAAGATTTTTTGATATGTTTTTATTTATTATAGCTCAAATACTAAAATACATCAAATAATTTTTAATATGCTTATTTGTCTTTAACATCTCAACCTTGAATGCAATTGCAAACCTTATAAAAAAGTCTCTAAAACACTTCAAAATGATTTGCACATATAAATAATCACCCTGCTTTTTAGGTATGCCTCATAAGCGACGGTAGAATTAGCAAAAATGTTTAATAATGGACGCTTGGCTTCTAACTTTGCACTGGTTTGTAAACCTTAAGTTTCCTTAAGTCAAATCAGACCTTAGCATTTCTTAGCATGTGTTAAATTTGAAATGCTGCCACATAGGGATTTATAAGCTGCGACAAGCTTTCAAGAATGGTCAAGGCTGCAACATTCCTTAACATTTCTTAACACGCCCATAGTACGTTCTAACTTGGAACATCCTTGTACCCTTCGCAAAAAGTTATAGCCTTCGACATTTTTCGACACTTCAAAAGTTGTTACTTCTGTTACTCCATCTTTGCGTTTTGTTCCCCTTGTCAGTAACAGGCTGTCAACGTGCCAAACTAAACTTTGCTTTTGTCACACTTGACAACCTAAAAATTTGCTTGTTTTTGGACAATTTTAAAAGCTTTTCTAAGTTTCTAAGTAAAAATGCAAAACTTTGCTTGCTTTTAGACAATTTTATCAACCCTCCTCGTGTAAACTCCCACGTACAGGTTTTTGGAGCCCCGCCCGCTGGTCGCCAAAAGTTGTCTTGTAATTTTAAGGTGGGGGGATATTATTCCATTAGCTTTTTTACAATTCTTTTGACAGTTTCTCTGTACTTGCTGCCATACTTTTGCACCATGGACAGATGGGAAAGACAAAAAACAAAATAGTCTTTGAGAAGTCTAACATTGTAGACTGTAAGGTTATCCCAGTGCCTTTCAATAAACTCTTCCACTTCCCATTTAGCAGCAAGAAGTCTCATTCTATCCTGTTCGCCTTGCTGTTTTAACATTCTTAGCTTGTCCAATTGTGGAATATAAGACAAAACTTCAAGCTGTTTTCTTTTCTCCTCTCTTGCAATAACTGCAGTTTCAACTGGAGATGAAAAGTAACCATTGCCAGTTGCTACATGCACCGCTGGGCAGGATATGAATACTGTCAAATCGTCAAGGTCCGCCTCAAACTGTTCTTGTCTCATCTTAGCTATTATCTTCCTTCTTGCTTTTCTGAACACCTTATCGCTGGCAGGTGGATTTTTTCCTGTGGAGATGTAGTATAAAACCCTCTCTTTTTCCTCATCGGTCAAGGTATCAAAATACCTTTGAAGCTTTTGTAGAGTATCCTTTCTGATTACTTCTCTTTCGACTGAATAACCATCTGAGACTACATCTCCAATTGTTGATGTATCTTCTTCTGGTTCTTTTGATACTGGACTGTCCAAAGAAATGGAAGAAGATAATTTGTACTTTGGCAAGCTTCTTTTTATTCTGCTTTCAATCACCTTGCACGCATAACTTACAAATGGTGTTCCAAGCACTGGTTTGTAATTCTGAGCTGCCACAATCAAACCAAAGTAACCCTCACTAATTAGGTCATCAACTTCATACATGTAACCCTTAGGACATGGCATAAACTTATTCGCTATATGATACACAAGCTTTAGGTTGTCGGCAATTAGAAGCTGCCTTTGTGCCTTGTCAAGCTGTGCAGTAACTGTCTGTTCCATTTGTTATTAACACTCCTTTGTTTGCAAGCTTAGTTTACGACAGAAGTCTCGTCTGGTTCATGGAGTGCTTGGACAATTTCCCTCATTCTCTGGAGAATTTCCTCGCTGTGGTCGTCTTTTTTATCGTCTTAAGAGTCTTGAAATTCCCAAGCATAAACTCACGTTTCAAGCTTTCCCAGTCATAGTAAGGCATTTTATAATCACCTCAAACCTATGTTCTACTTTGATTATACCACCTACAAAGCTGTCATGTCGAATTTTGTCATAAGCTTGCTATAGGTTTGCAATAAAAAAAAGTACCCCCAAAATGGGATACCCCTTTTGTAAAATAAAACGAATTTTGTTCACGCTGACCTGCCCCGCGCGGTCCGTTAAGATTTGTCAAAATTTTTGACTCCCCCCTTCCCTCTGCTTTTTATTACTTTCAAATGCTTTGGTATTTCTTTAACTCTTATGGTCTTTCCTGTTTCCTCATCAAACAAAAACTTTTTGCTCTGGCTGTCTTGATATAACCTAATTGAGGAGCCGACAGAATTTTATCCCATCGGCTCAGGTTAAATTTTTACTCTGCCAAAAGCTTTGCTGTCAGCTTTGCACCATCTTTGAGACCCTGCTTGTAACCGTGAAGTTCATAGATAGCACATAAATAGCTCTGGAGCTCTTCAAGCTCTGTGTAAATTTTTAAAGCTTCTTTACTCATTAGTTCCTTTAGCTTTGTTTCAAGAATTTCAATTTTTTCTGTAATTTTTAAATACTCTGGGTCTTTTAGAATCTCATTTGACCTGTAACTTACAAGCTCCATTGTTAACTGTGAGAATACCCTTTCAAACACATCATTTGTCTGAGCTTTCTCAATTGTTATCATTGATAAATCGCCTCCCTTTCTGACTTGGTTTTTAGAAATAGGTTCTTTGGAATTGTAAATCCTTTGTCCTGCCAAAACTTGAGTTCTTCTTCCAAAGGTGAGTATCTGAGTTCTACCAGATTGTCAATACCTTCATTGTGAATACACTCTTTTAGGTACTCCAGAAAGATTATCACCCTCAAAACTTGCGCCATCTCTCTGGTGTTATTTTCCCTGTGGTACTTTGCAAAAAGAGAAGAAAATAAGTCTGTACCTTGGTCAAGAAATGCAATGAGCAGCTTTCTATAGTCCATATCAATGGCAGAGGCAATTGTAAACCAGTGAGCTGTCTCTAACTTTCTTTTGGTAGCTCTTCTTATGGTGTCAATCAAAATTCCACTTGCATGGGTTATAATCTCATCAATAGTCCTGCCCTCAACTGCAAGTTTGCAAAGCTTGTCGTAAACTGGCTTGGGTATGTTTACTGTTACCTTTGGCATTTTAAATTCAACTCCTTTCGCTTAATATCTTGAATTATGTTTGTCTGTTGCAAGTCTGTTACGCTTTTTGAGGTCTTCAAGAAAGTCTTTAACCGCTCTTGTTGTCTCTCTCTTGTAACCATCAAAAACTTTGTCGTTCAAGTAATCCAAAAACCTTTCAAGTTCTTCAAGGTCAATGACAACTTTCTTGGACATTGAAAACATCTCCTTTCATTAGGATTTAAATTAGTTTTTATTTATTGTTCTTTAAGTTCTACAAAAAAGCGTCCCCCTTCAACATCAGCTGCCTTTCTTGGAATGAGGGAATAAAGTTGATGACACTTAGGACAGACTCCCATGTGAATGGATTCTGAGTACTCTAAAGGTTGCTGGCATTTTTCACATGAAAAATTTTTGAGAACATCTTTGTAAACCCTTGTTGTTAGGTTCTTGAATGAGTCAATGTAAATTCTTCTATTAATCTTATCCACCTCCATCTGTGGTAGGGAAAAGTCAACTTTTGATAATGTAAAGAAACTATTTTGTAATTCGTCTTTTGCAACAGTTGCAACGCTATATGTTTTATCCTCCTCAAATTCTAGTAAAATCTCGTTTTCTGTGCGTTGCAAACTGTCTGCAACGCCTTGCAACAGGTTACTTTCTTTTACCACTGTTGTATCTGTTGCAAATGTTGCAAACGTTGCAAGTGTTGCATTCGTTGCAAGTGTTGCAGAATTATTATTATTTTCGTGGTTATTATTAGCTGGCAATGAATAATAGCTTGAGATTTTTATAACTAATCCTTTTTCGACTAATCGATGTAAAGCGCTTCTAACACTTCCTTCTTTTAATCCTGTATTCTTAGCAATCTCCTTTGGAGTAACTGCTGTATTGTTTTTTACATATTTATAAACCCTGCTTTCAAGTTCTGATAATTGTTTTTCAATAGATACCTCTCCCAACTCTATATAGCAGCCTTTTTCAGTATCAAACTCCAACAAATAATCAAGTTGGACATCTCGACCAATAGCCATTATCCTACGCTGTGTACTTTTTTCAGCGTTTGGCGGTAAACCAAAACCAATTAGCGCGTCAGCAGCTGCTGAAAAAGCTGTGGAGCCCATCGGTGCGTCAATAACATCCGTAATATCGTTCAATGTTCCTTTCCCCTTACTGCTGTGTCTTACCCCAATAAAGCAAAGCCCTTCCTTTTTCATAGTCTGCATGATTGGAATTAATGTAGCATAGATAGCTTCATAAGAGAGTTTGTTTGTTTGCCCAAGTTTAGCTAATTCGTTCAAAACCGTCATTGGTTCTAAAATAATCAAGTTGCAGCCATGTTTTTTGGCTGTTCTTACCAGCATTTCAACGTTCAACATTGTTTTTTGTTCTGATAGTTCAATTGTGAGAATATTGTCAAGGTTTGTGCAATTATGTTTCAAAAGTCCTTCTTCAACTGCAGAATAAGAATTTTCGAAAGTCAGCCATAAAACTCTGGCATTTCTAGTAGCTCGTCCAAAACAAGGTCTACCTGACACAACATCAGAAATAATCTTGTACAGCACTGTAGTTTTGCCATGTTTGGGTCTTCCAGAGAAAATTACAAGGCCTTTTTCGGGTATGAAATTTTGTACAAGCCATAGATGTGTTCCTTGTCGCCTATCATTTTCTGCAGCTTCAGAAATGCTCATTACCTTGACATCTTCAAAGTTTCTGCTTTCAATAAAATTCGTTTCATTCGCCAAATCTTCTATAAGATGTTTTGCTTGCTGGATGTCGCCTGTTTGTAAGGTGTTCAAAAGAAGTTCACTTTTCTTTGTCACTTTTCTTAAGATTGATTTTTGTTTCACAATCTCTGCGTAATACATAACGTTAGCTGTTGTAGGTACACTAAATATAAGATTAGTTAAATACTCCTGCCCACCAACACCTTCTAAAAAATTCCTCTTTTTTAGTTCATCTGTAACTGTGATAATATCTACAGGATACTTGTTTTTGTAAAGGCTTAAAATTATTTTAAAAATTATACTTAGATTAGCATTGTAAAAATCTTCCTTGCATAGGACTTCTTCAACTTCCTGAATTATATCTTGATTGATTATCATTGCACCGACAACTGCTTCTTCTGCTTCTAAGGAATACAAGCTTGAATTTGGCATATTAGATATTTCTTCCATTTATAACCACTCTTCTGTATAGCAACAACAACCAGCTATCAAAAAGCCGCTCTGTCGGTTACCGAACAGGGCAACGAACAGAAGGAAGAAAGGGGATAGCTTGAACATGGACACCTAACAAAAGTAAGTAAGCACCTTATTTATTCTGGCAAGCCTGTTCATTTACCCAGCGGATAAAAGCTTCTTTGGGTATGAGGATACGTCGCTGCCCAGCCAAGATTTTTGGAAAGTCCCTCCTGTGTACCAAAGTAAGCATGACATTGTAAGATATACCCAGCATCTGGGCAGCTTCCTTTATGCTGATTGTGAGTTTTTCAATTTTTTCTCTTTGTGGTTGTGGGTTGTAAAGCTCCATCTCTTAACACCCCTTTTAATGTTTTATTGGGTGACTTTATTTTGCTATATTCAATTCGTTTTCTAATATTATTATATCAAACAAAACGTATATGTCAACATATAGTTTTAAATATTTACTGATAAATTCATTTGGTTTGATATTGTTAATTCTCTAAGTTTGTTTTATAATGAAAATTAAACGAATAGTTTTTGGTGGTGGTTGTGTGAATTTATTTAGATTTAGGCTTAAAGAGCTTAGAGAAGAAAAAAATATTTCAAGAAGTGATTTAGCAGAAATTTTAGGAGTTTCTACACAAACCATAGCAAATTATGAAAATGGGCATAGGGAGCCTAATTTTGATACCTTACTCAAAATTGCAGAGTATTTTGATGTTACTGTGGACTATTTGATAGGTAACAGCGACTTTAGAACCAGAGAAGAAGAATTCAAAGGAAGAAATTTCTATGAGAAATATAAGCTTGATGAGGTAATTGATGATTTAATGGATTCAGAAAGTAAAGCAATCTTAGGAAATATTCTAATAAATAATGTTGAACCGCTTATAAAAAATATATCTGGTGTTTTATATCAACATCTTTTTGGGGATAACAAAAAGGAAATTCTTGTTTTATTAAAAAATTTGTTAGAGAGTTTAAACTCTTATTTTAATTTTTTGTTGAACTATTCGCAAAGATCAGCGTATTTTATAGCTTTAAAAAATGATTATGAACCTATAGATGTGTTTAGATGGCTTTTGGAGAACCACAAATATATTAAAGTAGTATCTGATAGCAGAGGAAATTTATATGCGATTGAAAAAGAAATTGATGATGAAATTATAAGAAAAATTATTTCTGAAGTTTATGATGTTTATTTCGGACTTACCGATTTATTAAAGCAGCATGGAGAAATCTTGTCTTCTTTGAGATATATTGAAGAATTCTACACAAAAAATTTGAAAGAGAATTTTAGCCGAATTTTAAAATTCTTAGAAATGCCACAAGATTTAATAGAGTTAATAGAAAATGATAACAACATAGAAAATAAAGTCAAAGAAGGTGATTTAGATGGAAGCAAGAATGCCTAAGATTTACACATATGCAGACTATCTTGAATTTCCAGAAGACGCAAGGGTTGAGCTCATTGATGGTGTTATTTATGATATGAGCCCTGCACCTTCAAGAGTGCACCAAGAAATTATTTTTGAACTTACACTAAGTATTGGTAATTATATTAAGCAAAACAACAAGCCCTGCAAAGTTTATACAGCTCCATTTGATGTTGTTCTTGTTGAAGAAGGGCAGGATGAAAAGCAAGCAAAAAACGTTGTTCAGCCTGATATTTCAATCATATGTGATAAGAGAAAACTTACTGAAAGAGGTTGTTTTGGAGCTCCTGAGATGATAATTGAGGTTGTGTCAGAATATAATCCATCTCACGACTACGTAAGAAAGCTAAACCTGTATAATCAGTTTAAAGTCAAAGAGTATTGGATTGTCAACCCTAACAACCAAACAATCTTTGTATACAGACTCAAAAACAATGAAGATTACTTGCCGCCAGAAGTTTACACATTCAATGACAAGGTCAAAGTTAGTATCTTTGAAGACCTTGTTATAGACTTTGCGCCAATCAAAGAGGTGTTATAAAATGCCTGCCAAGAGCAAAAAGAGAGGGAATAATGAAGGCAGTATATACAGAAGGAAGGATGGGCTTTGGTGCGGTCAAATCACCATAGGAAGAGATGAAAGCGGCAAGCAAAAGCGACAGTATTTTTATGGCAAGACAAGACAGGAAGTTGCCGACAAGATAGCAAAAGCATTGAACGATTTAAAAAGTGGAGTGTATGAAAGCCTTATCAACAATCATATAGTCCCAGCTATTGGACATTATAAACTCAAGGATTTAAGACCTGAACACTTGCAAGCATTGTACAACTCCAAATATGGAAATGGACTTTCTTTGTCTACTATAAAACACATTCACGTTATATTGCACTCAGCCTTAGACCAGGCTTTAAAAAATGGGTTAGTAGTAAGGAATGTAAGTGAAGCAACAACACTGCCAAAAACAAAGACCAAAAATGAAATAAGAGTCTTGACCTTGCAAGAGCAGCAAAGGTTTATAGCTGCCTTGGAAGGTGAAAGACTAAGACCAGCCTTCTTGCTGGCTCTTGCAAGTGGAGTTAGGCTTGGTGAGCTTCTTGCTTTAAAGTGGGATTGTGTAAATCTTAAAGAGGGAACAATAACCATTAAAAGGTCACTCAGAAGAATAAAAACATACGACAAGAACCTGCCAACAAAAACGATGTTAGCATTCCAAGAACCCAAAACAGCAGCAGGTATAAGAACAATTCCTGTACCACCTGTTATTTTAGAAGAGTTAAAAGAACATCGCAAAAGACAACTTGAAGAAAGGCTCCAAGCTGGAAGCTTATATGAAGACAACAATTTAGTCTTTGCAACAGAGCTTGGCACTCCGATTGAACCAAGAAATTTTTTAAGAGTATTTTATCGCATAATTGAAAAGGCAAATCTTGATATAAACTTTCATGCTTTAAGACACACGTACGCAACAAGATTGTTAGAAGCCAATGAACATCCAAAGGTTGTACAAGAGCTCTTAGGTCATAATGACATCTCAACAACTCTTAATATCTATTCTCACGTCATGCCAGAGATAAAGAAAGCTGCAGCAATGAAGTTAAATCATCTATTTGAGCAGATAAACATAAAGGGTAACCACTCCTGAGGTGGAGTAGTTACCCTAATTTTTTACAGTTTCTCGGGTAGCTGTAGGGTAGCTGTAAAAAATGAATTTGTAATATTATTCCAAGTCTCAAATCCCTTGAAAACAAATGGCGCGCCCAAGAGGATTCGAACCCCTGACCTACGGATTAGAAGTCCGTTGCTCTATCCAGCTGAGCTATGGGCGCGCATTTAAATGGTGCGCCATTAGGGACTCGAACCCCAGACCCGCTGATTAAGAGTCAGCTGCTCTACCAACTGAGCTAATGGCGCACCTCTTATTTAGCTTTATTAAATTAAATGGAGCTGGCGATGGGACTCGAACCCGCAACCTGCCGATTACAAGTCGGCTGCTCTACCGATTGAGCTACGCCAGCACCATTTTTTCTCAAGATGGTGGAGGGGGTTGGATTCGAACCAACGAAGCCTGCGGCAACAGATTTACAGTCTGCCCCCTTTGACCACTTGGGTACCCCTCCATGTTTAACTTCCAGACAACTTCAAAACCGACGCTTCTGTATTTTAGCACACACTACTCTTCTTTGTCAATACCTATTTTCTTCTCATGGTCGGGGTGAGAGGACTTGAACCTCCGGCCCCATGGTCCCAAACCACGTGCTCTACCAAGCTGAGCTACACCCCGCCATCAGCATTTATATGATAACATCATTTTTTGTTTTCGTCAAGAGGTTAAACACAGGAAATTTTTAACTTCTTTGTTCTGTGCTATGCATGGTATAATTAATAATGCCTACAATGTAAATCAAAATAATAGTATTTGGAGGAAGAAAGAAAATGCAGCATATCTTTAGCAAAGTCAGAAAAGCGGTAGAAGATTTTGAGATGATAGAAGATGGCGACAAAATTGCGGTTGGTGTGTCTGCCGGAAAAGATAGTCTTACCATGCTCTACACTTTGAGCTTTATGAGACGATTTTACCCCAAAAAGTTTGATGTTGTTGCCATCACAGTTGATATGGGATTTGAAGGAATGGATTTTTTGCCAATCAAAGAATTTTGTGATAAAATAGATGTTGAATTTCATCTTGTTCCATCGCAAATAAAACAGATTGTGTTTGATATCAGAAAAGAAGAAAACCCTTGCTCGCTTTGCGCAAACCTTCGCCGTGGAATACTCAACTCCACAGCAAAAAGTCTGGGTTGCAACAAGGTTGCGCTCGGACATCACTTAGATGATGTGGTTGAAACATTTTTCCTGAGCTTGTTTTTTGAAGGAAGAATCTACTGTTTTTCGCCAAAGACATACCTTGACAGAACCCAGATAACAACGATAAGACCCATGATTTATTTAAAAGAGCATGACCTGAGGTCTGCTGCAAAAAAGCTCGAACTTCCTGTAATCACAAATCCATGCCCTGCAAATGGAAAAACTAACAGGCAAAGAATGAAAGAGTTTGTAAAAAGCTTAAAACAGTTTCACCCTGCAACCAAGGATTTGGTCTTTAATGCTATAAAGAGAAATATATGGGGGTTAAAAGACTAAACTCTTGCGATTTTTCATAACAAAAGACTGGAGGCAAGCATGAAGATGAAAAAGTTTTTAAGCTTTGTGTCATTTGCGACAATTTTGTCGCTCGTTCTATCAGCATTTGCAAAGCCGTATACAGAAATCTTGAGATTTAAAACAACACAGCAGATTGCTCCTCGCACGTATTATGAAAAATACGAACTTTTGACAGATGAGGGGTTTGTGGATATAAACTGCATAAAGCTTGACCTTATAGATGGCGGATTTGACTTTGATGTGCTAAAGTCAAGCGTTGCAAACACCGGTGATTTTGTCTATAACATGGTCTACAACCAAATCGACAAAAATCCCGTTGCCGCAATAAACGCAAACTTCTTTTACACAAACACTAAGACAGACTACAATAAAATCTGGCCAATTGGAATTTCTGTATCAGGTGGCAAGATTCTATCTTCACCAAATAATAAGCAAAATACCTTCCCGGCTTTTGTGTACACAAACTCAAATGAAATTCTTTTTGACTATATAAACGGTCTTTCATACAAGCTTGTAAATATAGATTCTGGCTATGAATTCAAGATTGCACACATAAACAAGTTCACAGGCGATTTGACATACCCTATTTTGTTCACAGGCGACTATGTTCGAAAAACCATCGGAAACAAGTACAAGGGAATTGTGGAGATCATCATAAAAGATGGTATCATCACGGATATCAGAGAAGAAGCTCCAGCTGTAGCCTTGGATAAGGATGAATATCTTTTAGCAGCAACAGGAAACTATGCAAAAAACCTAAAAACAAACTTCAAAGTAGGCGACAAAGTAAGTTTAAAGATAGACCTTTCCATTCCACTTGAGAGAATAAAAGCTGCGGCATCCGGTAATACCTTTTTGTTAAAAGATGGCAAAATACTAACTTTTACACATGAGATTGCAGGAAGGCATCCGCGCTCTGCAATTGGCATTGACAAAACCGGTCGATACCTCTATCTTGTTGCAGTTGACGGCCGAAATGGAAAGAGCATTGGCCTATCACAAGGTGAGCTTGCAATGTTTTTGCAGTCAATTGGAGTGTGGACAGCCATAAACCTTGATGGCGGGTATTCCACACAGCTTATTGCAAAGGACAACGATGGAAACCTCAAAGCCTTTTACAACACAGGTGAGACCAGAAAGGTATTTGACAGCATAGCAGCTTTTTACAAATACAGAGATGATAAAATTGCCACATTTTATATAGACTGTCCTGACAAGATTTTTGCAGGCGAAGAGTATCCTATAAAGGTTTTTGCAAAGGACAGGTTCTACAACACAATCACATACGATGCTGTATATTTGAAGGTGTACCAGGATGCTTATGAGATAGACATAAAAGATGGCATATTTACTCCTTACAAAGATGGTGTTGTTACAATATCTTGTGTGTATGAAGATGTGTACCAAAAAGCTTTTGCACAAAAAAAGATTTCGGTGTACAAGCCAGAGATTTTGACCACAAGCAAAAAGCAGATTAATCTTTTGCCCGGTGAGTCTGCAGCGCTGAGGTTTTATATAAAAGATAAGGTTGGTCACTTTAAAGAGATAGACCCAAGAAAAGTTCAAGTAGAAGAAAATCCAGCTTTTGAGTTCAAAGACGGAGTTTTTAGAGCAAAATCTGACTTCCGAGGCTTTATAACATTTACTTACAAAGATTTAAAATGCAGTATACCCGTTGGGATAGGTCAAACTACACAGCTTCTAAGGTCGTTTGACTACTTTGCCTTGAGCTGGCCAAAAGGTGTTTCGATGTTTCTTTCATCTAAGAACAAGACACAGGGAAAATATTCAAACAAGATATACTTTAGCATCTCTTCAATAAAAGGCAAAAGTTTCAAGCTTGATTTTAAAACTCCTGTTGATCTTACAAATATAAGTAAAATTTCATTTGACCTTTGTGCAAAAAACGTCAAAGTCTACCTTGGCTTTAAAATGCTAAATGGCACGCAAAAAGAGGTTGAGATTGCGCAGCTTAAAAGCGACAATTTCAAAAGCTATTCCTTAAATGTAGAGAGTTACAAAACCTTAGACTATATTCTTCTCATTCCGCAAAAGACGCAAGGCTACATCTGGATTGACAATCTCACAGGCGATATTGTAAATACACCACCTGTTGAAAGTATAAATCAGTATGTTGCAAAGTTTGATGAGAAGCTTGCAAAATCATCTGTAATTTTCCTGACAAAGAGTTTTGAAAGTTTGCCAAGTGATATTAAGAAAAAGGTAGAGTCAAATCTTGGCAGCTATTTGAAATGCTACAGTCTTGAAAAGGACAACCCACCATACGAAAAGAATGAAAAGTTCAACATAGTATTTTTAAGAACCAAAAGTGGTTCAATTTTGGACTTTTCGTTCTATCAGTGGATTAGGATTAAAAATCTATCAGCTGAGAAAAAACCACTGATTGTTGTTTTGGACATCCCCTTTGAAAGTCTCAGGCAACATGAAAAGGATATACTCATAAGACTTTCAAAATCAAGAAAAGCACCTTCAATGATCATCTGCCCCACAAGCGATTACACCCGTGTAGAAAGATACGATACTCTTTACATCGGATATGCATCATCAAATAATTTACTTTCAAAATCAAGCACAAAAAGTATAAACCTTGCATGTGATGTTGAAAAAGGGTATATTTATCTTGCAAGAGGGTATTAAAACACAAAAAGGTCCAGACAAAGCGTTTGGACCTTTTTGTTTTAAAGGATTATGCAAATAAGCCCTCCACTTCCTTCGTTTATAATCCTCTGCAAAGTCTCTCTGAGCTTTTCTTGGCTATCTTCTGGAACCCTTAGAAGCTTATTTTGAAGCCCTTCTTTTACAAGCTCATGAAGCGATTTTCCGAATATGTTTGACTCCCAAATCTTTTTTGGGTCGTCTTCAAACTCTTTCATCAAAAAGTTCACAAGTTCTTCGCTCTGTTTCTCTGTTCCAACAATTGGTGACACCTCTGTCTCAACTTCCACTCTTATGATGTGCAAAGATGGTGCAGAGGCCTTGAGTCTTACACCAAAGCTGTTTCCTCTTTTTACTATTTCAGGTGTTTCAAGCTTGAGCTCATCCAAAGCAGGTGCAACAATACCGTATCCCTTTTCTTTTGCTTCATTAAGAGCATCTTTTAGCTTATCATACTCTTTCTTTATTTGCGAAAGATCGCAAAGAAGTCTTACAAGATGATGCTCGCCTTTTATTTCAAACCCGGTTGCCTCTTCAATGATCTTGAACAAAAGCCCTTCTTTGAAGTAAATTGAAAGCTCGCTCTTCCCATCTCCCAAATTTATTCCTACAACCTCACACCTGTCAATCTGGGGATGTTGTTTTAAAACTTCAAGCTGGTCTGTTATATCTCTGATTTTGTTAAGTTTTTCTGCATATTCTTTTATCTTTTCATAAATCTCTTTTTTGAGCCACGACTCATCTTCCAGCTCGTCAAACCATCTGGGCAGGTTAATCTTTACTTCAACAATAGGAAACTCAAACAGTACTGTCTCTAAAATCCTCTTTACATCCTCAATCTGCATCTGAAGACAGTTGACAATCAAAACTGGCATTTTGTACTTCTCTTCAAGATCTTTTTTGAGCTCTTGTGTGTCGGGTGAGTAGGGTTTTGCGGTGTTGAGAACAATCACAAATGGTTTGTTGATTTGTTTTAATTCTTCAATCACTCTCTCTTCTGCCTTTATGTAGTTTTCTCGTGGTATATCAGTAATTGTGCCATCTGTTGTGATAACTATCCCAATCGTTGAGTGGTCCTGGATGACCTTTTTAGTGCCAATCTCTGCTGCCTCTTCAAACGGGATTGGCTTTTCAAACCACGGTGTTGTGACCATGCGCGGATGGTTTTCTTCCAAGTGTCCCATTGCACCTTCAACAAGGTATCCAACGCAGTCAACAAGCCGTACCTTCAGCCTTGCACCACTTGATAGCACTATCTCAACAGCTTCATTAGGAACAAACTTGGGTTCTGTTGTCATTATGGTTTTGCCCTGCGCACTTTGCGGAAGTTCATCCTTTGTTCTCTCTTTTTTATACTCATCTTCAATGTTTGGAATTACAAAAAGGTCCATGAATCTTTTTATGAAGGTGGACTTTCCTGTTCTGACAGGTCCAACCACACCAATGTAAATGTCACCGTTTGTCCTTTTGGCTATTTCTCTGTAGATATCAGCATCCATCAAAACATCTTTCCCCCTATGCAATTTCAAATGGACTTGTCAGTAAAAATATATTTTTGTTGCGGGGGAAATATTACAAGATTTAACCTTTACTCTGTTTTCTGCCTTGAAATGATATTTGACCTTACCATCAAGACTAAGAATACCAAAATATATACAAAGCTCAGAGCAGTAGGAATAACCTCATTTTGAGTTTTTAACCCTTCTTTAAGAATCTCTTCAACCAAGTCTTTTAAAACTTCAGACGAAACAATCACCAAGATTAATGCTGTGGCAATGAAAAAGAGTCTTATATTTATTCTATTAGAAAGCTTAAATACAAAGTAGCCCAAAAGCACAGCTGCAAATATCCCCAAACCAATCCCGTAGAATAAAGTTAAGGATTTATCCTTGGAAAATGAAGCCAATGAAAATATTACTAGTTCCGCTCCTTCTCGCAGAACATTTACAAGAGATAGGAGAAAAATTCCATATGAATATTTTTGGAAATTAACAACCTTTTCATAAGTCTGCTGTTTTAAATCTCTTTTCTGATATTTAATAGCTAAAACTAAAAACCATGTAATAAGAATCACCAGTAAAGCTTTTAATGCTATCTCAACTCCCTCAAAGGACTCTTCCAAGCTCTCATAAAAGGCAAATACAATAATACCAAGCAATGCACTCAAAACAATCCCTAATACCAGCCCAATATTCAAACTCTTTAGTAAATCCTTTTGGTTAAGCTTTTGAATAACCCCAATCATCACAGCAACTACAAGAATTATCTCAAAAACCTCTCTAAAAGCAATTACAAATCCCTGAACCATACCAAAAACTCCTTTCTGTGTTTTTGAAATTGATTTTCATTTTCAATTATAAAGCAATGTGATGAGAATGTCAAGTATTTCTATATAAATACTTGGTTATTATTTGTTATCCTATTATCTATCTGCGGACTTTTGTAAATTTAATTGATCGTGAAGAAATATTACCTTATACCCCTAATATGTATATTGACCTTTGCCGGATTAGAAGCTATAATATATTTAGCAAACAAAATAAAAGGAGTGATGGGTATGCCATTCTATGATTTGAGATGCAAAGAATGCGGTGAGGAGTTCAATGTTAGAGCATCTATTAAAGAGAGGGAAAACAAAGAGATTGAATGTCCAAACTGCCACAGTCATGAGCTTGAGGCAGTTTTCAAAAGCGTCAATATAATCTCATCTTCGCGTTCAGACAGCGGCGGATATTCATGCTCAAGCGGATGCTGCGGCGGGTCTTGTGGGTTTTAATAAGAGGGCGGCTTGAAATATTGCAATTTTCAGCTGCCCTTTTATTTTTTTTATTTCTTTATCAACTAGTGTATAATAGTTTTTAAAACCTGCAAATCTTCAAGGTGAGGTACAATGTATAGGATATTTTGTGAAAGCTACCAGAACTTTTGCAAAAGCTTTGAAAATAGTTGTGCACAAGATGAATTCAGATACAAGATTGCAAAGGTGTTTGAGCTAATTACAGATTTGTGAACTTTGGAGTCAAGAGAAATTGTGCCTATTTGTTTTGGTACAACACCTCAAAACATTCTTGAAGAGCAGGCAAAGCTTGCAAATATGTTTTTTAGCCTGTTGTACTGGGAATAAAAAGATAAAAAGGACCTCATCGGCAAACGCCGAATCAGTCCTTTTTACTTTTGCTTTTCTTTTACCATCTTCACATACGTTGAGGCTGAAAGCCCGGCAATCTGACCCTCACCGACAGCCTTTGCAACCTGATAAGGACGTCCTGTACAGTCTCCTGCTGCAAAAAGCCCTTCAATTGATGTTTGCATCTTGCTGTCAACTTTTATGTGTCCGTCTTCTGTAAATTCAAGCCCGTAAATTAGCTGGTCTGCTGGCATTGTCTTTCTTATTATAAATATTCCATCAACATTCAATATTCTGTCTTCAAGCTCTAATGCATTTACAAAGTCTTCCCCATACACACTTTTTGGGCGTGACAAAATAACCTCAACATTGTCTTTGAAATGAAACTCATTCTTCTTATAAAGTGGAACATAGTACAGTTTTTTTGCAAGCTCAGACAAGTACTCAGCCTCTTCTTCAGCTTCAATAGCTTCTCCAATAACCGCGATGGTTCTTCCCTTGTACAGCATCCCATCACAAACAGCACAGTAAGAAATTCCCCGACCTACAAACTCAGCTTCATTTTCCAACAAAGTCTTCTTTGGTGTGCCAATTGCTAAAATGACAGAATACGCCTCATAAAATTCGTTGTTTGCGTTTATGGTAAAAATGTCACCTGATTTGTAGAAGTTTATAACCTTCTTGTGCACAATCTCAATACCCATCTTTTTGGCATGATCATAAAACGCCTGCAAAAGCTCTTTTCCGGACACACCATGAAACCCAAGATAGTTGTTCACTTCAGGTGCCCTGTAGATACTCGAATCTTCTTCTTTTGTTGTAAACACAACAACACTTCTGTTTGTCTGAGCAAGATTTATAGCAGCAGATAGCCCTGCTGGTCCTGCCCCAATCACCGCACAATCATAAATCATCCTTAACTTCACCCCTATATTATTATACCCATACAGGGTATATTTTAAAACTATCATTTCAAACTTTCAAGAAGTTTTCAATGTCCAAAACAAAAATCACCGCTCCGCCCTGTTCAATCTTTTGTTTGCTCACAAAAAACAGACTCTGCAGAGCAGCTGGCAAAGTAGATTTTGAAACCTCTTTCCTTTCTGACACGTTCTTTTTTATAAGATCAATTACCTCGTCAAGCTTGTCATCTTCAGCACCTATCATAAATGTAACAGTGCCCCTGTTCAAAAATCCGCCTGTTGAATAGATAATTGTTGCAGGGACGCCATTTTCAATAAGTGCAAGGTTTACCTTGTTTTTATCCACTTCTGATACAATGGCCAAAATTAATTTCATTTTTTTACATTCACCCTTTTTAAAAATCAATTATGATATTATTTTACCACAATTTTCTTAAGTTGATTTAAATTTTATGTAAAATCTTTGTTGTTAGCAAATGCAATTTTGGTGGTATAATAAATAAGTTAGAAGATTTCAAATCCATTTTGACAAGGAGATGTCGCAAAAATGCTTGAAATCATTGACCTTCACGTTGAGGTTGGCTCAAAAGAGATTTTAAAAGGCGTCTCTCTCACAATCCCGGATGGAGAGACGCACATTCTGTTTGGTCCGAACGGAAGCGGAAAGACAACCCTCATGATGAGCATAATGGGTCTTCCAAAATACAAAATAACGTCAGGCAAGATAATTTTCAATGGCATCGACATCACATACATGCCAACGCATGAGAGAGCAAAGCTTGGGATTGGAATGATGTTCCAAAAACCACCGGCAATAAGAGGCGTTGAGCTTCAAAAACTTTCTGAGATAATAAAGTCTATAAGAAATACCGATGCTGACATACAAGAGTATGCAAGAATTTTAAATTTAGAGGAGCATCTATCAAGGGAAGTAAACTATGGTTTTTCTGGCGGCGAGATGAAAAGATCCGAGCTTTTGCAGCTTTTGTGTCAAAAACCAAGCCTTGTGCTTTTAGATGAACCAGAGTCTGGTGTTGACCTTGACAACATAACCCTTTTGGGAAATGTAATAAAAAAGCTTTTAAAAGGCGAAAAGGTAAGGAAGCGACACACCTCCGGCCTGATTGTCACACACACCGGGTATATTTTGGAGTATGTCAATGCAGACAAAGGGCACATTCTGATGGATGGAAAGCTTGTATGCTCAGGTTCTGCAGAAGACCTCTTTGAAGAGATTAGACAAAACGGGTTTGGGAGGTGTGAAAATTGTCTGCAAGACACTATATAGATGAAAAGATTTTGGAGCTTGCAAAGTCAGCTTTAAATAAAAAAGCAGCTTATGGTACAGACATTGACCTTTCCCAGTTTGAAGAGGCAGAGGAAAAAGACCAGATTTCAGAGCTCTCTAAACTTCCAGAAGAGATTCAAAAGACAATCCTAAATGCTGGAATAGAGGTATCAGAAGAAGGTCGCTCGGGAAGTTTCTTGCAGCTTGACCACTCTGTTGTATACAGACGGCTCCAGCAAAGGTACCAGGGCCAGCTTGAGATTCTGGATATAAATGAAGCTTTGGAAAAGTATCCAGAGGTTTGCGAAAAGTATTTCTGGAAAGCAGTAAAACCTGACAGAGACAAATACACAGCATTTTCTGCAACACACCCTGCCCACGGGTATTTTATAAGAGTGTTCAAAGGACAGAAGGTTGAAAAGCCAATACAGGCATGCTTGCTTTTGCAGGAAAATGCAAGGATACAAAACGTGCACAATATTGTCATCTTGGAAGAAGGTGCAGAGGTTCAGATTATAAACGGATGTGCAACAGCACCAAAGGTAAAGGAAGGGCTTCACATTGGAATTTCTGAGTTTTACCTTGAAAAGGGAAGCAGGCTCACCTTTACAATGGTTCACAACTGGGCAGAAGATTTTTATGTCAGACCCCGCGGGGTGACGGTTGTTGAGGATGATGCTGTGTTTGTTTCAAACTATGTCCTTTTAAAACCTGTGAAATCCATACAGTCGTTTCCCATTGCAATCTTGAAAGGTAAAAACTCGGTTGCATCGTTCAACTCACTTTTGTATGGGCTAAAAGACTCTGAGATTGACATGGGCTCACATATAATATTGGAAGGTGAAAACTCAAGCGGCCAGGCAATATCAAGAGCAATTGTAAAGGACAGTGCAAAGATATACTCGCGCGGAATTTTAGAGGCTCGTCAGAACCTCTCAAAAGCGCACCTTGACTGCCGCGGAATACTTTTATCAAGTGATGGCATGATGTATGCTGTACCGGAGCTACTTTCCCAAGGCGCACCGCAAAGCCATCTTTCACATGAAGCTGCAATCGGTCCTATTGCCGAAGAAGAGATAGAATACCTAATGAGCAGAGGACTTTCAAAAGACGAGGCGATATCTCTTATAACCCAAGGGTTTATGGATGTAAAAATACTTGGGCTTCCAAAACAGCTTGAAAATTATATTCAGGAGCTTATTTTGCAGACGCAGGAGGAGAATATGTAAAAATAAAGAGGCAAGGCTTCTTAAATTGGGAGTCTCCCAGTTTGCTGCCTTGCCTCTATTATTTTTTGCTCTTATTTATTAGATGTTCTTATTAACTATAATCTCTGCCTTCTTTTTTAGATTAACTCTCAAACTTTTAAGATAATCTTCAACCTCTACTAAAGTCGCATTAGGATGCTTATTCTTGTATTGTTTCTCTTTTTCTTGCAGGTATTTTTGGATTGAAAGTAGCATTTGACACTCTTTTATTACCATTTCTTCATGCTCTTTTTCTGATATTCCCTGTTTTTTTACAAAAGAATTTATCAGCTCTATTGCTCTTTGTGTATTATTCATCTCACCTGTTGATAACTTGCCAGAAAGAACATCCTGTATCATTTTTTGAGTTTTATTATAGTAAGCTTTTGCCTCATCAAGTGAAACTTCACATCCTTCCTTCTTTGCCTCATCGTACAAAACAAGCCATTCTATCATCTCGTCTAATATCTCCTGCCTGGTCTTTTTGCGCAAGCTTCCTTCAAGCTCTTTTGCCGCATCAGCTCCATACTTCTTTTTTAGCTCTTCAAAGGATACTTTTGCATTTTCATATCTTAGCTCTTCAAGACTATATGCCATATCCAAATCCTTTTTGTAAATCTTGTGACCATTTACAACTGCCACAACATCTTTTGGCAGCTCTTTTTTGGACGCCAAAGACCACCCTACTACTACAATGCCAATCAAAACTGCCAGGCTACATATCCCTGCAATCAAAATTTTACTTCTTTTCATTTTTATCTGCCTCCAACTCTTTATTCATATCTTAGCGCCTCAATAGGATTTAAACGCGCTGCCTTTTCAGCTGGAAGCATCCCAAAAATAACTCCTATCAAAACTGAAATTCCAAAAGCCATAAAAGCCCACTTTAGCGAATACACAGCCTCAACTCCAGGAATTCTTGAAATCCCCACTGCAATTATAAAAAATCCAAGCAAAATCCCAATTATGCCACCAACACCTGTTATGACCATCGACTCTATGAGAAACTGTACTCTGATATCACTTCTCTTTGCACCAATTGCCTTTCTAATCCCAATCTCTCTTGTTCTTTCTGTTACAGACACAAGCATAATATTCATAATTCCAATACCACCAACTACAAGAGAGATTGTAGCAATACCGCCAAGTATTATCATCAAAAGATATGTTATTTGATTGAGCGTTGACATAAGCTCAGACATATCATAGACTGAGTAGTTTTCTTCCTTTTTTACAATATTGCTCAAATACCCTTTTATTCTCTTTTTAACTTCATTGTTCTTATCAGCAGAAACTGTGCGCACCAAAAAATTTTTTACAAACGCATGCTCGCCTGTGGATATGCTGTTTAAGGCAAATAAGGGCACTATGACGCTGTCGTCGACCGTGTTGTCCCTTCCGCCCTGTTTTTCTTTTAAAACTCCAACCACCTTGAAAACCTGACCATTTACGTTTATCTCTTGCTCCACAGGATTTTGACTATCAAAGAGCTTTTTTTGTATCCTTGAACCTATCACTGCCACCTTTTGTCTAAAATCACTGTCTACAGGACTTATGAACCTTCCTTTTGAAAGCGCAAGGTTTTCTATCATCATGTACTCTGCTGTTGCACCAATAATCTGGCACTCCTCTTTTTTACCTCTGAAAAGTGCTTCGGCAGGATACTGGACAAAGGGGCTCACACCTAAAATAACATCGTTATTTTTCCTTGCAAACTCTAAAAATTCGTCAACCGACACATCTTCGCTCTTTGAAGCTGGATTTATAAGAACATACACAAGGTTTGTACCAAGCTTTTCTATCTCTTTTGTAATACCAGCTGTGGTGCCCTCAGCAAGCCCCACAGCTGCAACCACCGCTCCAACTCCTATGACAACACCAAGAAGCGTTAGAAATGACCTCAGCCTGTTTAGAAAAATGCTCTGGATTGCCATCTTGCAAGAAAGCAGAAATTTCTCCATTTCGCAACATCTTCCCCTTTTAATAGAAAAGACTTTGACCCTGTTTTTCACTATCAAACTTTGGAAGTACCACTTCTTCGCCTTCTTTGAGACCATCTAAGATTTCTGCGTACTTCTCAGTTGTCATGCCAAGTTTGACCTGTCTTTTTTCAGAATCTTTATAGTAAGAGCTGTCAAGCCCGTATTCGTCTGTTTTCTGACTGGTTTTTTGTTCTTTGTTTTTCTCAGAAGTTTTAGACTTTTGTTGTGTATAAACATACACATAATATTTTCCATCTTCTTTGTGAACTGCTTCAACCGGCACAACCAGTGCAGCTTTCTTGGACTTTAAGATAATCTCTGCCTCCGCATGCATCCCAATTTTTATACTATTGTTATTTTCAAATTCTATCTTAACAACAAACTTTGAGATGCTGCTGCCCTCTGGCTGAGCCTTTTCAGAAATTTCCGTAACATACCCTTCTATGGGCTTATCTTTTGTGCTTCCCACTGCATCAAGCTTTATGTTAACCTTCTGTCCTGGCTTTACCTTCAAAATGTCAAGCTCTTCCACCTGAGCACTTAGCACAAGGTGTTTCGGGTCATACACTGAACATATCATCTGACCAGGTGCAACTACATCTCCTTCTTGCAGATTCAAATCAGCTATTTTGCCATCAATCGGTGCTAAAACTTTGTAGTTTTTCAAATCCTCTTCGGCTGCTTTTATCTGGGATTTTATATCTTCTATCTTCAAATCAACCTGCTTTATCTGCATCTCAATATCATCTACCGAAAATTTCAAAAGCAAATCACCAGTTTTTACCTTCTGCCCATTTTCAACAAAAACCTTTTCTATTCTGCCAGAAACAGGGCTTACAATGCTCTTTTTTGAAAATACTTCTAAAATGCCTTCGCTAAGCGATGTTACTTTCTCACCGTTTGAAAGCAGAAAGCTTACACTTGCCCTCATACCTTCAGCCAAGCTTCCGTTTTTGTTTGAAACTACCACCTTTGCATCAAACACCATTGCTCCATCCTGATTTTTGTATATTTTGCTGCCGATGCTCTGAACAACACCATCGACCTTGTCCATAAGGTCAGATACCACAACCTCTGCCTTCTGCCCCTTTTTTACTTTTTCATAACACCAGGCAGGAAGCTGCACAGTAAGCTTCATCCTTGAGTCGTCAACAATAGTCATTATCTGCATTCCTTGACTGACAAGCACACCTTCACTTGTTGCAAGGTTTTGTACAAACCCCTCCTGCGGAGATTTTAAAGTAAAGTTTTGAAGCTGCCTTTCTAAACTTTCCCTTTGAAGTTCAAGTTCTGAAAGCTGTCTTTTCAAAGACTCTATCTTATAAGCTGCCTGAGTTTCATCTACCTTGGCAATTACATCGCCTTTTTTGACATACTGCCCGTTTTTGACAAAAACTTTTTCTAAAGTGCCATTTGTCTTTGATATAACATTTCTTGTGCTGCTGCTTTGCACAGTACCAGATACCAAAAGTGTTTGCTTTAAAGAAATCTTTTGTACCTTTGCAGTCTTTGGCTTAGATGAAATGTTCTTTTTGCTTCCAGATGGCATTGTTAAAACAAATGTTAAAATAAAGCCCACTGAGATAAGTAAAACTATAATTACTGCTTTTTGCCAGTTTTTTAGACCTTTTGCAGCATCTTGCATGTGAAAATACTCTCCTTTTCTATCTACCACCAAACTTCATAAAGTTTTGTGTAAACATTGAAATAATTGGCATTATAAGTGTAATTAGAGTATAGACAGCTGTAACAATTGCACTTTTTGCTTTGTTAAGTTCACAGGCAGCAAACACTCCAACACCAATTAGTACATACCGCCAGATAGCAAACACATGCAGGTATGTTCTTATAAAATACTTGAAGTCCATGTGAATGTCCAAAATGTTTAAATTTGTAACCCTGGCATATATTACATAGAAGATGTAATATGGAATCATCACAAGGTTTGCAACTGCTACAATTGTAAGTGCTCTTTTGTAGTCAATCTCACCGCCTGCAAGCCTTACAATTATGAGCAAGACAAACGAAGCAACAAAAAACGAAATAAGGGTATTTACAAACGCAGTCCCTGCCAAAAAGATAGGCGATTTTGTAAGTTTTAAAGTTTTTAAGGTCGCCTCTTGTACTTGAGGGTCTTCAACTGTTCTTTTCACATACTCTAACAAAGCTTCTTCGGACACTTTTGGCATAAACAAGGTAGTAAGTGCTGCTATCACCGGTATCAAAAATACTAAAATTAAGAAATCCGGCTTTTCTTTTACCTTCCGAAACACTTTTGTTGGTGATACGATAAGATTTAGAAGATTTGAAGGTTTTAAGTATTCCATCTTTCAAAGCTCCCCCTTGAGATTTTTTTGATACACAATAAAAACCTTACACCCTCGCACCAATTCCATCTCTGAGCAATCATAAACTTACTGTAAATATTATACTTTAAGTTTTTGTTTGTGGCAAGAAATTTTTGTAATATAGCCTCTACTTAGGAATTATTTTGGATTTAAACTTGCCTTATTTGCTCCTACCTTGATTTTATTTATGGCCCTGTCCCGGCTGAAGTCACTTCCCACAAGCCATTTTCATTTTTTTTGAGATAGAAAAACCTTACTTCCATTCCTGTCTGCCTATCTTTGTATCCTTCAACCACATACTGCTGCCCATATTTTTTGTCATAATAGCTCCCTTCTGTGATAGTTACTCTATTTGCAGCCCAAGGCCCATTTCTTATTGAGATGTAAAACTTAATGGCTTTTTCTGGAGTTGAATGATACGTTCTAAATAACTTTATTCCAAAAACAACAACCAGTGTAACACTAAGTAAGGTTATTAATAAAAATAACAATAACTTCTTTGCCATAAATAATCCCCCTTTTTTCCACTAATTATTTTCTTTTGCATTTTAATTATATCAATTATATGTTGCCAATTACAATATAATTATTTCAGCTTTTTCTTTTTATCAATTCTTAGTAGCACAGAATCTCTACCTAATATTTCTATTTACCAAACAAATTTTCGGTGATATAATATGTATATACAAACTTATGTTCTATAGGTGAGAAAAAGTGGGCAGGGTGATTTTGCACTGTGACCTTAATAACTTCTATGCGTCTGTTGAGTGTCTTTATCGTCCTGAGCTGAGAAACAAGCCTGTTGCTGTTTGCGGTGAAAGTGAGCTTCGGCATGGGATAGTTCTTGCAAAAAAACAGATTGCAAAATCATACGGTATTCAAACAGGTGAAGTTATATGGCAGGCACTTAAAAAATGTCCAAACCTTGTTATCCTAAAACCCAATTTCCCTCTTTATATACGTTTTTCAAAACTTGCACAAAGAATATACTCTGAGTATACAGATTTGATAGAACCATTTGGGATTGATGAGTGTTGGCTTGATGTAACTCAATCTACAGGTATTTTAGGAAGTGGCAGAAAGATTGCTTATGAAATCAAAGAAAGAATAAAAAGTGAGCTTGGTTTGACGGTATCTGTTGGAGTATCCTTTAACAAGGTGTTTGCAAAGCTTGGAAGCGACTATAAAAAGCCCGATGCTGTAACAGTTATCACAAAAGAAAACTTTAAACAAATTGTCTGGCCACTGCCTGCAAAAGACCTTTTGTATGTCGGTAGCGCAACAGAAAAAAAGTTAAGCTCAAGAGCAATTTACACAATAGGTGATATAGCCAAAAGCTCACCTGAATATCTTAAAAGAATCCTTGGCAAATGGGGTGAGGTGCTCTGGATATTTGCAAACGGGCTTGACACAACCCCAGTTATTCCCCCACTTTTTGAAGACAACATCAAAGGAATTGGCAACAGTATAACGCTACCGAGAGATTTGACTTCCTATGAAGACGCAGAATATGTTATTCGAATGCTTTCTGAGTCTGTTGCGCAGAGGCTTCGTCAGCAGTGTTTAAAATGTTTTACCATTCAAGTTTGGATAAGAGATAACTCTCTTTTTGCAATCACAAGGCAGGAAAAACTCCAAACCCCCACTTTTTTAGCAAGAGAGATAGCTCAAAAAGCTTTTGAGATATTCAAAAAAAATTGGAGCTTTAAAAGTAATATCCGTTCACTTGGAGTCAGAGGCTTAGATCTTGTTTGTGCAAACTCTTTTTACCAGCTTGAGTTTGACAGCTTGAAAAAATTCAAATTAGAACAGCTTGAAAAAACAATTGATAGAATAAGAAAAAGATTTGGGCACACGTCAGTACTGCCCGCAGTGCTTTTAACAAAGCCAGATTTGCCTTGCGAGATTGCTTTGCACAATAAAATCCACCCTGTTGCATTTTTTAAATAAAATTTTGCTTTTTCAAAACAAAAATGAAAGGGTGAGGTTTTTAAAATGAGGAAAATATTTGTAGAGGTTTATGCTCACTTTTCAAAGGAAGGAGAAATAACTCCGATTTCGTTTGTCTGGCTTGATGGGAAAACATATGAGATTGATAAGATCATAGAAAAAAGGCCTGCTGCCTCTTTAAAAGTAGGCGGACAAGGCATAAGATATAAAATCCTTGTCCGCTCAAAAATGCTGTACCTTTTTTGTGATGAGAATAGGTGGTTTGTGGAATTGGGGTAATTTGATAAAAATCCTTTCAAATCACTCCACAGTCACGCTCTTTGCTAAATTCCTTGGTTTGTCTACATCGCAGCCTCTTTGGACTGCTGTGTAGTATGCAAAAAGCTGCAAAGGCACAACTGTCAAAACTGGTGCTAAAATGTCAAGTGTCCTTGGAATATACAAAACATGGTCTGATACATTTTCTATGTCGGTATTTCCTTCCTGCGCAACAGAAAGAACAACAGCACCACGGGATTTTACCTCTTTTATGTTGCTCACCATCTTTTCAAAAAGCTTTTCCTGGGTTGCAAGTGCAATTACAAATGTCCCATCTTCAATTAGGGCAATGGTTCCGTGTTTTAGCTCACCTGCTGCATATGCTTCTGAGTGAATGTACGAAATTTCCTTGAGTTTTAAAGACCCTTCCATTGCAACTGCAAAGTCCAAGCCTCTTCCTAAATAGAAGATGTCTTTTGCATTGAAATGCTCAGACGCATACTTTTGAATATTTTCCCTGTGTGTCAGTACATACTCAACCTTTTCAGGAAGTCTTTTTATTTCATCTCTGATCTTGGCAAACTCTTCATAGGAAATTGTTCCAAGCTTTGTTGCAAAGTCAAGTGCAATAAGATAGAGGCATATTAGCTGTGTTGTATAAGCCTTGGTTGATGCAACCGCAATCTCAGGTCCTGCCCATGTATAAAGACAGTCATCTACCTCTCTTGCAATTGATGACCCAACAACATTGACAATCCCAAGCGTTCTTGAACCTTTTGCTTTTGCTTCTCTCATTGCAACAAGTGTGTCAATTGTCTCCCCAGACTGAGAAATCACAATTGTCAATGTATTTTCATCTATAATTGGGTCTCTGTATCTAAACTCACTTGCAATGTCAACCTCAACAGGAATTCTTGTAAGCTTTTCAATGACATGTTTCCCGACAATCCCTGCATGGTATGCTGTGCCGCATGCCACAATAAATATTTTATTTAGTCTTTGCAAATCTTCTTTGGTAATCTTAATTCCATCAAGGTTCACTTCAAAACCATCGTCTGGAAGCCTTCCTGTCAAGGTATCCCTGATAGCCTTGGGCTGCTCCATTATCTCTTTTATCATGAAATGTTCATAGCCGCCTTTTTCTGCGCTGGCTACATCCCATGTAACATGAAATACTTCTTTGGAAATAGGCTCTTTTTCTGTATTGACAATCTCTACCTTATCTTTTGTCACAATGGCAATCTCGTTTTCCTCAAGAATGTAGGTATCCCTTGTATATTCCAATATAGCTGGGATGTCTGATGCTATGAAGTTTTCGCCCTGCCCTAAACCGACAATCAGGGGACTGTCTTTTCTTGCTGCAAGTAACATATCTGGTCTGTCAAGACAAAGAACGCCAAGCGCATATGATCCCTGGATCTTTTCAAGGGTCTTTATAAATGCATCCAAAATGTCACCGTCATAGTAATATTCTATAAGATGAGCAACAACCTCTGTGTCTGTATCTGATGCAAAGGTGTAGCCTTTTTTTATGAGAAATTCTTTCAGCTTCAAATAGTTTTCTATGATTCCGTTGTGGACAATTGCAATCTTGCCGTTTTGACTCACATGCGGATGCGAATTCTCATCAGACGGCTCTCCGTGTGTTGCCCATCTTGTATGACCAATCCCAACATAACCTTCAATGGGATTTTGATTTAGCTTTTCTTCTAAAATGGTAAGCCTTCCTTTTGTCTTGACTATGTCAATCTTTGATTTATCTATATCGATAACTGCCACGCCGGCAGAGTCGTATCCTCTGTACTCAAGTCTTTTAAGTCCAGAGAGCAAAATAGGAACACAGTTTTTTGTGCCAACATAGCCAACAATTCCGCACATTATTTTTGTCCTCCTTGAGCTTTATATTTAATTTCCAAGCTGCTATTTTTCCATAGCAATCACGAAACACAAGCCTTTTTTCTTCCTGCTTTTGTCCCAGAAGTTGCCTTCCGGGGTTTGTAGCAGAAAGTTACGAGGGAAAAAGACCAAACCCCGCTGGGGCATCCGCCGAAAACCTCGATTCTCCCCAGTCCTCGTCAACCCTTGATCCTTATCAAGGGTCCTGGCGCTTCTGAAAAAAAGCCTCATTTGTAAAAGGCTTTTTTGAAAATCTTTCTTAAGAAAGCCTTGACTCAATCAAGCTTGCAATGTAACTTGCATCTTTTTTGATCTCTTCATAGTCTTCCCCTTCAATCATGACCCTCACAAGAGGCTCTGTGCCAGATGGTCTTATCAAAATCCTTCCTTTGCCGTTTAGTTTTTCTTCAACCTTTTTGATTGCCTCTAAAATTACAGGGTCTTTTGAATAAAGGTCTTTTTTGCCATTTTCAACCTTGGCGTTTATAAGCACCTGAGGATATACCTTCATTATCTTTGCAAGTTCAGAGAGCTTCTTTCCGCTTTCTTTAATTAGCTTTGTCAGCTGAAGGCTTGTTAAGATTCCGTCGCCTGTTGTTGCAAAGTCCAAAAGGATTATATGCCCTGACTGTTCGCCGCCAATACTATAGCCGCCTTCAAGCATCTTTTCAAGAACATACCTGTCACCAACTTTTGTAACTTCAAGCTCTATTCCAAACTCTTTTGCCGCGACAAAAAGCCCCATGTTGCTCATGACTGTCACAACCAAGGTGTCGTTCTTAAGCCTTCTCTGTTGTTTTAAGTTTTGTGCCAAAAGAAGCATTATTTTATCGCCATCAACAATACTGCCCACTTCATCAACAAAAAGCGTTCTGTCTGCATCACCATCATACGCAATGCCAAAGTCAGCTTTGTTTTTAACAACTTCCTCTTGCAAAGCTTTAAGATGAGTAGACCCGCAGTTTTTGTTAATGTTTGTACCATCTGGCTGGTTGTTTATTACCACAACCTCTGCTCCAAGATCTTCAAAAACCTCTGGAGCTATTTTATATGCTGCACCATTTGCACAGTCAATGACAATTTTAAGCCCTTTGAAGTTTGCACCATTTAATGTTGACTTCAAGAATTCTTGATAGTCTTTTTTAAGGTCAACTCTATTTACCCTTCCTATCGCATCAAATTGAGCGTGTGGAACCTCATCCCATTTCTTATTCAAAATAATGTCTTCAATTTTTTCTTCAATCTGGTCAGAAAGCTTAAAACCCTGGGAATTAAAAAATTTGATACCGTTAAATTCATAAGGATTGTGTGAGGCAGATATCATCACACCTGCATCAAACCCGTGAGATTTTACCAAGTGAGCTATTGCAGGTGTTGTGACAACTCCTGCTAAGTACACATCTGCTCCTACCGAGGTAAGTCCTGCACAAAGGGCAGCCTCCAGCATATCGCATGAGATTCTTGTGTCCTTGCCAATCAAAATTTTGGGCTTTTGCTTAGTTTCAGTGAGCACATACGCCCCAGCTCTTCCTAAGTCAAACGCAAGTTCACATGTAAGTTCTTTATTTGCGATACCTCTAACACCATCTGTTCCAAAAAGTCTTCCCATTCTCGTCCCCCTTTCACAGAAGAATGATTTATTACTTTATCTATTATATACCTATGTTTGAAAAATAACAATGTGAACATTTATTTTAAAGACAAAAAAAGCTGCAAGCTTTGCAATCTCATATGCCCCATAAATGTTAAAGTGTGTGTTATTAAAAACTCTCCCTCGCTTCTTAAAATTTTCTTTTACATTTATTCTATCTCTCACACAAAACTATTCAACATAATAACACAATATTTCTACATATATTGCTATTGAATTCTTCATATTTTTCAAAAAAACATACCTTTGTGCACAATATCCAATTAAATTTGTGCATATCAACTATTTTCAAAACGCTGATTTGATTGTGATTAGTTCAGATGTTATAATAGTCTTGAGAGGTATTATATCAAAATTCAATATTAAAAGGAGCGTGATAGCCTTATCCACAAGAATCAAATATATTCCTCACAATATCTACAAGAAGGTGGAAAAGAATGCAACTTGTTCTAACATCAGGACCTTTTAGAGCTCTGCGCCACAGAAACTACAGGTATTACTGGTTTGGCCAGGCTATCTCGGTGATTGGTTCTTGGATGCAGAACATGGCAATGCAATGGCTGGCTTTAGAGCTTACAAATTCAGCACTGCTTCTTAGTATTGTCACAGCATGTGAACAGGTCCCTGTTATGATTCTTTCCCTTTTTGCCGGTGCAATCTTGGACAGAAAGCAGAAAAAAAGGGTAATTTTAATTACTCAAAGCCTTCTTTTATTCTTTGCTTTTCTTTTGTTTTTGATTACATACACACATGTTGTTCGGTACTGGCACTTAGTTATATTAGCTCTTATGAGAGGTCTTGTTACAACATTTGATAATCCTGCCAGGCAGTCTTACATGATAACTCTTGTTGGAAAAGATGACCTGCCGAACGCTGTTGGTCTTAACTCTATGATTTTCAACCTTGCAAGAATTATAGGCCCTGTTATTGCAAGTTTAGTAATCTCAACAGTTGGTATTGAAATGTGTTTTTTGGCAAATGCTATAAGTTTTGTGCCGGTCATTATAGGCGTATTTATGATTGACGCCAAAGAACCTCAGAAAGAGGAAAATGGTAAAAGCGTTTTTGCAGAGGTGGTGGAAGGGCTCAGGTATGTATATAAGACCAAAGTGTTGCTGAGAGCAATATCGCTTGTTTTAATCATGGGCACATTCATACTCAATTTTAACGTGTTGATTCCTGTGTACGCAAAACTTGCGCTGGGCAGAAATGAAACAGGTTTTGGACTTTTGATGTCATCGATGGGAATTGGCTCATTGATGGGCGCATTTTTGACAGCTATAAGAAAAAAAGAAAAGATTAATTTAAATCTTCTTTTCAAGTTCATTCTTTCTGTGTCAATAGTTTACATTCTTCTGGGTCTGAACAAAAGTTATACAGTTGCGTGCATGTTATTTGTACTTGTAGGGCTTCTTGCAATAAGCTTTAATACAAGTGCAAACGCTCTTTTGCAGCTTGCATCAAGCGATGACTTCAGAGCAAGGGTTTTGAGTATCTACTTTCTTTGCAATGCTGGAACAACACCGATTGGCAATCTATTTACAGGCACAATTTCACAAAAAATCTCTCCCTGGGCTGGGTTTTATATATCCGGCCTGGTTACTATAGCTTTGACCACAATGGTTTTTATCACCACCTTTAAGAAAAGGAATCGTGAGAAAACTAAATAATCTTAATCAGCACCATCAAAAACGGCATTATTACAACCGAAAACACGGTGGAATATGTAATCATAGCAGTTGCAAATTCATAGTCGCCATTATATACCCTTGAAATTATAGCCGAATTTACCATCACAGGCATAGCAGACATTATGATAAACACATCGCGCATAAGTTTAGGAACAGGTATAAAATGAGCCAAAAGCCATGTGATAAAAGGCGTGACAAGGAATCTGCCTGCAAATACTAAAATGCTATCTTTGTCCAACTTGAAATTTTTAAATCCCATCTCATACATTGTTATTCCAACACAGAAGATGGAAAGGGGGGTTGTAAGCCCTCCTACCATTTTAAAACTGTCAAATATAAACTTTGGAAGTTTTATCTGCAAAAGCACAAGCACAACTCCTATCAAAAACCCAATCAAAGGCGGGTTAAATATACGCTTTACAGTATCTATGCTCAAAACATTCTGGTTTTCTTCTCTGTTATCCCTGATAATCCCATAGACACCTAACGTCCACCATATTGTAGTATTTGCCATGTAATAAAGCAGTGTATAAGGTGTTGCAACATCTCCAAAAAGCGCAAGAGACATAGGAAGTCCCACAAAAATTGAATTCGAAAGCGAGAATATTGCTGCAAAAAGGCCTCTCCTGTGAATCTTTACATTTGCAATCCTTGCAAGAATCACAGCCACGCTGTAAGAAAGCAAAATTGACAAAAATGGAATTAAAAGCCCTCGTGCTGAATGTTCAAGCTCACTTTTTGTAAAGGTTGAGGTGAGATTTGCTATCATATAAAGCGGCAGCGATACATTTACAACAACCTTTGCAAAAAGGTCTGATACTTTTGAGTCAAACCACCTGTACTTTGCAAGAAAATACCCAAGCATGAGAACAAATAAAATCACAAGTACTCCCTGAATGGCATTGACAAATGAATGAAGCAAGATTTTAACCCCCTTCAAAAAGTCGCTCAAAAAATAGTGCGGTTTTCAAACTATTATACCATCAAAAATCTTATTTTGTGGACAATATTAATTGTAAATGCTCAAGATTAAAAAGTCAACATAATTAAATAAAACTCCAATATTCTGTATTAGGATTTTTGAATATTTCTTATGGTTTTCAAATATATACTCGTTCAAAATGTCAACATTTTGTTAAACAATTGTCTTAAAATTTTCGCTTAAAACTTAAAATAATCCACTTTAATTTATTACGTTTTGCTGTTATAATTAAGGTCAAAGTGTAGAAATAATGAACAATTTTGTGGGAGGTTTAAGATGGAAAAGGAATTTCAGCTCTGGGAAAAGATAAAAGACATAACCTATCAGTATCTTGATTTTACCCTGAATTACAGGCAAAGCGGGCATCCTGGCGGTTCTCACTCAAAGGCTCATATGTTAATCAGCCTTTTGTTTGGAAAAAAGATGACATATGATATTAGAAAACCAGAATATAGGTTCAACGACAGACTAATTCTTTCTGCTGGGCACACCATACCAATAATCTACTCACTATTTGCTGTTATTGGCGATGCTTTTGATGAGATATATAGGCAAACAAAAGATGCAAAATATTTAATTGATGAAGATAAACTTGTAAGATATTATGATTTATTAACCTTTAGACACAACAAAGGCTTACCCGGTCATGCTGAGTCAAGCGGAAAGACACTGCTTTTGAAATTCAACACAGGCCCTTCTGCCCATGGCCTTCCTGCATCTGTAGGGCAAGCTTTAGCGCTCAAAAAGGCGGGACTTCAAAATGTAAAGGTGTTCTTGATTGAAGGCGAAGGTGCGCTGACAGCCGGCGCTACTCATGAGTCTCAAAACGGTGCATGGGCATACGGACTTGGCAACCTGTTCTGGCTTTTGGACTGGAACGATTTTGGAATAGATGACAGACCTTTTTCTTCTGTTGTGTACGGCACACCTGATGAATGGTTTTCTGCCCATGGCTGGAAGGTTCATGGAACAATGAATGGTCACAGCTGGCAGGATGTCTATAGCACAATCAAAAAAGCAGTTGAAGAAGCAAATGAGAATACTCCTAATCTCATGTGGTTTAAGACCAAAAAAGGATATGAATATGGCGTATATGACAACAAATCTCACGGTGTGCCGCACAAGAAAAACTCAGAGATTTTCTGGGAGACAAGAAAACCTTTCATGGAAAAGTACGGAGTTGAGTTTGTAGGTTTTGGAAAACCAGCACCATCTAACCCGGATGAAGAGAGAAAACAATGGGAAGAAAACCTTAAGATCATAAACAGAGTGCTTACATCAGATGAAGAGCTTTTAAAGTATATCACAGACACGCTTGTTGAGATTGCAGAAGCTCTGCCAAAAGATGCTCCTTCGACATTTGTTCTAAACCAAAATCCATATAAAGACCCAGCCATCTATGATTACAAAAACTATCCTGACTGGCTTTTTGCAAAGCCGGGCGAAAATGTTCCAAACAGAGCAGCTTTAGCAAAATGGGGAATGTATATAAACGGTGTAATCGGCAGAAAGTATGGAAGACCTCTTATCATTGCAACATCTGCCGACCTTACAGAGTCTACAAATCTTCACGGATTTGGACTTGGAAAAGACGACTTTGCCGGATTTGGAGTTTATGACAGAGAAAAAAATAGAAATGGAGCAATTTTGCCATCTGCAATCACAGAGTTTTTGAACGCCGGTGTGTGTGCGGGTTTAGCTACTGTAAATTTGAGCGAAAATCCATATGAAGATTTTAACGGTTTTTGGGCTATAACATCAACATATGGGTCGTTTATGTATCTCAAATACGGTGCAATAAGGCTTTTCTCCCAGATGACACAAGACTCTCCAATAAAGTTTGGCAAAGTTATCTGGGTTGCCGGTCACTCTGGGCCAGAGACTGCTGAAGATTCAAGGACACATTTTGGGATTTTTGAACCTGGAGTTTTGCAGCTTTTACCGAAAGGAAAGATTATAAATCTTTACCCGTGGGAACACAATGAAGTGCCGGTTTTGCTTGCTGCTGCACTTGCAACTGACATAAACAACATTGCATTGCACCTTACAAGACCACCAATTGAAATACCGGATAGAAACGCTCTTGGCTTTCCATCTCATTTTGAAGCTGCAAAAGGAGCTTACATCATAAATGATTTTGACCCGAATAGAAGAAAGGATGGAACGATAATAGTAAGGGGTACAAGCACAACTTACAATTTAATAAAGCTTTTGCCACAGCTTAGAAAAGATTTTAACCTCAAGATAATTGCTGCACCCAGCTTTGAACTTTTCATGATGCAGGAAGATGAGTACAGAAATAAGGTGCTGCCGCTTGAAGACTGGATGGACTCCATGGTAATCACAAACGAGAGCAAAAAGCTCATGCATGACTGGATATTTTCAAAAGTGTCTGAAGAGTACTCACTTTCAAGCGACTGGGATAATCAGTGGCGAACAGGTGGAACAGTTGATGAGATATTAAAAGAAGCGCACCTTGATTGCGACAGCATTTACAGTGGCATTGAAAGGTTTGTGAGAGACAGAGAAAAAAGACTTGCAAAGCTAAAAAGTATTTTATAAACCCCCAGCAAATTTTGCTTCTGCGAAAAAATTTTGAGCGGGATGAGAAGAAATCTTAATCTTCTCCCTCCCGCTCTTTTTTTATTGTGATTTGTTAAGCTCTCTGAACTTGTTTGGAGACACACCTTCAAACTTCTTGAAAGCCTTGGTAAACCCACTTACCTCTGTGTATCCTATCATCTTGGCAATCTGAGAGACAGAATAGTCGGTTGTCAAAAGAAGTTCTTTGGCTCTGTTCATTCTCAGGTTCTGGATATAATCGCTTATGTTCTGCCCTGTCTTTTCTTTGAATATTGCTGAAAGATACTGTGGAGTTATATTGAACTTATCTGCAATTGTTGAAAGTGATATCTCTGAGCTTGAATATTGCTGGTGGATATACTCCAAAATATTTGAAATCAAGTCATTGCCCATTTTCTGTTTATTTACTATTACACTTTCAGCTAAAATTTTGTAGTCTTCTTGCAATGCCTGAAGAACCTTTTTAGGATTTTTCTCGTCAATGATTAATCTCATTACTTTCTCTGGCTCAGGTTTTTGCTTCTCGCCGACCGTGTTTGGAATGCTATTTAAAAGTTGATAATATAAGCCGTAAAGATATATAAGTATCATCTTTGCCATGTGAGGAGAATTCGCAGCTGTGATATGGCTGCGGATATTTTCAAACACCTCATAAATCCCTTCTACTTTTCCTTCTTTCACAGAGTTTATAATCCTGTTTTCAATGTCCTTGGGCAAAAATTCTTTTTCTGAAGTTATATCTTGAGAGAGCTCAGAAAACTTGAAAATCTTCATGTTAGGCTTTACAAATTTCAAGCCGAGAACCTTTTCTGCCTGCTCATATGCAAACTTTAAATTTATTATACCCGAAACCTCCCCACTTATACCCACAGACACAAATATTGTAAAGTTCTTCTCCAGAAACTCAATCATGTTGTCAAAAAGGCTTGAAAGTTTTGACAAGCTTTCTTCAAAGCTATCTTTAATCTCCACAATTACGCTGAGCTTTGTCCTTGAAAATAGAACATCCCAATGTTTAAAGTTATTTGTATCCAAAAGTTCATCCAAAACATTTGTAACAATAAGGGTTACAAGAGAATATTCACTGTCACTCTCACCTTTTATAAACCCAGAACAGTCGTCAATCTCAACTAAACACACTACAAATTTGTCACTTTGTTTTTCCATACCCAAGGTTTTTAGCTCCAGCTCTCCTATACTTTCGGGCAAAATCCCGCCCACCAAAAGCTGGTATAAAAGATTGTTCTTTATGATAGGTGTAAACCGCATAATTTGTCTTTTCATCTCTTCTTCCTTTGAAAGGGTGTGGACAACAAGGTCTCTTATCACATCAAACTCGCTTTTTGTACTCTTGAGTTCTTTGTTTTCACTATTTGATTGTAAAAGACTTTTTATTTCACTCAGAGGTCTGTAATTTTGCATGCTGAAGAAGAATATAAGTATGCTACTAATAACGCTCATAAGCCCGAGAAGAAGCAGGCTCAAATTTCGCACTTTTCGAATCTCTTCAAAGAAACTGTCAACAGGAACCATCGATATGTATTTCCAGCCATATAGCGGTGAGATTGTATAGTATAAAATCCATCGCTGTCCTTTCAAGCTCAACTCTTTTATTCCAAAGTTATCATAAATAGAAAAGCTAATTTTAGGCAAAGATACATTCTCTTTTTCTGCTGAGACTTTGAGAACTTGATTATTGTTCCTGTCCAAAATCCACATGATACCTTTAGGATAGCTTATAATCTCTTTCATGAGGTCTACAATCTTGCTCTGATCAATGATGACAAACACATTTGCGTTTTTACCATCAATAATCCACCTTGAAAGAGTATTTGCAAACATTATTGTGGAAAGCTTTTTATAATCAGCTTTTATCTCAAAAGAAGGTATGTACTTCATCTTGTACTCGCCGTTTAAAAATTTTAGCCATTTTTCATAGCTCATATCAAGTGGCCTGTTTATGTATGTATAGTAGTTATAAGGTGTTGTTGTATACGATGGACCTATAATGAGGTTCTCAGAAGGAATGTATATAAAAGCATCCAAAATGTAAGAATTTTTATATGTCTGTGAATATATCTCCCTGCAAAGGTTTCTGATATTAAGGAGCCTGTCACTGCTGTCAAGCGCCTCTTTTGCCTCCGGTAAAAAAATAAAATAGTACGGGTTTAAGTTTATCCAGTCTGCAAGAGATTCCACCGACTTTACAACCTCGTTCTCAACCTTGTCTTCAAGCTGGGTGAGAGTTGTCTTGTTGTATCTATATAAACTGCTCATCATAATTTCTTTTACGCTAAAATATGCCCCTATTCCTATAAAAAGAGGAATGATAAAAATAACAAGATATGAAAAGACAAACCGCCACAAGATTTTCTTAAACATCCTTAAAGAAATCCTCCTCAAAAAAATAAATTCTGTAGCCTTTCTTTTTGGGCAATTTCAATTATAATACAAGCAATACAGAAAAGCAATGAAACAAATTACAAAGAAAATATAAATCATGAGTACATTTTTAAGATGCTTAATATTATCCTTTCAATCTTAACATTTTCCTCTTTCTAAAAGCTTTATCTCCCCTTTATAATAAAAGCTGTAAAGCCCGCTGACAAGTTGCTGAAAATAATAAAGCTTTGTCGCGGGTAATTTGGAAAAAATCAATAAAAACTTTTAAAGCAAGGAGGTTTCAAAATGGACTGGTTCAAATCTTCTAAAAAGGTTTTAAGCACAATTTTAGTGATTGCGTTTACCTTATCACTTGTAATTCCAGCGTTTGTTTCGTCATCGTCAACAGCTTATGCAAAATCAATACCAACACTTACCTATTTTGTTCGTCTTGACCCCAAGGTTGCCACATCTTATAACAGCTACTCTTCAATTGCTGCTTACCAGCTTTTGCAGAAAAAACTTGGGGTAAAGATTGTGTTCAAGCACCCACCGGTCGGTGGTGAGACAGACCAGTTCAACTTAATGATTGCATCAAGACAGCTGACAGACATTATTGAGTGGAACTGGATTGACAACTACCCAGGCGGACCTGTAAAAGCGATGCTCGACAAGATAATCATAAGACTCAATGACTATCTTCCAAAATATGCTCCAAACCTCAACAAATACTTGCAGCAACATCCAGATATCAAAAAGCTCATTGTAACAGACGATGGTGATATTTACGGATTCCCTGCCCTTCGTGGAAATAATCCAAAGATTGCATGTGTATACTATGGTCCTCAGATAAGAAACGACTGGCTCAAAAAACTGGGACTAAAAGAGCCAGAGACAGTTGATGACTGGTACAAGGTATTGAAAGCATTTGTAACAAAAGACCCAAACGGCAATGGCAAAAAGGATGAAAGGGGATTTTCAATCCTGCGAAATGCCTCCAACCCAAGGTATGCATTTGACTACTCCTCTTTCTTGGTAGGTGCATGGGGAATCAAGACAGATTTCTTCCAGGTAAACGGAAAGGTTAAATATGGTCCGTTAGAACCACAATACAAACAGTTTATAGCAACACTTCAGAAGTGGTGGAAAGAGGGCCTCATTGACCCTGACATCCTGACAATGAACCAGAAGGTTATCAGGGCAAACGTTCAAAACGATGTAATCGGTGCATGGATAGGACTTCTTTCTGGTGACATGGGATTTTTCCTGAATCTTAAGAAAGATATCATAGCAACAAAGTTCCCTGTGCTCAAGAAAGGTGAATACCCACTTTTGGGCCAGGCAGAGTTTCTGTTCTCACGAACAAGTGCAGCAATCACAACCGCATGTAAAAATGTCCCACTTGCTATGAAGGTTCTTGACTGGGGATACAGCAAAGAAGGGTATGAAGCGTTCAACTATGGTGTGCTTGGAAAGTCTTATGTCAAGAAAGATGGCAAGGTATACTACACAGATGAAATCTTGAAAAACCCGCAAGGGTTATCTGCAGCTGAAGCTTTGGCAAAATATGCTCGTGCATCTATAAGTGGTCCATTTGCTCAGGCTGATGAGTATTACTATCAGATTCAGATGATGTACCCACAGCAGAAAGATGCTGTAGAAAAATGGGGTCAGGTTAAAAATGATAGAATCCTGCCACCACTGTCGTTTACAGACGATGAGTCAAAGAGGCTTGCAAATATCATGAACACTGTCAACACATACTATGACGAGATGTTCTTAAGACTCATGACAGGAAAAGCAACAAATGTCGATGCATTTGTAAAGACACTCAAACAGATGAAGATTGATGAGGCTATTAAGATTTACCAGCAAGCTTATGATAGATGGAAGAAGAGAAAATAATTAACCTTTCGATAAAGAGCCTTGCAACAAGGCTGACGGCAACTGCTTTCCTTGATAGCACACCTTATTGCAAGGCTCTTTTTTATAAACCTTTTTTATGCTTACCCTTTTTTGACACAAAGATGCATTCTTTTTATGAGGAGGTTTAAAGCAAGATGGAAAAGGCTGCAGTAAAATCTTATCAGCCAAACAGATGGCAGGAACTCAAAAAAGACCTCATGCGAAACAAAAGCCTTTATATAATGCTCATCCCTGTTGTTGCATACTATTTTATATTCCACTACATCCCAATGTACGGTCTTCAGATAGCTTTTAAAGACTTTACACCAGCAAAAGGAATCTGGGGCAGCCCATGGGTAGGACTTGAAAAGTTCAAAGAGTTTTTTGTTTATGACAGCTTTTATGTGTGGAGAATAATCAGAAATACAATACTTATAAACGTCTATGACCTCATATTCGGTTTTCCTGCACCAATAATATTTGCACTACTTTTAAATGAAATCAAAAATAGCATATATAAAAGGACTCTTCAGACAGTAAGCTACATGCCACACTTTATATCAACAGTCGTTATTGTCGGTATGATTATGGACTTTTTCTCAAGAGACGGTCTTATAAACCAGATTTTAAAATCTCTCGGTATTTTATCAGAACCAATCTCCTTCATGACAGAACCTGGCTGGTTCAGACCATTGTATGTTGGGTCAGGTATATGGCAAAACCTCGGCTGGGGTTCAATTGTGTACTTGGCAGCAATCTCAAACATTGACCCACAGCTATATGAAGCCGCGCTGATAGATGGCGCTGGAAGGTTCAGACAGGCACTTTATGTCACAATACCAGGAATACTCCCGACAATTGTCATTATGTTCCTCTTAAGAGTTGGACACATGATGAACGTCGGATTTGAAAAGGTATTTTTGATGTACAATCCTCTTACTTATGAAACTGCTGACGTTATTTCAACATATGTATACAGGAAAGGTTTATTGGAGATGGACTACAGCTACGGTGCAGCAGTTGGGCTATTTAACTCTGTCATCAACTTCTTGCTGGTCATATTCTCCAATAAGATTGCTAAAAAACTCACAGAGACATCGCTGTGGTAAGAGAAAAGGGGTGAGTTTGCAAGATGAAGATAAGAAAAAGTCCAGGTGAGATAATATTTGATACCTTTAACTATATATTCTTAGGCCTTCTTTGCTTTACAATGCTGTATCCCATGCTGTATGTCATTTTTGCATCGTTTAGCAATCCTATAAAACTCATGGCATACAGAGGACCGCTGTGGCGGCCACTTGAATTTTCGACAGAGGCATATAAGTTGCTTTTAAGTTATCCAATGATATGGATAGGGTACAAAAATACACTTATATACGTGGTTGTAGGAACAGCGATAAACATTCTTCTTACTACAATAGGTGGATATGTATTATCAAGAAAAAATCTAAAATTAAAAAATCCAATCATGTTCTTCATTGCATTTACAATGTATTTCAGCGGCGGTATGATTCCAACTTACCTTCTTGTTCAGTCACTTGGGATGATAGACACAATCTGGGCAATGATGATACCAGGGGCTATCTCAACAACAAACCTGATTATAATGAGAACAGGATTCCATGCTGTACCGGACAGCTTGGAAGAGTCTGCAAGAATAGATGGAGCAGGGGACTGGACAATACTTTTTAGAATCATGATACCTCTTGCAATGCCGATGATAGCGGTAATGATACTCTTTTATGCGGTAGGTCACTGGAACGCATTTTTCAGTGCGATTATATACCTGCGCTCAAGAGAACTTTACCCACTTCAGCTTGTTTTAAGAGAAATACTCATTATGAGCAGCACAGAGAACATGACAACAGGAATTTCAGATGCATCAGACAGATTTGCAGTGACAGAGCTTATCAAATACGCAGCAATTGTGGTATCAACAGTACCGATACTTTGTATATACCCCTTCTTGCAAAAGTACTTTGTAAAAGGTGTCATGATTGGGGCTATTAAAGAGTAATAATTTGTGGTATAATTAAATAAACTTAAACAAAAGAAAAGTGGTGCAAAATCAATATGAAAAAAGATAAAATAGCAGCACAGCTGTACACTTTGCGTGAATTTTTGAAGACAGAAGAGGACATTTTCTACAGCCTCAAAAAGGTAAGTGAAATCGGGTTTCAGGCTGTCCAGATTTCGGGTATTGGAAAGATTGAACCAAAAAGGTTAAAAGAAATCTGTGATGAGTTTGACCTTAAAGTCTGCGCAACCCACATACCTTTTGAAAGGCTCAAAACCGAACTTGACAATGTTGTGGAAGAACACAAAATCCTGGGATGCTCTCACATTGCAATACCCTCTGCACCTTCTGAGTACAGGTCTGAAGAGGGAGCAATCAAATTTGCCCAGGAGTGTAACGAGATCGGGAAAAAACTGAAAGAGGAAGGAATTACCCTTTCATATCACAACCACAGTTTTGAATTCAAAAAATATGGTGGAAAGACATGGCTTGAGATACTGATTGAAAATTCAAGCCCGGAATATCTTATGATTGAAATTGATACGTACTGGGTTCAGTTTGCGGGGGCAAACCCTGAAAAGTGGATAAGAAGCTTGGAAGGCAGAATCCCTCTTGTCCATTTAAAAGACATGGGAATGATAGAAGATTTTAAGCAAACCATGTTTGAAGTCGGATATGGCAACTTGGACTGGGACGGAATAATAGCTTCTTGCAATGAGGCAGGAGTTGAATGGTATATTATAGAGCAGGATGTGTGCCAGCGCTCACCTTTTGAAAGTCTTAAGATGAGTTTTGATTTTCTCACAAAAAATTATCTGGATTGACTCTATTCACAAGCAAAATAATGGCTTGAGAATTTGTAATAAATTCTCAAGCCATTTGTTTTTCAATGGACAATTTTGTAATGACAAATTTCAAAAGCCTTTGCCTTTTATTTTTTCAATCTCCTTTAAAACCTCCTCATCACTTCTAAGTGGAAGTTTTATAGGTTTTCCTGTCAAGCTTGAGAGGTAAATGGCAAGTATAATTTCAACAGGATGTCTTCCTTCTTCAGCAGGGATAAGTGGTTTTGTCCCGGTTTTTATAGCATTTATTACATCCCTGTACTGTCTTACATGTCCTTCTTCTTTGATGGCAGCAGAAGACGCACCAACAGTACCTTTATCCTCCTTTTTGTAACTCTCCAAATACTCCTTCTCAGACCCATCTTTGAAGTAAAGACTTTCAAGCTGGGTGTTAACAACTATTGCAGAGCCATTTTCACCAAAAATCTCAAGCCGCGTTTCAAAACCGGGATATGCACTTGTTGTTCCAAGTATTTGCCCAATTGCACCATTTTCAAACTTGACTGCTGCAACAGCACCATCTTCAACCTCTATTCGCTTATGTGCTCTTGTTGTGCAGTATGCATACACCTCCACAACCTTTCCAACAATCCACTGAATCATGTCTATATAGTGTATAGATTGGTTCATGAGCGCACCGCCGCCGTCCAAATTCCATGTACCTCGCCAGCTACCGCTGTCATAATACTCCTGCGACCTGTACCATTTAGTGTAGCTTGTTGCTAAAACTATGTTGCCAAACTTCCCTTCGTTCATGAGCCTTTTTAAAAGTTGCATACAATCGCTGTATCTGTGCTGTGAAATTATAGAAATCACCACATTGTTCCTGTTTTGAGCTTCTATTATTCTGTCAGCCTTAGACAATGTTATATCCATTGGCTTTTCAACAATGACATGTTTTTTCGCGTCTGCTGCTAAAACTGCCATGTCAGCATGCATACCCGAAGGTGTGCAGATAGAGACAACATCAATCTCAGGATCAAGAAGCATCTTTTCATAGTCAGTATATATCTTTTTTACACCAAAATCCTGCGCAAGTTTTCTGGCTCTATCTTCTATAACATCACACACGGCAACAAGTTCCGCATCGCTCGAGAGAGCTGAGATAGCGGATGCGTGTGTCTTTGATATAACCCCACAACCAACAATGCCAAACTTAAGCTTTGACATTTCAAATCTCTCCTTCCTCATCGATAAGCTTTTTTATTGCTCTATAAGCCTTTGCAAAGTTTTCAGGTCCGCCACCAGGGAGGTTATTGTTAAGATGAGGCTCTATTGATAAAAAACCACAAAAGCCCATTTTTTTGAGTGCTTCTATTACATCTTTTACCCTTCCATCACCCTCACCTGCAACGGTGACACTTCCATCTGAAAATTTTGCATCTTTTATGTGCACATACTCAATGTAATCCTTTAAAAGCTCAAATGCGTGTGGATAAACCTCTACCTTGCACTGAACAAAATTTGCCGGGTCAAATGTTGCTCTCAAATTGGGTGAGTTGATTGCAGAGAGGATTTTAAAACACCTTTCAGCGTTGCTTCCATATATCTCCTTTTCGTTCTCGTGAAGAAGAACAAGATTTTCTCTCTTAGCAATCTCAGTAAACTTTGAAAGCCTTTCTATGACAACATCTGTGTACTTTTCTTCTTCACTCTCTGGAACATAAAACGAAAAGATGCGTATGTACTTTGTCTCAAGGATGTGCGCAAGCTGCAGGACGTGCTTGAAAAGCTCAAGATACTTTTCAAAGTCGCAGTTTACATCAACCTTGCCGATTGGAGACCCTATTGCTGAAACCTTTATACCATTATCTTTTAACTTTTTTAAAACTTCCTTTGCTTCATTTTCAGTATAGTCAGCAATGTTTTTACCATTTGCAGACCGAAACTCTAAATATTCAATACCATGTTTTTTCAAAACCTCTATCTGTTCATCCAACCTGCTTGCTATCTCATCTCCAAATGCTGAGAATATAAATTTATACATCTTCTCACCATACCTCCTTGTTCAAATTCCATTTTACACAAATCCAAAGTAAAAAGTCAATTTGAAAACGGTTATAAAATTGGGATTAAGAAAATTTCTTTGTTTTTATGTGTTTTTAAATATATTTTACACCTATTGTTTTTCATTTTCAACAATAAAACCAAAAAAATTAGCTGGCAAAATTATGCCAGCCATTTTTTATTCCTCTTTGAATTTATATGCATTTTCAATTCTCTTTATCATAGAATCATACAAAAGCTTGGAAAGACCTATTCCACCTTGTTTTGAAGCACTTTTTGAAACCTCGTCAACAAACATGTCGTTAAAGATATCATCTGCAATACCCTCTTTAAAAAGCCCGCCTTTTGGTATCGACTTTTGCATCTGTTTAAAAATGGTAGAAAGCATGATAGCCTCAAATTCCTCACAGGCTTCTTTTAGCTTTTGTTTGTCTTTCTCAGAATACGCTTTTTCAAGCTTGTCTATGATAGAGTTATCAATACCCTCCTGATAACCTGCCTGAATCTTTATGCCCGAGATATCACTCATTGATAATTACCTGCCTTATAAAACTTATCTCTTCAGGTTGTTTGCCATGGAAAGCATATCGTCAGCTGTTTGGATAGCCTTGGAATTTATCTCATACGCCCTCTGAGCAATTATTAGTTTTACCATCTCATCAACAACTTGAACGTTTGACATCTCCAAAAAACCTTGTAAAATCCTGCTCTTTTGACCTTCCATCTCCTCTTCAGATACAGGGTCGCCGGATGCAGCAGAAACATTATACAGGTTTTTACCCTCTGCCAAAAGTCCCTGAGGGTTTATAAATCTTACTATCTTGATTTTAAGACCTGAATCCTGAATTTGGCCTTCTGCGTCCTTGTAAGTGATCCTTCCTGTTTCATCTATTGTGATACTTGAAATTGCAGTCTCTGGAAGAACAATTTCGGTGTCGCCCTCTGCTAAAACTGGATATCCATCTGAAGTCACAAGTTTTATCTGTCCTTCAACATTGGAAACTTTAAAACTTCCATCCCTTGTATATCTTGGGCCGTTGGGAGTTGATACAACAAAAAATCCTTCCCCCTGAATTGCTAAATCAAGCGGGTTTTCAGTCCTCTCCAAATTCCCTTCTGCAAAGCTTTTTGTTATAGCAGAGATTGTGACGCCATGACCAATCTGAAGACTTACAGGCTTCCCATCACCTGCAACAACATCTGCTCGAGAAAGGGTCTCATACAAAAGGTCTTTAAACTCAGCCTTGTCTTTTTTGAAAGCTGTTGTATTCACATTTGCAAGGTTGTTGGATATGATATCGACATTTGTCTGCTGCGCTTTCATACCAAGAGCGGCAGAATAGAGTGCTCTCATCATTTTTTCCTCATTCCTCCTTTACATTTCTAAATCTTCTCGCCAGGATACACCCCGATTACTTTCTCGCAATCTCATTTACTGCCTTTTGCAACGTCTCATCCTGAATGGTAAACGCCTTCTGGTTTGCTTCATACGCCCGCAGCACACTTATCATGTTGACCATCTCTTGGACAGAATTTACGTTAGAACCTTCCAAATACCCCTGAAGAATCCTACCTGAAAATGGAATTTGCTGAGCTTGCGCATCTGCTTCAAACAGGTTATTGCCAAGCTTGCGAAGCAATTGCTTGTCCTGAAAATCAACAATTCTGAGCCTATCAACAAATCTTCCATCCTGGTAGATATTCCCTTGCTCGTCTATTCTTACTTGTCCACCATTTTGAAGAACAATCCTTCCGTTCTGTCCAAGGACATAAAAACCATCAAGTGTAACAAGCTCTCCCCGCGAATTTAAAGTAAATGCCCCGTTTCTTGTATAAAGGATTTGCTGAGCACCTTGACTTCCTGGCACCTCAATGGCAAATAATCCATTTCCTCTTATCGCCAAGTTCAAAGGCTCATCTGTTTTTATGTAAAGTCCCTGGGAAAAATCACTCACAATCATTGACACATCACTTCCTAACGACATATACCCTATTGCATTGTCAGGCGAAGAAACTTTGTCGTATATCCTGTAGACAAGCATGTTTCTAAAGCTTTCAACCTGCGCAACATCTCTTTTAAATCCGGTTGTGCTCACATTTGCCACGTTGTTTGCTGTTATATCCATAAGTTTTTGATTTAAAATCATTCCCGATGCCGATGTGTAAATTCCTCTAATCATTCTTACAATCTCCTTTTTTACCTGACTCTCGGGTCTTTTATAAGACTTGCTTCTAGAACATCTAATGCTTCTAACGCCTTTCCTGTTCCAAGTGCGACGCACGACACAGGGTCATCTGCAATCCTTGTTGGAATTCCTGTCTTTTCAGAGATAAGCTTGTCAAGCCCCCACAAAAGGCTTCCTCCGCCTGTCATTACAATACCAGTTGAGGTAATGTCTGCTGCAAGTTCAGGTGGTGTGTTCTCCAAAACCCTGTGCACAGCTTCAATTATAGCCGACACAGGCTCTTCTAAAGCCAGAAGCATCTCGTCAGATGTGACAGTTATTGTCTTTGGAAGACCTGTCAGAAGACTTCTTCCTCGCACTTCCATAGATTCCACCTTTGGTTTTTTGTAAGCACATCCAATATTTATCTTTAATTCCTCTGCGGTTCTTTCGCCAATTGCAACACTGTGCTTCTTTCTTATATATCGGATAATTGCTTCGTCAAATTTATCACCTGCAACTTTAATAGATTCGCTGACAACCGCCCCGCCAAGAGAAATCACCGCAATGTCTGTTGTTCCACCACCGATGTCAATCACCATACATCCTACCGGCTTTGATATGTCAAGTCCTGCTCCAATCGCAGCTGCAATAGGTTCTTCTATTAAAAATGTCTGTTTTGCGCCTGCTTCGTATGTTGCATCTAAGACTGCTCTTTTTTCAACCTCTGTAACTCCGGATGGCACGCACACAACAACCCTCGGCTTGAAAAATACCCTCTTGCCAAGGACCTTCCCCAAAAAATATTTTAGCATTGCCTCTGTGACCTCATAGTCTGAAATGACACCGTCGCGAAGAGGTCTTACCGCCACGATATTGCCCGGTGTTCTTCCAATCATGCGTCTTGCTTCTTCTCCAACTGCTAAAATCTGTTTTCTTGTCTGCTCTATTGCAACAACTGATGGTTCTCTTAAAACTATACCCTTCCCTTTCACATACACTAAAACTGTTGCTGTACCCAAATCTATTCCTATATCTGTTCCAAATGCCATATTGAGACCTATCCTTTCTATTTTTCTTTTTTGTAAATATACCTTAAATATATTTTAATTTTTAATTTGCATATTTTCAATGAATTTTATATACAATTTTTTAGAAAATAAAAAAGGCTTTCGCCGCACTCACTTTTGAACTGCCGGCAAAAGCCTTGCAATTTTTTATTTTCCAGTTTTGAAATACTGGATTGCCCGCTCAAGCTGTTTGTCTACATACTTGGATTTTACAAACTCATTAAATTTGCTTATAATCTTTTTTTGAGTAATAATATTCAGCTCACCTGATTGATAAAGCCTGTTGTCACCTTGAAACTTTTTGATTGCCTCAATTGTAGTATCATCCATTTTCCCTGTCCAAAATTGTAAATAACCCAAATAATAAAGCCTTTGTTGTGCCGCTAAAACTTCTAAATCCATATCACCTTTTTTATATCTCTTAGTTGCAGTGAGTGGTAAAATCTTGTCTGGTCCAAATTGTGCAAGTGAATCATCTTTTACCTCTATGTCTGGCACAACACCTTTTCCTTCAACATAATATCCAGACGGTGACTTGTACTTTGCAACCGTCACTTTCGCTACATACCCTTTTTTTGTGTCTGTCTCAGGAAGACTAACCAAGGTCTGCACAGTCCCTTTTCCATATGTCTTTGTACCAATCACAACTCCTACTTTTCTGTCCTTTATAGCCTGGGCAAAAATCTCTGACGCAGAAGCACTCGATTCGTTTGTCAAAACTGCAAGTCTGTACTTTGCATTCTTGTTCTTTGATTTGTACTCATCTTTAAAGGTGTTGTACTCAATTGTTACAATTGGTCCTTCTGGCACAAAATATTCACATATCTTTACAACCTCATCCAAAAGTCCGCCGGGGTTGTTTCGAATATCAAAAATAATGTTCTTGATACCTTTTTTGTCAAACTCATCAAGAGCTTTCTTGACATCATTTGAACACCCTTGTGTGAACTGCGTAAGTTTAATGTAGCCAATGTTATTATCAAGCACCTTATACTCCACAACAGGAATCTTTATCTTTCTTCTCACAATAGAAAATCTGTAAGTCTTGCCATCTCTTAAGATGTCAATCACAACAGTTGTGCCTTCCTGCCCGCGAATGAGCTTAACAGCATCATCTGTTGTCTTCCCAACCAGGGACTTTCCATCTGCTGCAATGATTTTGTCGCCAACCTTTAAGCCCGCTTCCTTTGCAGGTGTTCCGTCAAAAACTCCAACAACAACTATGTAGTCCTCCTGTTTTTCTATCTGGATGCCTATGCCCGAAAACTCTCCGCTCACGCTCTGGGTAAAGTCCTGAGCCTGCTGTGGTTTCATGTACTCTGAATACTTGTCAAGGCTCTTGAAAAGCCCTGTAAACATCATGTCAATTAGCTCGTCATAGCTGTATTTTCCTATGTGATACACCTTTGCAACCTGCAACACCTTTTTGATATAATCCATCTGCTTGTCTGTAGGAAAATCAGTTGAGATTATAAAAAACTGGGAATACACAGGCACCGCAACAAAGATAGAAAGTGCAACCACAATGGCTACAATCTTTATCAAAAGCTTTTTGTTAATTTTCATCTCTCTCCTGCCTCCACATCATGATTTTTTGTATGCTCAAAATCTGCTACTTTAAACCTTTTCTAATTTGACCGTTAATCTGAGCTAAAGAGGCTCATGTCAAGGTATCTTCTTGCAAGCGTGTCTCTTAAAAAGTTTATGAGGTTATAAACAAGGTTTGCAGCACTGCCTTTTGTAAGCCACTGCTGCGGCAAAAAGTTGTTATCCTCAGTTCCAACCATTATCTTTTCATCCTTCAATACCTTAACAGCATCCTTTGCCCACACCGGAATACTATCGTCGTCAAGGTAGTCTGTCTGGGTGATTGGCTGGGTTACCTTTTTGTCAAAACCGAGCACCTTTGATATCACAACAGCTGCCTCTGCTCTGGTTATATAATCCTCTGGCTTAAAATACTCAGCACTTTTGCCTCTCATCAGCCCTGCCTTTGTGACTGCGTATATGTAGCCATAATACTTGTGATTGAGCGGCACATCCTTGTATATCGATTTTTTTTGCACTGTCCTGGGATTGTAATAGTTAGAATATATGTTGAGCGCATCCATCAATAGCTTGGCAAACTGAGCACGGGTTATATACTCTGTGGGATTAAAGTCAGTTGTGCTGTCAAATCCGCCAAACGCAAAGCAAGTGTTCACTGCATCTTCATACTCATACCCTTTCACCTTTGGAAGAGTAGGTGCAATTGCCATTCTGATAATCGGGTTTTTTTCAATATTTTTTGCCACTTTACCCCTCTGCCTTATTGTCAGAACTTCTCCGGTCTTTGCAAAAGTTGGAAGGTCGTACATGGCAACAAAATTTCCTTCAACCTTGGACTTCAGTATATATGTCCCTGGAATGCTGGATGGAAGATTGTTCTGTTGAAACTCCAAAATGGTCTTTTGCACAAGAGCTATGTTGTAGTTGACATTTGCAAACCATGAAGGTGTTTCTATCCTCTGGGCTATCTTCTGAAACTCGCCAGCTCCCCAGTACCCGTCATACCCGTAGTTTTTGCCTTCAATGGTAATTTTCAAGCCCTTGTCATATATCTTTTCAAGCATCCACTCTCCCTGGAAAAAGCTCACCGCCGGGTTTGTGTCAACAGCTGTAGACTTTGAAAATGAATAACTCTGAAGATTGTAAGTAGCGCTGTCTACAGTTAGCGTTTCCTTATAGCTGTTAAGTGTATACTCCTTTGTTATACTCCCATTTTGAAGCTTTGTCAAGCTGCCTTTTAAACTTACAGTTCTTTTTATAGCCACCTTTCCAGTTGAATCCTTAAGGTCATAAGTGTAAGAAAGAGTCTCGTTATTTGCCGCCCTTTTTATCTTGGCATCAACAGTACCTGAAAGAAGAATAGGTTTTCCTGTTACAAATGTGTATTCATAGTATTCAATCTTGGTCTTTTTCGGGTCAGGGTCTTTGTAGGATGAAATTCCACCTTCGTATCCTAAATACCCTTCCTCACAAAAAGCAACCTGCCAGCTGATAATTAAAACGATACTCAGCACCAGTACTGCTGCCATCAAAAATTTTTTAAACAACCTCTAAACATCCCCCTTTTATAGCAAAAACTTTCAGTAGTTTACAAGCACAACTGTAGGTGAAATACTTGACTTTGACAGGTCAAAACTGTTCTGAGGGACAAGCAACAAAACCCTGTCACCAAACTGGGGCGCTTCAGCTCTCAAATTTCCATTCGCATCCAGCAAAATTGCTTGTGTGGTGTCAAGGGTAAAACTTTTATCAATTTTGTTCCATGTCTGGGTCATCATATCGTTGTACTGGACATTTAGAATCTTCATATCCTTGCCAACTACACCTGTGACAATGTATCCACCAAAGCTTGCATCAATTATAACATTTGCGTACTTACCATTGTGAATGATATACACACTATTGTTTTTCAGGTTCAATATGTCTTTCGGACTGCCAAGGCCATATACATCACACAAAACTGTCTGTGTATCGTAAAGAAGAGTTAGCTTGCTCGGAACATACTGCCATCCTCTCTGACTATCTAAATAGACATAGTCTTTCACAGTGATATATTCAAGCTCTGAAACATCAAGCACCTGCCCGCGAACAAATATGGGTTTTGAGATGCCTTGTAGCTTCTTTGCAACAACAAGGCTGTCTTGGCTTGCAACACCAATTATTTCATCTCCAACCTTGAAGTTTGCAGGGGTCAAAAGCCCGTTTGAAATGGTGTACGTTTTGTTTCCTATTGAATACCTATTTCCAGATACCACTACCGAATTTGAAGATGTCATGCTCACCTCGCCCTGTATCTTGGTAAAAGCCCCTCTTGATATTGCCACAACGGTGTCCAAAACCTCCTGTGAAAACCTTTCTTTTGTCACAACTACAACAGGTAAGTTTTGCAGCTTTGAAAGTGGTGATTGAGGACTGCCATCTAAAATGAATGTCAAATCAGACGGAATCTTGAAAGAAAGCCAGGTGTATAGCGGTTCAAATGCGTTGTTTCTTAAAATCTGGATGTCAGAAAGATATAAAGCATCTCCATTGACCGTTCCTTTTGCGATGTAGATATTTTTTACATATTCATTTCCTGATATCTCTATCTTTCGGATGTACGCTGAGCTTCCATAAAAACTTCCTGTGAGCTTCACATACTGACCTGGCACAACATCCTTTAAAGCTGCTGGCATGCCGTTTTTTATAATCTCAACGTCGCTATTTATTTCATACGGTCCGTATATTCTCCCATCAATATTGACAATTATCTTCTGCGGAAGACCAGTTGCAAGGTTTCTTACAACATTTTCAATCTTTGTAATCTTCTGCTGCAGGTTTGAACTTGCTGTGACTGTGCGCACAAAATCGCCACTAAAATATAGGAAAACAACATCGCCTGGCAAAAGGCTGTCTAAAGAAGCATTTTGACCATCCTTTTTAACTTTTAGCCCAAGCTTTTTTGAAAACCTGTAGCTCTTTTTGTTGCCTTCCTGGTTGTAAATCTCAAGATACCCCAAGTTTGAATCTACCTCGTGCAAAATACCGGAAACTATATCTTCAGATTTCTCATCAAACGTGGTGCTGAGATACTGTACATACCCACAAGCTGTACCTGCCAAAACTTTCATTCCCTCATAAAAATCATTTTTTGTAAGAACTCTTGAAAAATCGCCTTTGTCAATGTAGACTGTGTCCGGCGAAAGAAGATACTCTGTTAACACTCCGTTTTGATTGAGGACAATCTTGTCCTTTGATATCCTTGAGATTATCCCCTGCACTCTTGTTATTTCAGGGCTGTCAAGCGAAAGCAAAGTTATGGCATCTGCCCTGTCTTTTTGGACCTTAACCTGTACAAGATTTCCTACATTCAATTCTGAAAAGTTTAAACTCTTTCCTGAGTTTGCATCATAGATTGTAGCTTTGGGATTCAAAACAAGATTGTAAACTTTACCATCCGGCAGTTTTAGTGAAAATGTCGTCTTTTTATGGTCAATCTTGGATATTACACCTTTTATGTTTTCCTGACCAGGCCTTTGCAAAATGCTGGCCAGCACAACCTCGTTTTTGCCATTTACATAAAAGGCTACATAGTCCCATTTTTGAAGATAGGAAGAGCTCAAAAAATTGCCATTTGCTATTACTCCAAAATCCTGTTTACCAGGGCTGACTGTAATATTTATATCATTTCCGTTGTCATCTTCACAGACTAAAACCATTTTATCGCTATTAAACTTCTGAATATCTTTTATCTCAAGCTTTACCTCTTTTAGTCCATTTGCGCTCAAGATATTTGGTTTGAGACTTCCGAGGATAAATGCCAGCTCTTCATATGTTATGTAGTCGTCTGGATGAAGATATCCATCAGACCTTCCAACAAGAGCACCATTTTTCAAAAGAGTATTTACTGAACTTAAAAACTTGCTGTCTATTTTATCATAATCAGGGTAAGTTTTAGCTAAATTCTCATAAGAAATAGGTATTTTGAATGCCTTTACAACCCACAAGCAGACTTCCTGTCGAGTTGCAGGTCCGGACCTTACAAATATCAAATCGTCATATGAATATGGTCTTCCTTCATACACAGCTTTTGCAATGGTATCATCATTTTTCTTCATCAGCTGCTGGGTCATCTTCTCATGTTCTTTTTCACTTGGCTGAACCTGCGCCATTGCATCCTGATATTCTTTTTTAGACAAAATTTTCATATCATATGCAAGCTGAATATACCCAAGATAAAGATAGTTGTATGGCTTTACAAGCTTCTGACCTGATGGCCTTTTTAACTCCAGCTTTTCAGCCCTCACAAAAGCATCCTGCTGTCTTCCCGTGCTGTTTAAAATTACAGCCAGCGCCTCTTCCTTTGACAGCGTATCAGAAGGGTTTATCTTCTGTCTTGCAACTGTATTGAAAAATCCAAGAGATGACAAAAACAAAAACGCATCTCTTGACAAGGCATTTTGAGGCAAGTTCACAATTTGGGTATTTTTAGCCATCCTGCTGTAGCTGCTGCTTGCTATATACTCCTGAGCACCTTGGATATTTGCAGGAATGAGCGTCAAAAAAAACAAAATCAAAACTACCCTGCTTATTAGTCTGTATAAGGTTGTTATTTTCATCTTCCCTTTTATCATGCTAAAAATCCCCCGCTTTATTTTTGCTCAAAAATTCTGTCCTATAAGATATTATCGACAAAGCTTTCCTTTTTCTCAACAATAGCCGCAAGCTCTTCAAGAAATTCTAAAAGTTCTGCAGCATTATTTATTCTATTAATTTTATCTCTTATTTTAGCAGCATTTTCAATTCCTTTTACAAAAAAGCTAAGATGCTTTCTCGCTTCCAAAACTGCCATCTTCTCGCCTTTCTCACTGCAAAGCTGTGTGAAAAACTCAATCGCAACCCTTATTTTCATATGAGGTAAGACCTTAGTTTCAACATACCCTTTTTCAAACCCTTCTTTGATCTGAAGAAACACCCAAGGGTTTCCAAGCGCTGCTCTTCCTATCATGATGCCATCTGCTCTTGTTACTTCATACGCTCTTTTTGCCGACTCAAAATCAGTTATATCACCATTTGCAACAACCGGAATTTTGACTTTTTCTTTTACCTTTCTTATTATTTCCCAGTCAGCTTTTCCAGAGTACAACTGAACCCTTGTTCTTCCATGAACTGTCACAAAAGAGGCTCCGCTTTCTTGCAGGATGTATGCAAATTCAGGAGCATTAATATTTTCTTCATCAAATCCCTTTCGAATCTTGACAGATACAGGTTTTCTGCTCACCTTCGCAACGCTTTCTACAATTCTTGATGCCAAAGAAGGATTTTTCATCAGGGCACATCCTTCACCGCTTTTCACAAGTTTCGGCACAGGACAGCCCATGTTTATGTCAATAAAATCATACTCAAACTCATCCTGCAATATCTTGACAGACTGCGCCATAACTTCAGGGTCGCTGCCAAAAATTTGAATACCTCTTATCTTTTCTTCTTCTGAAAATGAAATGAGCTCTTTTGTCTTTGCACTGCCAAGCACAAGTGCTTTGCTGCTAACCATCTCTGTCACTGTGACATCTGCTCCAAATCTTGAGCAAAGTCTTCTGAAAACTTTGTCTGTAAACCCTGCCATAGGTGCTAAAAAGATTTTTCCTTTGATGTCGAGCATTTAAAATACCCCTTCTTTTAGAAAAACTTTTTTTAAAAGCTCTATCATAGCAATATTTTATCACACTTCAGCCTTTATAAGCTTACTATTTTATCAGGTCCCTCATATTATGAATATCCCAGCAACTTTCCAATAAAAACCAAAAACAGCATGTGCGCGGGATAGAACCAGTAAAAAAAGTATTTATTGAGCCTGAATTCAAAGTCAACCGGAAGCATTCTCGCAAAAAGTATTAATACTACACTCAAAATAGAATATACTTGAAGCTGCCAGCCAATAAGGTATGAGGCAATTACTGTAAGAATAGAAAATCCTACAAGCTGCAAAATGGGTTTTTCGTACAAAAAATAAAATATCAATACCGCTAAAACACCGTAGATTCCATAGTCCATTGGAACAAAGTATGATATGGCAAGTGGAATAATTATCAGAATATACCATGACTTTTTGAAAAAATAAAGGCAAAGTGCTGCAAAGAAGAAGGTTGCAATGACATTCAGCTCTCCATCGCCTGTCATTAGATAAAAAGGATACTGGGATATGATGGCAAATATTAAGAGTCTTTTTAAGTACCTTTTATGGTCAGAAGTGTGCCAGAACCCCACCGCCACTTGATAGGCAAAGATAGGAAAGGCAATGCGACCAATTATCCGCAGCAAGGGCTTTTGTGGAAAATATAAAAATCCTGTATGGTCAATAAACATGGTTATGCATGCTATGAGTTTTAATAAATTAGATTTTGACTTTGTAAGGTCTTTCGAACATGCAGAAAAAAAGGGTATTGATTTAAGTTTTAATACTAACTTTTCCACAGAATATCTTCTCCTTTCATGAAAAAAGTGGTGGTTGATTTTAATATATTTCTACCAAGATGGTTTAAAACCCTTTTTATTTTGAAATACTAAAAGCACTCTTGTAATAATTTTGGGGCTGCCCTGCACATTAAGAAGCAGCCCCACTGTAAAACATATTTCTGAAAAATCTTTATGCCAAAATATCCTTATTTTTGAAATTCAACAATGCCGTTGCTATAGGAATAGTAAGATATACGGCAATTACCAATATGCTGAACCATGGGCTTATGAAACTAATACTTAATTCAACTGAAATATCATTAGTAATTATTTTGGTAGGATCAAGATAAGAATAAAGAAGTATCATCTTCAAATACTTAAAAGCAGGAACTACTTGGGAAATTGGTGAGACCAAAAAATAAATTCCATAAACCACAATAAAACTTAAAATATTTGCCAACGAATTGCTCTTGCACAGAGTTGAAATAAATACGCTGAGCGCACAACATGCAGCAATTATTAGTGTCTGAAGTAAAAGGGCTAAAATTAAAAATTTCCCCAGTGTTATGATATATGAACTACCATATACAGGTACTACTGCCTCTCCAACCTCTTTGTAGATTGTTCCAATTACTGTTGGATATTTTAAATTGGTAAAACCGTAAATTATTCCTGTTACTATATATACTAAAACTTCTGAAATCAAAATTAGCCCTTCGCTAACAATTAAAGCTGTTATAAATTTTGACAAAACAATGCTGTTTCTTGGTATTGGTTGTGAGGCTAATATCCTTATAGTCTTCTGTGAAAATTCGTTTGACATTATATCTGAACTTATCACAAATACTATTAAAGGCATCATAAATATTATCATACCCAAAAAAAGTATCATTACACTAAAATTATTTAAATCTGTACGTTTAAGTGGCTTTAGATTGTGTGAAAGATAGTATTCGTTTTCTATAATTTCTTTTCGATAATTTTCTCTTGAGTCAGAAAAGCTCAAATCAAGAGCCTGGTTCATCTTGATTTTAAGTTCTTTGATTTCTTTTTTTAAATTTTCTCGCCAATTATTTGAATCACTTGCCAGAGCACTTTTCCACTGAGCAAGTTGCTGTTCAAGTTGATATATTTGCATATCAATCTTTTGCTTTTTCACTTCATCTTTTATTTTCGATTTTTCTTTTTGCAATTGACTAATTGTTTTTTGCAATGACCTTATTTCCTCTTCTGGCTGAACTGATTTAATATAAGCAATGCTTCCCCAAACACCCACTATCGCAGAAGCAATTATAATGAGTATAGCAATAAAAATCTTCTTTCTGTAAAAAAGTTTTATAAGCTCATTGTTTACAAGAGCTAACATTTTATACCCTCCTAATTCTGGTATATTTTTATATATTTGTCCTCGAGAGATTCTACTTTTTCGTAAAAATCCTTTATATTAACTCCATTTTGAAAGAGGAAATTCATAAACGCTACCTTTTTACTTCTGTCAAGTTCTAACTCAATACTGTTTTCTTTTACTCCCAAAATTTTTACACCTTCAAAGCAAGATATTACTTTTGTAGTTTTTACCACCACATCATTTGTATTTCTGTCTTCATTTAATACCAGAACAAACTTCACATTTTCGATAAAACTGCTGTCTATGTTTTCAATCGTCTCTATCTTTCCTTCTTTAATAAACACCACTTTATCGCAAATTTCTTGAATCTCAAACAGATTGTGAGATGATATAAATATCGTTACATTTTTATCATTTGCAAGACTCTTCAAAAGGCTTCTTAACTCAATAATACCGCTCGGGTCAAGCCCATTTGTCGGCTCATCCAAGACAAGAAGTTTTGGGTCTGTCAAAATTGCCATCGCTAAAGCAAGCCTCTGTTTCATTCCAAGCGAATACTTTTTTGTCTTTTCTTTGAGAGCATAGTCAATACCAACAAGTTTTGCAACTTCAATTATTTTGGACTTTGGTATGTTTGAAATTCTTGCAAGCTGAGCTAAATTTTCATATCCTGTTAGATATTCATAAAGCTCGGGGTTTTCTATTATACTTCCAATAAACTTTAATGCCATTTCTCTTTCATGTACAATGTCATACCCAAAAATTTTAATCTGTCCACTATCTGGCTTTATAAGCCCTGTTATCATTTTAATTGTGGTGGTTTTACCAGCTCCATTTGGTCCCACAAACCCTACTATTCGGCCTTCTTCAATATCAAACGAAATTCCCTTTATCACCTCCTTTCTCCCAAATTTTTTGTAGACTGAAATTACCTCAAGAGCTTTCTTCACACCAAAACACCTCCAAATTTTTCTTCTATAAGAAGTTTTTATATCTCAAGCTTTTTGTCAAAAAGCTTGATAGCACCATATAAACATAAAAGGGTTAGCCCAACTATCAAGGCAACATTAATAAATTCTCTTAAAATTCTTGGAATGTGTGCAGAAAAGTTCTGATTTATTTTTATATTTTCAAGTATCTAATCCCTTTTTCAACGCTTTCAGGTTAAACACAATCAGTGCAATAAATATTGAAAAGTCTGTTAAAAGCAATACAATTAATCTCATAGTTACGCTTGTTATACTTTTTTCTATAAATTCGTATAATCTTACATTTAAATATATAGCCAATACAAAAAGTGAGATTATAGCATAATCTAACTTAGAAAATCTTCTAAATGTACTCCAGTAGGTAGGTAAAGTGAGAGCCCAGAGATAAATTATAAAAAAAGACAAAGGCGCATGAATTAATAAATAGAAATCGCTGACATATAATTTTTTTATCAGTAAAAAGTGAAAAGAAATATATTTTTCAAGTCCTCCTACAATAGCACCAAGCAAGTTAATCCAGATAGTAAAGAGAAAAAGGTCTAAAATAAAATACAATATTTCTCCAAACAAAAAGATCTCTGGTTTTAATTTATAAGAAGAAAAGAGCAAAAATCTTTCTGAACTGGTCAATATTATATTCCATCTAAAAATGTGATATATTTCAGCAACAACCAATGAAACAAACCATAATAACCATAATATTATTGCTATTTTTGGCGTATCTTTAGGAGTTACTTCAACATTCCTTGAATAATATGCCCATATACCAACCAAAGAAGCACCCAATGTATAAAAAATGTAAAAAAGCGTCCCGCTTCTGTACTGATGTTTCAAAAATTTTGTTATCATCTTCTACCACCTTCTTTGAAGAATTGATTCACAGAAACTCCTGACTTTTCTCTTAAGTTTTCTGCCGAATCTATGAGTGCAATCTTGCCGTCTTTAAGAATGATAATCTCATCAAATACATGCTCAATTTCAGAAATAATATTGGTTGATACAATAACTGTCTTATCTTCACTAAGATTGTCTAAAATCATATTTATCACCACATCTCTTGAGATTGGATCCACAAAAGCAAGAGGTTCGTCTAAAAGATACAGATTAGTATTTCTTGAAAGTAAAAGTGCTATAGAAAACTTTTCGATTGTTCCTCTTGAAAAATCGTGGATTTTTCCGTTTTCGCTAATATTCAAAAACTCAAGCATATCCTTTGCCCTTGATAAATCAAAATCATCAAAAAAATCTACAAAAAACTTCAAAGCATCCTTTACTTTCATCCACTTGGGAAACATAATTGAATCTGGTAAAAACGCAACATATCTGCGTGTTTCAACTCCTACCCTTGTATTATTTATAAGAACCTGCCCTGAAGTAGGTTTAGAAAAGCCTGCAATAATCTTTAAAAGCGTTGTCTTTCCAGCACCATTTTCTCCTAACAGTCCAACTATTTTGCCTTTATCAACTGAAAAACTAATATCATCCAGAACAATCTTCTTGTTATATCTCTTGCATAAATTCTTTACCTCAAGAAGCACAGGTATCTACTCCTCCCCATTTAATTTTTTATTAAGAAGATTCAGGATTTCCTCTTTGTCATAGCCAATCTCTTTCATTGCCAAGATAAAATCTTCTATAATCTTTTCAGCCATTTTTTCTTTTAAGTCTTGAATAAGTTTTGTATCAGACGTAACAAAATTCCCAATTCCTCTTTCTGTTTTTGCCAAACCTTCTCTTTCCAGCTCCTGAAAAACCCTCTGTGCTGTATTTGGATTAATATTAAACCTTTGTGCCATCTCCCTCACAGACGGAAGTTTTTCACCAAGCCTTATCCTGCCACTGACAATCTGTTTTTTCAGGTATTCCAGCACTTGAAGATAAATAGGTACATTAGGATTAAATTCAATCAAGCCTCTTCCCCCTGTATTGGTGTACTAATTAAATAATACACTAATACGATAAGATTGTCAATGGGTTATTTTTAGTTTTTTTATCCAACAAAAAATAAACTTCTAAAATGTCTAAAAGAATTTTCTCTTAAGGCAAGAACACTCTGGTATAATTTAATAAATAGAAGACCATTTTGAAGGTGTGAAAAGATGAAAGAAGAATTGGTGCTTGTCCGTAACGAAACATTTAAAGACTTTCCCATTGGAAACTTCCCCTTTGACCCTCACCATTCTGCAATGGGAGAATATCACTGCTATATCCCTGAAGGCTACCGCGGAAACTGGTACGACCCGGTAGTTTATCATGGCTGGAATGGAAGTGGTCCTACCTGGATTGTGACAGAGGAAGATGGCAAAAAGTTTATGGAACAGACAAGGGTGCTTGCCGTATTAAAGAATTTGTGGCCAATGCTTGTAACAGGAGATGAGTTTTGGCAAGACTATTTAGTTGAAGCTCAAGTTCATAAAAAAAAGACCAGGAAAATGGAGTTTTTTATCCCGATCTTTCTTTATCTCTTAAAAATAAAATTATTAAGCATAAAATTACTTTCCCGTTATGCAATCAAGCCAGTTTAAAACATCTGCATATACCTCTTCGCGATTAACTTCATTAAACAGCTCATGCCTCTTACCAGGATAAAGTTTTAGGTCAACATTTTGACATCCTGCCTCTTTATAAATATTATAAAGCCTTTTAACTAAACGTCCATATTCCCCAACGGGGTCTTCTTCTCCAGCAATAATTAATATTGGCAAGTCTTTGGGCAGATTAGCCAAGCGTTCTGGACGATATAAACCCAAGAATCCTCTTGAAAGATAATAAAAAAATCCTGTAGTAAAAATTCCTCCACAGTAAGGATCTTCTTCATATTTGCGTACTTCTTTCTCGTCCGTGCTAAGCCAAGCAAACTTGCTCGGGTTGTTCTTTATTCTGCGGTTAAACGTGCCAAAACTCAACCAATCCAAAAAACGACTACGGTATTTTTCCCCATGTATAAGCCTTTCTATACTGGCTAAAATATAACCTAATTTTGCTTTTAATGTGTTCATAGCTGCAGAGCCACTTAGCACCAACCCATTTATTCCCCACCCATACCTTATTATATATTCCTGTGCTACAAAAGAACCAAAACTATGAGCCACTATAAATAAAGGTAACCATGGATATTTCTCCTTCAGAAATTTGCTTATTAAATATTCATCCTGGACTAACTTATTAAATCCGTCTTCTCCTATATAACCTATATTTTCTAAACTTCCCGCAGTTCTACCATGTCCTCTGTGATCATCAGCATAAACTATGAAGCCATGTTCATTCATGTATTGAGCAAACCCTTCATATCTTTTCCCATGCTCAGCCATGCCATGAAATATTTGTAATATGCCTCTTGGATTGTCAACCTGATCCCATGCGTGCAAATAAATATCATGCCCATCTTCGGCCTTCAGCCAAAATCCTCTGTATTTTTCTCTCATAGTTTATTCCTCCTAATCTTTTTTATTCCCAACTCTTTGAAGCAATAACATCTACCCCGGAACCTGCAATGTTTTTGTAAACAACATCACCCATCTTTACCGGAGGCTTTACAGTTACATTTTTCAATTCTTTCATTGCTTTCATAAGCAGGTTCTTGGGTATGGGCTCTTTTGTCCTAACAGGTAGTCTCTTTTGATTTCCATTATCTATTATGCTCACTGTTGTCGTCAAAACTCTCTTAGGATTTGTCACTTCAGCTTCCGCATAAGTTTTACCTCTTTGGCAAACATTACCTGATATATTTGCAACTTTACCATCCACTAACTTAACATCTATATGACAACCTCTCGGACAAACAATACAAATAACCTCTTTATTCATCTCCATAACCATCACCTTCTTCCCTTAAGGTGAATCTGAGAAATTCAATGTTCGGTTCTAAAAGCTCCTCTTTCTTTAAAACAATATTAATCATCTCACTTGGTTTTACAAATCTCAAAGTCTGAGTTTTTATAACGCCATTGTTTGAGGTTATCATTAATCTTGCCTTACTCATAGGTGCTATGCTCCTCATAAAAAAGTTTTGTTTATCGCTCACCATTAACTCAGGTGATATTATTTGCGGAAGTACATATCTTAAACCTTCCCCAACATCTACCTTAACCATGCGCTGTGAAGATGGTTTTTCACTCTTTAAATATTGTGCTGCACCTTTACCCGCAAGTTGTGCTTCTTGAGTAACAAAATCTACTAAATCATGAACATGACATACATTCCCACAAGCAAATATCCCTTCTACTGTTGTTTCCATTCTCTGATTTACAATTGGTCCTCCTGTCACACTATCAATCTTTATCCCAGCCATTTTAGATAACTCATTTTCAGGTATTAATCCAACCGACAAAAGCAATGTATCACAAGAAATATATCTCTCTGTTCCTGGTATCGGTCTTAAACTTTCATCAACTTTAGCAATTGTTACTCCTTCAATACGTTTCTTACCATGTATATTTATAACAGTATGGCTTAATAACAAAGGTATATCAAAGTCATTCAAACACTGAACAATGTTTCTTGTAAGTCCATTGGAATATGGCATAATTTCTACAACACATTTTACATGAGCACCTTCTAATGTTAATCTTCTCGCCATAATAAGTCCAATATCACCTGACCCTAAAATAACTATCTCCTTGCCTGGCATAAAACCTTCTATATTCACATACCTTTGAGCAGTTCCCGCTGTAAATATCCCAGCTGGTCTTGTGCCAGGGATATTTATAGCTCCTCTTGTTCTCTCTCTGCAACCCATTGCTAATATCACAGCTCTTGCTTGAATCTCTATCAAACCGTATTTCTTGCTTACTGCCGTAATTTTCTTTTGCGAAGTCAACTCAATTACCATCGTCTCAAGCATAACTTCTATATTCATAGATTTAAGTTCATTAATAAATCTCTCTGCATACTCAGGACCAGTAAGTTCTTCTTTAAATATATGAAGGCCAAAACCATTGTGGATACACTGTTGCAAGACCCCTCCTAAATGCGAATCCCTCTCTATTAATAATATATCCTCAACACCATTTTTTTTGGCTTCAATAGCAGCTGCAAGTCCCGCAGGTCCTCCACCAATTATTACTAAATCTCTATTCTCCATCTTCTTCACCACCTCTATCTTCTATAAAGTCTTTTATATGACCTAAAAGTATATTCGAGCCAGGTCCTTTCTTAGTAATTTCAAGCGGATCCACCCCTAATTCCTTTGCCAATATCTCAACAACCTTTGGCGAACAAAAACCTCCCTGGCATCTTCCCATGCCAGCTCTTGTTCTCCTTTTTACCGCGTCTAAACTTCTTGCCCCAACCGGTCTTCTTATTGCATCTACAATCTCTGCTTCCGTAACAGTCTCACACCTGCAAACAATATGTCCAAATGCTGAGTTCTCAAATATAACTCTTTTCCTCTCTTCATTGCTCATATCTCTAAATCTATACTTTTTAGGTCTTCCAGGAATATAATTGTTCTTCTCTCGAAGTTTCAATCCTTCTTCTTTTAGAATGTCAATTACCATATGTGCTATTGCCGGCGATGAGGTAAGTCCAGGTGATTGTATACCTCCAACATTTATAAAACCCTTAACTAATCTTGACGCACCAATTATAAAATCATCTGTGTCTGCTACTGCCCTTAGCCCAGCAAATGAGGTTATAACATGTCTTAACGGTAAATTTGGAATAAGCTTTCTTGCCCCACTTACTATCTCATCGATACCAAATTGAGTTACACTAACATCCTCTTTGTCCTCCACATCATTTGCATTAGGTCCAATAAATGTATTGCCGTCAACTGTGGGACATACAAGTATTCCTTTTGATACCTTTGTTGGAGTAGGAAATATCGGTCTTTTTACTAGGTCCTTTAATTCTCTATCAAATAAAAGATACTCTCCCTTTCTTGCTTTTATATGATACTTCTCTGCACCTGCCATCTCTGAAATTAGATCTGCATAAACTCCTGCAGCGTTTATTATAAATCTTGTTTGAATATACCCATTTTTTGTGCGTACAGCTTTTACTTGCCCATTCTCTACAATAATATCGACTACAGGTGAGTTGAATAAAAATTCTACACCATTCATATTTGCATTTTCAGCAAGAGCAATAGTAAACTCATATGGACACACTATTCCGGCGGTTGGCGCATAAAGTCCCACTTTCACTTGCGGATTTAAATTAGGTTCCATTTCTAAGATTTGATCACGTGTAATTATTTCTAATCCCGGAACTCCATTTGTTTTCCCTCTTTTATATAGCTCCTCTATTGTCTCTACCTCTTCATTATTCAGAGCTACAACCAGTGAACCAGTCTTTTTACACGGCACATCTAATTCCTCACACCACGAATAAATAAGAGGATTACCTTCTACATTAAGCTTTGCTTTTAGCGTCCCTGGCTTAGGATCATATCCTGCATGCACAATCCCACTATTTGCTTTACTTGCACCGCATGCAACATCTTCTTCTTTTTCTATCACAACAACTTTTAATTCATATTTTGAGAGTTCTTTTGCAATAGTACATCCAATTACTCCAGCACCAATTATAATAACATCTACCATATTTATCCCTCCCACAAATAAAAACAGCCACACTTTTTCTTAAAAGTGTGACTCTCCAATTTCTCCTTCATACAATATTTAACTCAGTTAAGACACTATAACATTCTATCCTTCTATCCAGTTTTTAGATCTTTCAATTGCTTTCTTCCATCCTGAATAAAGTTTTTCCCTCATTGAATCCTCAATTAAAGACTTAAATTCACGGTCAAGCTGCCAATGCAGTAGTCTCAGTAACTTTACACCTTAAAACAGGTATCCCTAATATATCAGCCTGAAATTGCATTAAAAAGTTATTTACACTAGCACCACCATCAACTTTTAAATTCTTTATGGGAATTCCTGCATCTTCTTGCATAGCTTCTATAACGTCTCTGGTTTGATATGCAACAGATTCTAAGGCTGCTCTTACTATATGTTCTTTCTTGGTACCTCTTGTCAAACCCAAAATCGCTCCTCTCGCATACATATCCCAGTATGGAGCACCAAGACCGACAAACGCAGGAACAAAATAAACACCATTTGTATCTGCAACTTTTGTAGCATACTCTTCACTTTGAGCCGCACTTTCTATTATTCCAAGCTCATCTCTTAACCACTGTATTGCAGCACCTGCTATAAATATGCTGCCCTCAAGTGCATATTCAATTTTCCCATCAAGCCCCCATGCAATTGTTGTTATAAGACCATTTTTCGATTCTACTGCTAATTCCCCTGTGTTAAGAAGTACAAAACATCCTGTCCCATAAGTGTTCTTAGCAGTTCCCGGCTCAAAACATACCTGGCCAAATAAAGCTGCCTGTTGATCCCCTGCATCACCAGCAATCGGAATCTCTACTCCAAATATATCCTTGTCAGTCTTCCCATATACATAACTTGACGGCATGGGTTTTGGCAACATCTTTCTCGGAATTTTTAGTTCGTTTAATAAATCGTCATCCCAGTCAAGTGTATGTATATTAAAAAGCATTGTTCTTGAAGCATTACTGTAATCAGTAACGTGAACTTTGCCACATGTCAAATTCCAAATCAGCCATGTATCAATGGTCCCAAACAATAAATCACCTTTTTCTGCCTTTTCTCTTAAACCTGGAATGTTGTCTAATATCCATTTTATCTTCGTAGCTGAAAAATACGCATCAATAACAAGACCTGTCTTCTGACGAATTATCCCAGCCAAACCTTTTTCTTTTAATTCATCACAAATTGGTGCTGTTCTTCTACACTGCCAAACAATTGCATTGTACACTGGTTTTCCACTATTTTTATCCCATACTACAGTCGTTTCTCTTTGATTAGTGATTCCAATAGCTGCTATCTCTTCTGGAGAAATCTCAGCCTTCTTAAGAACTTCTTTTGCAACACTAATTTGCGTTTCCCATATCTCCATTGGATCATGTTCAACCCAACCTGGCCTTGGATAGATCTGCTTAAATTCTTTCTGTGCAACAGCTATTATTGAACCATTTTTGTTAAATATTATCGCTCTTGAGCTTGTTGTTCCTTGATCGAAGGCCATTATATATTTGTGCATTTAAATCACCTATCCTTTTCAAAAACATACCCTTAATAGCTTCGATGCTCATAACAATTCAGGTATCATTTTTGCCAAAATTTCTGGATGTGTTAAATTTAAATTTATTGGTTTTAAGTAAAAGCTAAATTCAATCTTTTGAGGATATAATTTATACTTTTCAAGTGGTTGTGGTCCACAACTATTACTACCAAGGCCACTTACCATGTAATCTATATTTAAAATGATACCATCATATTCTTTAAGTTCATGCGCATGTTTTTTCCTTAAAAGTTCAAAATCGGCATATTTCTTTACACTCATTTCAAATGTTGGATTGCCAATTGCTAAAAGTCCTATACCTGTCATACTTGAAATACACGTCCACCTAACATCACATCTATTTCCATATTCCTGAGGCTTTACATATGGTACATAAAGTTCATCAACATTTCCTTCATATATACCAACTAATGTACTTTCTTTGCGGTCAATATAATTTTCATGTGGACCTCTGCCAAACCATTTTACATATTCAAAACCACGTGGCAAGACCATCTGTACACCAAGTTTTGGCAGAACCATCTTTTGACTCAATGCTAAAGGCAAAAAGGTGGTGTTCATAAAGATATAATCATTAGCATATATAATATACTTGGTGAGAGTCCTAAATAAAGGAGGTAATGAATAAATACCATGAATTTTTGATACTTCAATTACAAAAGCTTTGTTATTTTCTAATCTGTAATTTATATCTTCTATTCTGTAAAACATACTGTTAGCGAGTGAATATATCAATTCATTAAAGGCTTTTACCTTTTCTTCTGCATCAATTAATTTAAATACATCATTTTCAAAAAATGTATTTTTCATGTATTTATCATTGTCCGTAAATGCTCTAAATAAATTGATAGATGGTCCTTCTTTTAGTAATTCAATATTATTGTATTTCAAGTTTATTATTGTACCCTTTTTTTTGCTAAAAACCACATTTGTATCTTCCGAAAATACTATTATTTCATTTTCTTCATCCTTAAGATTTAAATTTTGAGATAATGAATTCACATTTATAATCTTCTTTGCAACTTTACTTGGTATACGGAATTGTGAATAAGCTACTGTAAAACCTTTTTTTGCCCAAGGTGTTGAACTTTTTAACTTAGAAATTATGTTAATATGATATTCACAATCGCTGTTCAAAAGCTCCTTCCTGAAAGGAATCTCCACCTCAGCAGTACAATGAGGCTCTAAATTTAAATCCAACTCTCCCTCATCAACAATGATTCCATCTTCTAATAGCTCCCATGTAATCGAAAGGACATTAAGATTCAAAAAATCATATGTATTAGTTATTCTAAATTTTCCCTCAGCAGCATCTATCTCTTCTATTCGAACTGGCTCTATTGCTTTTTTGTACTCAATAATTCCAGGATAAGGCTTTCTGTCTGGAAACATCAAACCATCAATGCAAAAATTGCCATCATTTGGATGATCGTCAAAATCGCCACCGTAAGCAAAAAATTCTTTATTGTTTTCAATTTTTCTGATCCCATGATCTGCCCATTCCCATACACAACCGCCCATGAGTCGCGGATATTTATAAATTACATCCCAATATTCCTTTAAACTTCCCGGACCATTCCCCATTGCATGAGCATATTCACACATAAAGAATGGCCTTTTCTCTTTTTTCTTTCCTTGTTCTTCTAAAAATTCTACCGTTGGGTACATCACAGAGACAATATCAACAATTCCTGCATCAAAAGCACCTTCATAATGAATAGGTCTGCTGTTATCAATAGTTCTGATATAATTAGCCATTGAATCATGGTTTTTTCCATACCCTGATTCATTTCCTAATGACCAAATTATGACACATGGATGGTTTCTATCCCTTAAAACCATTCTTTTAGCTCTGTCTATATAGGCTGCTTCCCATTGAGGATGATTAGAGATAATACTAACATCACCCAAAAGCCAAAAACCGTGGGTCTCAATATCTGCTTCATCAATTACATAAAATCCCAATTCATCACATAAGTCCAAGAAAAATGGATGATTAGGATAATGGGAAGTTCTTATAGCATTAATGTTATATTGCTTCATTAACATTAAATCTTGTAACATTGACTCTTTTGTTATGGCTTGTCCTAAATCAGGATGCATTTCATGCCTATTAACACCCTTTATTTTTATAGCTACATTGTTAAGATAAAATACACCATCTTTAATCTCTATCTTTCTAAATCCAATATTATGAACAATAACCTCTTTTTTGTTTTGGATGTGGTTTTCGATAGCTAATTTGTATATATTTGGTGTTTCTGCACTCCAGAGTTCTGGTTTATACAGAGTTTCAGCAATACTGACATACTTTTCTTCATTAGCTTTTACTTTTTCTGTAATTGTTTTTTCAAATACTACTTGATTATCTTTATTGAGTAAAAACAATTTTATAGTTCCATTTTGGAGATTACTATCAAGATTTCTCATCATAATGTCTATCGACAAATTAACTTTCTCTAAGCTATCATTCTCAAACTCGTATTTAACTGCAAAATCCCTGACATAAAGCTTGGGTCTGAATAATAAATAAACATCTCTAAATATACCAGACAGTCTCCACTTATCTTGATCTTCCAAATACGTAGCATCTGACCATTTTAAAACAGCAACGCAGATGGTATTTTCGCCTTTTCTCAAGTATTTTGTCACATTAAATTCGGCTGGCATATGAGAACCCTTGCTAAATCCTATAAAATGGCCATTCAACCATACATAAAAGCAAGAGTCTACCCCTTCAAAAACTATAAATGTCTCTTTGTCATCAATCTCTCGACCTATAAAAAATTTTCTACGATAAATACCAACAGGATTTTCTTCTGGAACATGGGGTGGGTCGACTGGAATAGGATATGCTATATTTGTATAAACTGGCCTATCATAGCCCATTAATTGCCAGTTGCTTGGAACATAAATTGTGTCCCAACTACTGTCATCAAAGTTGTCTTTCTCAAAATTTTTAGGTATATCTGCTGTATTATCTATAAACAAAAACTTCCAATTACCATTTAGTGTTTTGAAATAATCTGAAAGCTCATAGTTTTTGGATAAAGCTAAATCAAGAGATTGGAACGGTATAAAAAACGCTCTTGGTTCTTCTCGATTTATATGTAAAACTTCTGGATTCTCATAATGTTTTTTGCTTATAATTGCATCCATTTTTTCTTACCCCTCCACCAAAATTTTTATAGTACCTTTTAACACTTCATTGCTTCATCTAATCCTTCTTAAAATTATTTCCTTTTACTAATTTACAGGAATTACTTGAGTTAATCTGTCTCTTTTTACTTTAACATACCCATCATCTTTACAATCAGAAGTATACGCCCCTGTATACATATCAAATCTATAATCACTATTCATTAAACTACGTATTATATCATCATCTACCGCTGCTGAAGGTGCAACCCCCGAAATTTTAACATATATCCCAGCAGAACGTTCTTCGTATAATGCTGGTGGTGGAGCACCAAAAGACATAAAATATAAATTTGGCGCAGCAACATGTTTTGCTCCTACTTCATATGCTGGAATATACCACGGTTTTAAGTTAACATGTGCAACCATATTAAGCAATTCTTTGTTTTCATCTGCTACAAATGGTAATTGCGCAATAGCGGTGGTCCTATACAATTCAATTGATACATTTTTATTTTTTAAATCTTTTATGTATTCTCTGCAAACTTCTCCTGTCCATTTCCCATTCAAGTAATCTTTTCCCCCAACTGACCAATATGGATCAAGTAAAGCTAATCTTTTTATCATAAGATTGCTTGGAAGGCATCCTTTTGCGACTGCGTTATTAACCATATAGGCTAAATAAATTGCCATTTGATTTCCTAAAGAATGTCCTACTATTCTAATATTGTTTCCTTTATAATCTTTCAGTGCTTTAACAAAGGTCTCATAAAAAAGCTGTCCTGCACTTTTGTTGAATGTACTTTCATGGAACTCACCCTTATTGTCCCTCCACCTCATTTTCTTGGGACCATAAGCTGTCCAAATTTTTGCTTCTGCATCCAAAACATTTGGTTCATCTGAAAACATATCCCAATAAAATATACCAATATTCCACCCAGCTTTAATCCATGCATCTGCTATATTAATATCTATACCATAGGTAGGGTCGTTTAATTTATAGTTAAATGTTTCTCTAAAATTCCTAATACCAGTGTCTTTCTCCCATCCATGTACATAAATTACAGTAGGTTTATTTGGGTCATAGTAAGGATTAACTTTACCTTCTTCAAATTTCACTGATTTATTGCCTAATCCAAACCAATATAATCCATAATCTGGTCTAGGTGCCTGAGCTGTATTATATGACAATTCCCCTGCTTTTGCATAATTGTAATTAATTATCTTAAAAGTAATTGTTACTACTAACATGAAAACCAGTAAGGCCTTATTTATCTTTCTAACATTCATTTCTCTATCTCATATCATCTAAACTCCGCAAAACTGCACAAGTTTAGATGGCTGGGGTACTTAAAATCCGCCCTTTTAAGACTGTCTCAGCCCCAGCAGGCGGTTTTTGAGACAGCCTTAACTTTTAGTCCATGAGAAAACATATTTTTGTTTAGACCTTACTGTTTAACAGAACCAAGTATACCCTGAACAAAATACTTTTGTAATCCAAAAAATACTATTATCATCGGCAAGGTTGCTAAAACAACTGTTGTCATAATAACCCCAAAGTCTGGGTTGTATCCAGATGAAAGAGTCGACACAAGTAATGTCATTGTCTTTTGTTCGTCACTCTGCAAAACAATCAAAGGCCATAGATAAGAATTCCAGCTCGTCATAAAAGAATATATGGCAGCTGCCGCATATGTTGACTTCATTGATGGAAATACAATTGACAAAAATATCCTTAGCTCACTTGCTCCATCAACTCTTGCAGCCATAATTATCTCTTTGGGATACAGCTTAAAACTTTGTCTAAAGAAGAAGATTAAAAACACTGAGGGTAACATTGGCAGGATAACGCCCCAGTGAGAATCTAAAAGATTAAAAGCTACCATTAATCTAAAAAGTGGCACCATTAAAGCAGCAAATGGAATCATCATTGTTGCCAGTAATATTGCGTATATCTTTTCACGAATCTTTGATGGATAAAATTCAAATCCATAAGCTGCCATAGATGATATTAAAAGTGATCCAATAACTATAGTTAATGAAATTTTAAAGGAGTTTATTATAATTCTACCTACTTCATAGTTACTAAAGAGATTATTGAAATTTTCTATTAATGCATTTCCAAATGTTAATTTACCTTTTATTATATCAACCGACTTGTTGGTCATCCCTACTATCATCCAGAAAAAAGGAAATACAGATACAATCGACATTATAATGAGAAAAATATAAACGATCAAATTTTTAATTTTTGTATCTTTCTTCATTCATTTTCACCTGCCAACTTAAATTGAATAAATGACAATATAGCAACAATTATCACTATGATATAAGAAATTGCTGCGGCATAACCAAAATTAGGCATATACTTAAAGCAAATATTATATATGTAAACAGAAGGCGTCAGTAGCGAATCTCCAGGTCCTACGCTCGAACCCGTAACAACACCTGCAGCTAAATTTATTGGTTCGTCGAATAATTGCAGAGTCCCTATTGTAGACATGATAGAAGTAAAAACAATAATTGGTTTTAGCATTGGAATAGTTATTTTGAAAAATTGGACAACTTTATTGGCTCCATCTATTTCAGCTGCTTCATATATCTCGTAAGAAATATTTTGTAAACCTGCCAAATAAAAAATCATGTTATATCCAGTCCATCTCCACGTTAAGGCAAATATAAGTGTTACTTTTGCCCAAAATGGATCCATAAGCCATGGTATAGGCTCTTTTATCAAATGCATTGATAATAATGCTTGATTTATTAAGCCGTCAGTACTAAACATCATTTTAAACAAGACCGTATATGCTACAAGAGATGTTACAGCTGGAAGGAAAATTGCAGTTCTAAAAAGACCTCTGAATTTTATTTTTTTGTCGTTAAGAATAACAGCTAAAATTAGAGCTAAAATTAACATTATGGGAACCTGAATTATCAAAATAATTAATATATTTTTTAGCGAAAGTATAAATGTGTTGTCTTTAAACAGTCTTATATAATTGCCTATTCCTACAAATTCTTGTACAACACCCTTTGTACTGAATGTAGAAAGATACAGTGAATATATGATAGGATAAAAAAGAAATAAACCTAATCCTATAATAGAAAATAAGCTAAAAAACCAACCCCATAAATCAATATATCTTTCATATGAAATTTTCTTCATACCTATCTGCCCTCCATTTTTGTAAGGGAGAGAAACAATACCCATGTAACAGGTATTGCTTCTCTCCAAATTTCTTAGACTATTGACCAACTTTATTCTTAAATTGTTCTTCTGCTTTCTTCAAAGCTGCATCCACTGATAATTTCCCTGAATATACATCTGGCATCACTGCCATAATTGCACTATCTGCTTCGTAAGTGTACAAGCCATAATTAACAGAAGGTATATTCTTCATCCAATTAGAGAAGTGTACAAATATTTTTTGGCCTCCAAAGAATGGGTCACTTGCTGTATAAGCTTTTCCTTTTTGAGCTGGTAAATATGTCCCTACTGCTCCTCTTTCAATCAAAATCTTTTGATAGAAGTCTATATCTTTAGCATATATTTGTTTAAGAAAATCTATTGCAATATCTCTGTATTTTGAATTTTGCAAAACATACCAACTTGACCCACCAAGATTTGATGCATTAACTGAACCTTTTATATTTAGACGTGGAACAGGAGCAACTGCCCATTTCCCACTTTGGCTCTTTTCAGCTTTTATTGATCCTATAATCCATACCCCTGTAACAACTGATGCAACTTCACCATTATTGAAGGATGCTACCCATTGATTCCATCCACTAACCTTTTTTGCAATACCTGAATCTACTACTTTTTTGTAAGAAATTAAAGCCTCTTTTAATACAGGGTTATTAGCAATATCAACTTTACCATTTTTATCAAAATACCATCTTCCAGCAGATTGCAACATTATTCTCATCAAGCCACCATCATAAGGATCAAATCCTACCATATACTTTCCAGTCTTTTGTTTTATTATCTTGCCCATCTCAATAAATTTGTCCCATGTAATATTTATTAAATCATTTGCTTTAAAACCAGCTTTTGAAAAGTAATCGCTTCTGTAGAACCAGCCAACAACACCTGAATCAAATGGCACACCATACACTTTTCCTTTGAGTGTCATTAAACTAACTTTATACTGTGCAAAATCTTTATAATTGAAATGCTTTGTTAAATCTGCAAAAGCTCCTGGATAAGAAGTTAGATACTTTTGAGCATTATAATCTTCGATTAAAACTATTTCTGGAAGTCCTGTTTTAACTCCTGATGCAAGCACAGTATTTAGTTTTTGTTCCACATCAGCTTTTGCCATATTAGCAATTTCAAATTTCACTTTTGGATTTATCTTTTTGTATCTATTACTTGCTTCATTCATAATTGCTATATTAAAGTTTGGGTCCCATGCCCAAATAGTAATTTTGCCTTCTTTAGTAGCAGCTTTTGTAACATTACCGCTATAAACTCCACCCACTAACACAAGTGATAAAATAACCAAACTCACAATTGCAATTGAAATTACTCTTTTCATTCTAAAATTCCTCCTTCTCACTATTTTTTTCATTCAAGACTCCCTATATATCACTTTTATGAGAACTGTGATGCTATTTCATATCATCCACCACCTCCTCCTTCATTAAAAGTTATAAAAATATTGAGGGCAAACTGATGGAAACAAAACAAAAAAAGTTCTCCCTTGGCATAAATTGCACACCGGCATTTTTGCCACTGGGAGAACTTCTCCTTCTTCTCCGTTCTCTCTCATTCAATTATTCTATATTCATTTTTTAATATAGGCAAAAATTTATACAAATTCTTAATGCTATTTGCTTGTTTGCTGCATTACTCTATATTTAATTTATTATTTTTGCGTATATTTTCCTTGCACCTTTGTTTATATTATAATATTTTAGTCCTACAATGTCAATATATTTTATCACATTTTCTCGAATAGGTGTAGAGATATTTACCACAGCGAAAAACGTGCACAAAAATGATGAAAAGTAAAGAGTTATAAAAAGAAATGCTATTTTCAAAAAACAGGAAAGATCAAACCAGATTAAAAAATGAACTCGCATATAGTAGAATGATAAATATTTTCTGATGATTCATGCTTGTTGGTATACAAAACAAAAGATAAATTTATGGAAAGAACTCAAAGATGGCAAGATACAAGGATATTTTCAGAAAAGTGGGTACTTTTTGCTCCTTATTTAGTAATGAATTGATGGTAAATATGTCCTCACCACATGCCTTTTATAACATTTTACTTATCATCATTTCATACATTTCAATTTCACAACATTTATTCTTGGTTGTATATAAAATCCCACAGTTTTTCAGCACTGGTAGACACTCCAACTGCACCTCTTCTTAGTGCTTCTAAAACTTCATCTTCTTCCTCTACCAAACCGCCAACAATTACTGGATAATTTACACTACTACAAATTTTTTCGGTTACCTTTGCAATAACACCTGGTAATATTTCTACAGCATCTGGATTTACACCTTTTATAGCTTTTTCAGCTGTTTCTTTTGCTTGACTATCAACTATGAAAATCCTTTGGATAGTAAACAAACCTTCTCTTTTGGCTATAGTAACAAGATTACTTTTTGTAGTAATTATCCCATCAGCCTTAACTTCTTGAGCAATAAATTTTACACCTATCTCATCCTTTCCAATACCTTCCATTAAGTCAATATGTATAAATACTTTTTTCTGCATCTTTTTCAAGTAACTAACAATATATTTTATACTCAAAATATCTCCTTTTAATAAAAACACCCACTTTACTGGTTTTTGTTGGAGGTCATCTATTTTTTCTAAATCTCTAATAGCAGCTATTATGGGGTTTTTAAATAAATCATTTAAAATACTCAATAATTTTCCACCTCTTATTAAATATCATTTGAAGAAAACTCATAATAAATCATCTTTTTTTCATCCTAGTATTATCAGCTAAATAATATCATGATAAAATCTATTTTTCAATATAAAGGTGTTGATTAAAGATATACTAATCGAATTAAATACGAAAGACAGCGATTAATTAAACCAAAAAGTTGTTAAATAGAAAATATAACTATTAATGTCAAAATAGTTATGGTAGAAATAAACAAATATTTTTATTCTTGAGATATTAAGGCTTAAAAACACACCAACCATAAGAGAAAAATAACACAATTTATGATATTATTAAACCACAAAAAAAAATTTTTGAAGATCCTTTTGTTGTCAAGAAAACAGCATAAAAAGTTTAGGGAGATATAGATTCAACATCTTTTAATTAAAATCAAGAATAAATATATTTTTTCATAGATGTGCTTATCTATAAACATTAAATGTTTTTGGTACATAGAATTATAAAATGTCCAGTAACTTTTAAATAAATAGTTTTCAAAACCAAATAAAAAAGGCTACCGCAACCAGATTTTTTGTTATGACAAACGGCAGCCTTTTTTACAAACACAAAATTTTATTCACACCACGCACGGCTAAGATAATTTTTGATTTCTTTTGCATCCTTCTTTTCGCCCACAATCTCAAATGTCCCTGTGAACTTTATGTCTTCTGAAGATGCTCCTACCATGACCTCAACAGTGCCAAGTGAAATTACCCTATTCATATCATAATCATAGTACGCAAACTGGTCGGGGAAGATTTCAAATACAACCTTCTTCTTTTCGCCCGGCTTTAAGTGTACTCTCTTGTAAGCTTTGAGCTCTTTTACAGGGCGGGTTACCAAGAACTCTTCTTTTCTTGTGTAAAGCTGAACTATTTCATCGCCTGCGTACTTGCCTGTGTTCTCAACCTCAACTGAGATTTTAATGCTCTCATCCATAGAAATCTTTTCTCTTTCTATTACAAAGTTTTTGTACTCAAAAGTTGTGTATGAAAGTCCATAGCCAAACGGCAAGAAAGGCTTTGTTGACATCTCAACATAGTCCCCATGCCAGCAGGACTTTCCACCAGACGGTTTGTGCCCGTAATAAACCGGAACCTGTCCTACATCCCTTGGGAAGGATATTGCAAGCTTGCCACCCGGGTTGTAGTCGCCGAAAAGAACATCTGCTACAGCCTCTGCTCCTTCTTCGCCCGGGAACCATGCTTCCAAAATAGCTTTTGCTTTCTGCCAGATGCCTTCCAGCGCAACAGGTCTTCCATTTACAAGCACAACTACAATATTCTCGTTCACCTTTGAAACCTCTTCAATGAGCTTTTCCTGCACTCCAGGAAGTTTTAAACTTGCCCTATCTCTTGACTCACCTGATGTGCAATCAAGCCTCAAACCTGCCTTGTCACCAACAACCAAAATTACTACATCTGCACCCTGTGCTGCCTTCTTTGCTTCTTCAAAACCAGATTCATCTTGAGTATTAACATCACAGCCTTTTGCATATACAACCTCAGCTTTGTTTTGAACTCTGTCTTTTATAGCCTCTAAGATAGATTTCATATTGATTACTTTTCTTACAAACTCTTCTTCATTGCCAACACCTTTGTCTTCCTTTATGAAGAACATCTCAAGTGTTGCTATGTGTGCTGGATACGAATAGTCACCCAAGAGGTTTCTCACAGAGTCTGCATTTGGTCCAATCACTGCAATCTTCTTTACATCCTTTGAAAGTGGCAGGAAATTGTCATTCTTCAAAAGTACCATGGACTCTTGAGCAACCTTTCGTGAAAGCTCTCTTTGTTCTTTGTTGTCAAAAAGCTCCAAAATACCTTCGGTTTTGATATATGGGTTGTCAAAAAGACCAAGCCTGAACTTCATCTCTAAAACTCTTTTTACAGCGGCATCGACAACCGCCATGTCAAACTTTCCTTCTTTTAATGCTTTTATAAACTCCTCTGTGAAACATTCTATTTTTGGCAGCTCAATGTCAAGCCCTGCCCACAGTGAAATGTATGCTGCCTCTGCATATGTTTTTACTGCCTTGTGGTAGTCAAGGATATTTCTTACACCTGCATAGTCTGAAACATATATGCCGTCAAATCCCCACTCACCCCTTGCAATGTCTGTCAAAAGCTTTCTATTTGCATGGCAAGGAATTCCGTCAATCTCATGATAAGCTGGCATGATAGATTTTAGTCCTGCAACCTTTACTGCAACCTCAAACGGGTAAAGATACACTTCTCTGAGTTCTCTTTCAGGAATGTGGACAGGCGCCCAGTTCATTCCGCCTTCTGACATTGCATACCCAACAAAATGCTTACCTGTTGCAACTATACCGTCTTTTATGTCATCACCCTGGATGCCTTTTACATAGCTCACAGCCATATTTGCAACAAGGTAGGGGTCTTCTCCAAACGTCTCTTCAACCCTTCCCCAACGCGCATCCCGTGCAACGTCAATGAGCGGAGCTAAAGCCTGGTGAGCTCCAACTGCTTTCATCTGAATTCTTATAACCTTTGCAAGCTCTTCAACAATCTCATTGTCAAACGTGCAGGCAACGCCGATGCTCTGTGGAAATACAGTTGCACCTTTTGCCATGAAACCTGAGCACGACTCTTCATGAATCATAGCAGGAATTCCAAGCCGTGTGTTTTCAACCAGAAACTTTTGAATTTCATTTGCAGTCTTTGCTGTCTCTTCAGGGCTCAAGTTGCTTGCGCCTGCAACTCTTGTTATTTGCCCAATTCCGTGTGGTATAAGCTTTTTAGCTTTCTCAGGCGAAAACTTGTCGTTTTCCATGATGTCCTGAACAAGCACGCTTGTGAGCTGATACACCTTTTCTTCAACTGTCATCTTCTGTAAAAGCTCGTTTACCCTTTTTTCAATTGACACCTCTATACACCTCCAATTTTTCTAAATCTTTTAAAAATTGTGCTGGGGGCAAAAAAAAGGCTTGTAATTAAAATAGAAAGCGTTTTCAATTACTTTCAAAAGAAAAGGCAACCTTTTTACATCTCTTGTTGCCTTTTGTATTTGATTTAATTATATCACTTCATATGATTCTTTTTCAACTATATTTTTTCTCAATGAATTGTATACCCTCTCAACAGAAAACTTATTATTCCTGTAACAAACGCCATGATGAGGGAAATTATTAGCGTTGTTCTCAAGACCTTTGACTCCTGGCCAATCGCATCAATTGCAGCAGCTGCATTTTGAAGCTTTGACGGTGATATTCCAGAGGCAAGCCCACCACCAAACGCAACAGCTGCAACCATCAAAAGCGGCGACAGCCCAAGCAAGTTTGAGGTTTCAATGGTATATTTTGCAAACATGGCAACGGTGGATGTTTCAGTACCTGTAATGAAACCGCCCAAGATGCCCAGATATGGAGCAACAAAAGCATATGCGTTTTTAAATCCTTTTGCCGAATATTCTGCAAGCACATACACAATGTTGTGAGTCTTTTGCAAAAGTTCATACCCGTTTGATGTCTTTTGATAGCCTGAGTACATCATGACATAAGCCATCAGGAAAAACACAGTTGAAGACCAGAAAGGTTTTGGAATTCTTGATTTTGTCTTTTCCCATACACTCTTCAGTTCCTTGCCATTCATTTTGAAGATGAAGATTGAAATAATTGTTGAGAGCAATATCCATGTGTATGACTGCCAGATTACCCTTGTGAAAATGGGCTTTATTTTTGGACCTTTCATTACTTCAACTGGCATTGAAAGTTTGTCATATAGAAACTCTCTTATAGGGGTAATAAGATTTGTAATTAGAATAAAGACAACCAGCAGTATCCACGGCGATGTTGCTTTTATTATCCCCATTGTTTTTTCAACTTTTCTATCTTCTTCTGTAAAATGGCTTGAGTCATATACTCTTTTGCCAAGAAGTTTGAGTATTGCCATCATGACAAGCATTATAAGAATCCCTGCAAAGATGCCAGTGATAACTGGTGCTTTTACCAAAATTGCTAGTTCTGCTGCTGCATAGGATGTAAGCCCGACAATTATAGCAGGCACAAACCCTCTTTTGACAAACTTGCTATTGCCAATTATAAAAAGCATTGCAAGAGATATTGTAAATGAAACAACTCCAACAAATGGCAAAAAGTATCTTGCTGACGTTATCAAATCCACATTTGCAATCTGTGAAAATACAACCAAAGGTGTACCAAGAAGAGCATATGTACACAGCGCATCAAACCCGACTGCAGACAGGGCAATTGCAGCAAAGGTGGAATAACCAAGACCAATCAAAATTGGTGGAAGCACAGTCACAGGGACCGCTCCGGTTGCTGCCAAAAATGTTCCAAACCCTACGTTCAGAATCAGTGCCTGGAACACCTTGTCATCCTTTGATAAGCCTTTTACAAACACAATAATTCTTTTCATCGCACCTGCTGACTCCATGACATTGAGCTGCAGGATTGATGTGACAACAACTAAAGAAACTGGAAGAGCAGCTAAAAATCCCATTATGGATGATTTTAACACAACATCAAATGAGGTTTTAAAATACACAATAGCAATTAAAGCTGTTGCCACCCATCCGACAAGCCCTGCAACATCTGCAGTCTTCTTTGCAAAGATGAGAAGAAATAAGACAAGCAGAATTGGTAAGACACTTAAAAATAAATCCATACTACCATCAATCCCCCTTCTACCATCCTACAGATTTTATTTTTTTGAAGACCAGCGCAAATCCTATTTGCAGCCGGCCATGCTACCAGTTCTACCTCATACTTCAAACATCTTTTCAATCAGGAAAAGTCCCATCGTGGTTTTAAAGTATTTGTGCTTTATACTCTTTATTGTTTCGATTTCCACAGAGTCTTCATATATATTTACAAGAAAATCTGCTTCAACAAGGATTTGAAAGTCAATGTCATCTATCTTTGAATATGAATGATGGTTGCCAATGAGAAAAAGTATTCTCTCAAGTGTGTCTTTTTCAATATTCATGGGCAACAAAATTTCTTTTGCAACCTCTGGTCCTTCAATCTCCTGCAGATGACCTGCTGTTGAGTCGTATTTTTGCTCACACACCTTAATACCAATATCATGCAAAAGCGCAGCAGCTTCTAAAACATACTGTTTTTTACTGTCCAAACCTTCCGCCTTTCCAATCAGCCTTGCAAATGAGAACACTTTGAGTGCATGGTTTATTCTTCTCACATCATTTTTGAAATATTTTATCATCTGTAAGGCAATTATATCAATAGAGTCCAACTTAAAACCCCCTGTTTGTAAAACTTCCCAGTAAAATTGCAAAACGGCCAATGGCACAATCTTCTGCCACTGGCCAGATGTCATATTCTGGATTATTAATAAGCGTACAGCTTTCCATATGGGCGTTTGTTGTAAGGAATTAGCTTGTAAAAAGGCTTTGACATTATATATTCTTTGCTATATCCAAAAAGCTTTACAAACTCTGTAACATATTTGTCAATGAACTTGTAATCCTCTTCTTCCATATCAACAACTTTAACCTCTTTCCCAAGCTGATATGGCTGCAGTTCTCCGCGAAGATACATTACACCACCATGCATACCTGTGCCACAGTAAAGCCCTGTTATAGGCTCACCATCTTTTAATGTAAGACCCAGCACAATTATCCTTCCACCTGCCATGTACTCACCAAGAAAATCCCCTGCTTTTCCACCCACAACTAAAACAGGAATCTTGTCTTGATACTCTTTCATGTGAATTCCAACTCTGTAGCCAACATCGCCTTTTATGAAAATCTCGCCGCCGCGCATTCCATAGCCTATAATATCCCCTGCAGAACCATGAACTATTATCTTGCCTGCGTTCATGGTGTTTCCAATACCATCCTGACCGTTTGCAAATACCTCAATTGTAAGGCCGTTCATGAACGCAGCCATGTCGTTTCCAGGGGTGCCATAGATGTTAAGTTTTCTATCCGGGAATGTCAATCCATCGCCAATGTAACGCTGGCCGTTTACGTTTACCAAATCTATCTCTTTATATCCTTCATTCAGAGCGTTTTCTATCATCTCATTCAATTCTTTGTAATGTATGCCTTTTGCATCTATTGTAAGCTTGTTGTGTGCCATTTTAAGCTTTTGCACCCCCTAAAATCTTCTCTTGCCTTATTTCCTTTGGCAAATCTAAATATCCAAAGTCCTCTTCAAGAAGCCTGTGTTTTATACTCTCAACGTTAAAGCCTTCTTTTATCATATTAGTTATCATACCTGCTCTGTCAATTGAGTTTATAAACATAAAGCCAACAACTCTGCCATTTTTGAGATATATCTTTCTGTAAGTATTCTTTTCCTTGTCATGTTTTACCAAGACTTCTATGTCACTTGATGTTGGCACAACAATTCCTGCTGTTATCATGTGCACATCAAAAAACCCTATTGAGTTCATTGGAAAACCTCTGTCAAATGTCTTTTCAACCCCTGCCATGTTATATCCTGCTGTCTCGCCCTGGTTATAAGCATTTGGCCAGATTGGAATTACCCTTTGCTGCTCAAATACAAAGTCGTATCCTTCTGCACAGTCACCTGCGGCATACACATCCTCTATATTTGTTTCCATTTTGTTGTTTACAACAATTCCGCGGTTGATTTTGAGTTCTGTGCCCTTTAAAAAGTCAATGTTTGGAACGACACCTATCGCAAACACAACTATGTCGGCATCTAAAACCTCACCATTTTTGAGCTTTACTTTTTCAACCTTGCCATCGCCTATTATCTCATCAACAGATGTTTCAAGCTTAAAAACTATACCATGCTTTTCAAGCTCATCCTGGACTATTTTTGACGCCTCCAAATCCAGTATAGAACCTAAAATCCTGTTTGCAAGCTCAACAACAGTTACATCTAAATTCCTTTTGATGAGTGCTTCTGCTGCTTTGAGCCCGCTCAGGCCCGCACCAATAACTACCGCCTTTTTTGCCCCATTTTTGATAGCCTCATCTATCGCCTTCACATCATCAAACTTTATGAATGTAAACACATTTTTGAGTTCAAACCCTTTTGTAGGCGGGATGAAAGGCTTTCCACCTGTTGCAATTAAGAGTTTGTCGTATTTTACTTTTTCACCGTCGTCAAGTATAACTTCTTTGTTCTTGAAATCAACTGCTACTGCTTTTTTGCCAAGTTTTGTTTCTACCTTGTTTTTCTCATAGTAGTCCTCATCTCTGATATACATCTTGCTCTCGTCAACTTTCCCGCCAAGGTAGTAAGAGATGAGCGGTCTTGAATATACCCTGTACTTTTCATCTGATATAACAACAATAGGGTTTTGCGCATCAACCTTTCTTATTGCTTCAATACATCCGCACGCAGCAACAGAGTTACCTATTATAACATACTTCATTGATAAGCTCTTCCCCCTTTTTACACCTCTTTGATTTCAAGGGCTTCATTCGGACAGTTCTTGACACATGCAGGCTCGCCGAGCTCCAAGCACAAATCACATTTTGATGCAGCTTTCTTGTTCTCACCTCTTCGCACAGCCCCGTGTGGGCATGCCATTATGCACGACCAGCACCCAACACACTTTTCCTCATCGCAAACTATCCTTCCATCTTCAAGCCTCTTCATTGCACCTGTGATACACGCCTTTGTGCATGGAGCATCATCGCAGTGTCTGCACTGTAGGGCAAATGTGGTCCAAGTTCCACTTTTTTCTTCAACCAAAATTCTCGGTGTTGGTTTTGAATCTTTATGCTTTATATAAAGCTTTACAAGCTCATGAGCCTTCGCATTTGGTTTTTTGTATTTAGAGTGAGCATACACACAGTAAACCTCGCACAGGTGGCACCCTACACACACATCTTCTTTCGGGAAAATCTTTTTTGCCAAAGCCTATACCCCCTCTCCTGCATGCTTGACACCTAAGATTTCCATCTCTTTCTCTGTAAGTCCAACTGCTCTGAGCATAAGTCTATTTCCTCTCAAGCTCTCCAGAGCATTTATTCCCATAAGACCCAGCATCTCTTTTATCTCATGGCTCCAAGCCTTCAAAAGGTTTGCTGCTCTTCTTGCTCCAATCTCAGGATTGAGTCTTTTTACCAAAACAGGGTCCTGTGTTGCTATTCCCCAGTTACACTTTCCTGTATGGCACTTCTGGCAAACATGACAGCCCAATGAAATGAGCGCCGCTGTTCCAATGTAGACTGCATCAGCACCAAGTGCTATAGCCTTCACAACATCGCTACTATTCCTAATTGAACCTGCAACAATGATTGATACCTGGTTTCTAATTCCTTCCTCTCTCAAGCGCGAATCAACAGCTGCCAAAGCAAGTTCTATTGGAATACCAACATTGTCTCTAATTCTGAGTGGTGCTGCACCTGTGCCACCTCTCACACCATCGATTGTGATAAAGTCAGCACCTGCTCTTGCAATACCAGAGGCAATTGCCGCAACGTTGTGAACAGCTGCAATTTTAACACCCACAGGTTTTGTATAGTTTGTTGCTTCTTTTAAAGCAAATATGAGCTGGCGCAAATCTTCAATTGAGTAAATATCATGGTGCGGAGCTGGTGAAATAGCATCAGAGCCAATTGGAATCATTCTTGTTCTTGATACTTCTTCGCCAACCTTCTCACCAGGCAAGTGCCCGCCAATTCCCGGCTTTGCACCCTGACCAATCTTTATCTCAATTGCCGCACCTGCGTTCAAATAGTCAACGTCAACACCAAATCTTCCTGATGCACACTGAACAATTGCTCTTTCTTTGTATTTATAGAGCTTCTGATGAAGTCCACCTTCGCCTGTGTTCCAATATGTTCCCACTTCAACAGCTGCTGCTGCCAAAGACTCACAGGCATTGAGCGATATTGAACCAAACGACATTGCAGAAAACATAATAGGTACTTCTAATTCAAGCTGGGGCGGAAGCTTTGTTTTAAGATTCCCATTTTCGTCAAACTCAAGCTTGTCAGGTTTTCTGCCAATAAATGTTTTGAGCTCCATCGGCTCTCTCAGCGGGTCAATTGACGGATTTGTAACCTGGCTTGCGTTTATTAAGAGCCTATCCCAGTAAATTGGTATTGGTTTATCATTTCCCATACCAGTTAAAAGTATTCCGCCTGTCTCTGCCTGTTTGTATATTTCATTTATATAAGAAGGTGTCCAGTTAGCGTTCTCCTTGAATGCATTTTCTGTCTTTTTGATGGTAAGCGCCTTTGTTGGGCACATAACAACACATCTATGGCATGCAACACACTTTGATGAGTCTGCAACTACTCTGTCTTCCTCTTCATCATATTCATGAACCTCATTTGCACACTGGCGAACACAAACTTTGCATCTTATGCACTTTGTTTCATCCCTTACAACCTCAAACTCATTTTCATATAGCGAAATCATACTATCACCCCTTCGTCCAAAGTAACATACACAGGCTCTCCGCCTTTTGGCATCCAGACCTTTTCCGGGTCTTTGCAGATTTCTCTTATTGCTGCCTCTTCAGATGCAACATATACAAAATCACCTTTTTGTGCAGCAACAAGCGGTCGCAGCTTAATTCTATCGTTAAGCGCTAATATTCCATTTGAAAATCCCAAGATTATCGAAAACGGCCCGTTCACCAAGCAAGATGCATACACTGCTCTTATTGCTTTGAGCTTTTCTCTTTCTTGTTCGCTCTGTCTGTCAATCACACTCCAAAACGGAGCTGCCAGGGCTTTGGCTGCAATCTCAACAGAAAGCTTGTGCTTTCTCAAAAGAAGGTCAAAAAGGTATGCCATGACCTCTGTGTCAGTCCTAAGTGTACACTTGTAACCAAACATCTCTAAGTATCTGTAATTTGTTCCATATGACGAAATTTCGCCATTGTGGACAATTGACCAGTCAAGCAGTGTAAACGGATGCGCACCGCCCCACCAGCCTGGCGTGTTTGTTGGGAATCTTGAGTGCGCTGTCCAGATATATGCCTTGTACTCGTCAATCCTGAAAAACTCGCCTATGTCCTCTGGATATCCAACCCCTTTGAATGCACCCATGTTCTTGCCACTTGAAAATACATACGCACCGTCAATTCTACTGTTTATAAACATTACACTGTCAACAACAAAATCCTCTTCTGTTTTTTCTGTATCTCTCAATCTTTTCTCAAGTGGCTTTACAAAATATCTCCAGACAATCGGGCTGTTTTGAATGCTTGAAACCTTTCTTGTTGGAATTACTTCGCTTTCCAATATCTCAAAGTTATGGTTTAAAAAGTGCTCTGTATCCTCTTTTGCCTTTATATCATCAAAAAATAGGTGAAAAGCATACCAATCTTTTCTGTCAGGATAGATTCCATACGCTGCAAATCCACCACCAAGCCCATTTCCTCTTTCCTTCATGATGGCAATGGAATTGATGATGTCTGTGCCAGAAATCCTCACACCTTTTTTGTTAATAAACCCCGAAATAGCACAACCAGACGGAATTCTAACTTGCCCTTCCCTTAACAATTTCTATACCTCCTGTGTATATAAATTGAAAATTATTTACTATTGAGTTTTTTACTTCTAAAAAAATAACATCTTTTGCATACAAAAAACAACATTTATACATGTATACAATGGGTTAAGTTTAATTATAGCAGCAAATTGTTAAACAATCAATAATAAATTGAAGAGAATTTTTTGTAAGCTGCAAGTTGAAAACAAAAAACTTGCAATTTTGATGTGAAGCTTGTAAACCTTTATGCAGGAAGATAAAAGATAAAAAATTTTGATTGTATCTTTTAATTGCAATGGTTATAGGGTAGAATTTAAGTATAACACAGTCAGACCGAAAAATGAATTTTTAGAGGTGAGAAAATGCCAAAGCAAAGTGGGGTATAGCTTATTACAAAAAAGGGCAGAAAAACATTGTAGAAAGGCATATGCATGACTGTGATGAGTACTATTTTGTGCTTGAAGGGAAGTTAAAGGTCATTTCAGAAGAGAAAGAATACATACTTGAAAAAGGTGACATGCTTTGGACCAAGATGGGCGACTTTCATGAAATAGTTGAGGCATTAGAAGACCCAACAATGTTCTGGCTTGAAGGACCATTGATGGGCAAAAGACGAAAAGGGCATCAGTATGAGCTATAAATATGGTATTGAAAAGAGTTTAGTTTTACTGTAAAATAATAAATAGCTTTTGGATAAAAACTAAAAATAGGTTCTGCTCTTTGTTAAAAGGGAGTAGCACCAAAAGCCTTGTCCTCAACATTCGCGAGAAAGGTATTTTAAAAGACCTTTCTCTGGGGATAAGGGCCCAAAATAGGGTGTGCGAGACTTTTAACATGTGATTCACCGTCACATGTTAAAAGTCTTTTTTATTTGTCTTTAAAAAGATTTTGCAAAACCCATAATAGTTTTTGTCAGCAGTTTTAAAAGCTCTTCAAAACACTTTTGAAGAAGGAGGGATTTGAGCTTGAATCAAAATTTTTCTGATTTTCACTCTAAAACTGTAGAGACCGTTTTGGAGAATCTTAAAACCAGTTTAAACGGACTTTCCTTTGAAGAGGCAGAAGAAAGACTCAAAGTATATGGAAAAAACGTAATTGAAGAAGGAAAAAAGAAATCCATATTTGCTCTTTTCCTGGAACAATTCAAAAATGTAATGGTACTTGTACTGTTTGCTGCGGCTATAATCTCAATTCTTCTTGGCGAAGCAGCAGATGCCGCAATCATCTTGGCAGTACTGCTCATCAACGCAGTCTTTGGAGTTGCCCAGGAACTAAAGGCTGAAAAAGCCATTGATGCTCTCAAAAAACTTAATATGCCATATGCAAAGGTTTACAGAGATGGCCACCTGATGCAGATTAAAACCGATGAAATAGTAGTTGGCGATATAATTGAGATTGAAGCAGGGGATATTGTTCCAGCAGACTTGAGGCTCATTGAAAGCTTCAATCTTAAAATTGATGAGTCAGCTTTAACTGGAGAATCTGTCCCTGTTGAAAAAGATGCAAATGACGTTCTTGCTGAGTCAACACCTCTTGCAGAGAGAACCAATATGGCTTTCATGGGAACAATTGTAACATATGGTCGAGCAAAAGGTGTGGTTGTTTCAACAGGCATGAAAACAGAGATAGGCAAAATTGCAAACTTTGTCAACCTCCAATCTGCAATTGATACTAAAACTCCTCTTCATGAAAAGTTAGAAGAAATCGGGAAATATCTTACAGTTGGAATTCTGGCAATTGCATTTATTGTCTTTGTGACAGGATTGCTTTATAAGCGAGATGTATTTGAAATGTTTTTGACAGCTGTGTCATTGGCTGTTGCTGCAATCCCTGAAGGACTTCCCGCTGTTGTAACAATTGTTCTGGCAATTGGTGTTCAAAGAATGGCAAAACGAAACGCTATAATAAGAAGACTTTCTTCGATTGAGACATTAGGAAGAGTAGAAGTTATTTGTTCTGACAAAACGGGGACACTTACTCAAAACAAGATGAATGTTGTGAAAGTCTATTGTAATGATAACTTGAGCGAAAATCTTGAACATGAAGATAATGCAACTAAAACCCTACTTCAGATAATGGCACTTTGTAATGACGTCAAACTTGATTTGGTTGATAAACAGCCCCAGTTTATAGGTGACCCTACCGAAATTGCCTTAGTAAAATTTGCTTATGAAAAGGGATTGAACAAGAACGCCATCGAAAAGGTTTTTAAGAGAGTATATGAAGTACCTTTTGATTCTGTCAGAAAAATGATGACAACTGTGCATGAGATTAAAAATGACCAAAAACTTCTGGTATTTTCCAAAGGCGCTGTCGATGTAATAATTAATAAGTGTAAGTTTATAATGGTAAATGATGAAATACTCCCACTTGATGAAAATATACGCCAAAAAATCCTGCAAGCAAACAAAGAAATGACATCAAACGCCCTGCGAGTATTGGCTTTTGCTTACAAAGAAATTGATAAAAATGAGTTAGAAGATAAAAATACCATTGAAGATAACCTCATCTTTATAGGACTTGTTGGAATGATTGACCCGCCACGCAAAGAAGCTTATGGAGCAGTTGAAGTGTGCTACCAAGCAGGAATCACACCTGTGATGATAACAGGAGACCATAAAGATACAGCTTTAGCCATTGCAAAAGAATTAAAAATAATTGATACAAGCAAAGATGAACTTTCACAAGTTTTGACTGGTAGCGAAATTGAGAAATTAGATGACCAACAGTTAAAAGAAAAAGTAAAAGAAGTGAGAGTATATGCAAGAGTCTCACCTGAGCACAAATTAAGAATTGTAAGCAGCTGGAAAAGTCATGGCAAAATAGTTGCTATGACAGGCGATGGGGTAAACGACGCACCTGCATTAAAAGCTGCTGATATTGGAATTGGTATGGGAATAACCGGAACCGATGTTACCAAAAACGTATCTGATGTTATTTTGGCAGATGATAACTTTGCCACAATTGTTGCAGCTGTTGAAGAAGGAAGAAAGATTTATGACAATATACGAAAAACCATACAGTTTTTGCTTTCTTCAAATATTGGAGAGGTTGTAACACTCTTTTTGGCAACACTTTTAAACTGGGTAGTATTGTATCCAATTCATATCCTGTGGGTAAATCTTGTGACTGACACGTTCCCTGCTTTAGCACTTGGTATGGAAAAAGCAGAAAGTGATGTAATGAAAAGAAAACCAAAGAAAACTTCAGAAAATATATTTGCAGGTGGGCTTGGCTTTTCAATTTTGTATCAAGGTTTTCTAAAAGGCTTGATAACATTAATGGTATTCTTTATAGGAAACAAATTATATGACCACAAAACTGCAATCACCATGACTTTCATGACGCTCAGCCTCATACAACTTACACATGCATACAATGTGCGTTCAAACATTAATTCGCTATTCAAAATGGGTGTATTTTCAAACAAATATTTAAATCTTGCTTTTATAGCCTCGTTTTTGCTTCAGGTTGTAGTGCTATTAGTTCCACCGCTGAGAGAGCTATTTAAGCTCGCATACCTTAACTTTTCACAGTGGGCAATCGTAATTTTTGCGTCACTTTCTATTATCCCTATTGTGGAAGTTGTAAAATATTTTACACGGCACTTCCATAAAGAATAATTCCAAAAGCTTTGTCAAGAAGAGGTCAGAAAGCATCCTCTTCTTGACACTTTTTATTTAAGAGTAGTATTCTTATTGAGAAACATTAACAAAAGAAAGGGATGACAAAATGGTAGCAGGATATATCTTGAAACTAATTATTTCTCTATTTGTTATACTTATGGGCTGTACCTTTTTTACAAACGCTGTTGAATGGTTCGGGAAAAAGCTAAACCTTGCCGAGGGAGCAGTTGGGAGCATTTTAGCTGCGGTTGGCACTGCACTACCAGAAACCATTATACCCATTATTGCCATTCTTTTTTCAAAGGGTGAAAGTTCAAATGAAGTTGGAATTGGTGCGATTGCCGGTGCACCTTTTATGCTTGGAACACTTGCTTTTTTCATAACAGGGCTGGCAGTTATAGTTTACACATTGCTCAAAAAAAGAACCTTAAAAATGAATGTTGACCTGAGCGTATTTGAAAGAGACCTTACCTACTTTATGATTGTCTATGGCATTGCTGTTGCTACAACTTTTATACAAAACCATAAGCTAATTAGAACAATAATTGCTATCACTCTTTTTGTTGCTTATCTTATCTATGTAAAAAAGACGCTTGCGGATGAGTCTGAAAATGAAGAAACTCAAGAGCTTGAAGAGCTGTATTTCACAAGGTTTTTAAAACTTCCAAACAACCTTCTTTGGATAAGCGTCCAGCTTATTCTGTCACTTGCTATAATAATCTTTGGTGCACACCTTTTTGTTGAATATGTCCAGAAAGTTGCAACTTTGATTGGAATCTCAGCACTTGTTCTTTCAATCATCATCACACCAATTGCAACAGAGCTTCCTGAAAAGCTGAACTCTGTAATATGGATTGGCAAGAAAAAAGACACACTTGCACTCGGAAACATAACAGGTGCTATGGTATTTCAGTCATCTGTTCCTGTTGTTTTTGGCATAATTTTTACACCATGGAACCTGAAAGGAATCACAATGGTCTCGGCAATTTTGGCTTTCTGCTCTGCTGTATTAAATCTTATTTGGGTAAAAGTTAAGAAGAATGTCAATCCCATTGCACTTTTGTTTGGTGGAGTGCTGTATCTTATATTTATAGCTTATGTTTTCTGGATATAATTGTATAGATTTTTATTCCTTGTTTGTGTTATAATTAAGAAAAACAAGCAAAGCTTTGAGGAGAAAAACAATGAGTGATAGGGAAATACTGGAGCTAATACTTGAAAAAGTAACTGCAGTTGACCAAAAGGTTGACAGGCTTGAAAAGAGGGTTGAAAGCCTTGAAAAGAGGGTTGAAAACCTTGAAAAGAAAGTTGAAGCCCTCGAAAGGAGAGTTGAAAGTCTCGAAAGAAGAGTTGAGAGTCTCGAAAGAAGAGTAGAAAGCCTTGAAAAGAGAATGGATTCACTTGAGGCGAGAGTTGAAAGGTTAGAACTTCAGGTTGCAGAAAACACCCAGATTCTAAAAGCCTTAGAGCACTTAGCGCAGGTAAACAAAGCGGAACATGACAATTTTACCCATCAGCTTGCACGGATTGAAGGGCTACTTTCTTCTGAGATATCAAAAAACAAAGAAGAACACCAGCTGCTTTTTGTAAAGACCGAGGAAAACTCTGAGAAGATAACAAGGCTTGAAAAAGACATGGTTGTAATCGAATCTGTTTGTGGGAAGAATATGCAAGATATAGCTTTTTTGAAAGGTGTAAAGAATTAAAGAGCATTCACATACAAAAAGCTGCCAATCTACGGGGCAGCTTTTTTATTTGCTTCTTTGCAATATTTTCACCTCTATCTATTTTTTTATTTAACAAATTGTTAACACATTGTGATATAGTTTATACTATAATTAAAGTTGAGCGTCTATATACTTTATTGATTTTGGAGGAGGGATAATTTTTGATAAAGGTCGAACACTTAACCAAAAAGTATGGCCAGCACTACGCAATACACGACATCTCGTTTGAGGTACAAAAGGGGGAGATTGTTGGTTTTTTGGGTCCAAACGGTGCTGGAAAATCTACAACAATGAATATAATCACAGGATACCTATCACCTACAGAAGGTACTGCATATGTGGACGGATTTGACATCTTAGAAGAACCAGAAGAAGTGAAAAAAAGAATAGGATATCTTCCTGAAAACCCACCGCTTTACATGGACATGACTGTGCAAGAATACCTTGACTTTGTGAGCGATATCAAAAAGGTGGATAAAAAAGAGAAAAAAAGAAGTATGGATAAGATAATGGAAACTGTTGGCATTGCCCATGTGAGAAACAGGCTCATAAAAAATCTTTCAAAGGGATACAAGCAGAGAGTGGGACTTGCCCAGGCTTTAATCGGAAATCCACCTGTTTTGATTTTGGACGAGCCAACAATTGGACTTGACCCAAAGCAGATAATTGAAATAAGGTCTGTTATAAAGAATCTTCGAAGCGAACACACAATAATCTTAAGCTCACATATCCTGCCAGAGGTCAGTGCTGTTTGCGAAAGAGTTCTTATAATCAACAAAGGAAAGATAGTTGCAAGTGACACACCCGAGAATCTATCCAAAAGACTTACTCACGGAAGCAAACTTCAACTGAGAGTATTAGGTCAAAGACAAAAGCTTTATGGAATACTTGAAAAGGTACCGGGTGTAAAATACATAGAATTTATCGGTCCAAAAGAACCAAACACTGTTGAGGTTATTGTTGAAGCAGAAAACGAGATGGATATAAGGGCAGATATATTCTATGCGCTGAGCGAGGCAAAACTACCTATTCTGATGATGAGAGCGGTTGACCTGACGCTTGAGGAGATATTCCTGCAGCTCACAACCGAGGAGAAGGAGGCTGAAGCTGTATGAGCGCAGTTTTGAAAAAAGAGTTAAAGATATACTATTCAACACCAACAGGTTATATATTCATGGGATTTTTCCTTTTGATTTCGGGATTTTTCTTTGCAGTGTCAAACCTGTTCCCAGCAAGCCCGAACTATACATCAGTGCTTGGTAACATAACATTCATATTCTTAGTTGTTGTGCCAGTTTTGACAATGAGACTTTTGAGTGAAGAGGCAAGAACAAAGACAGACCAGCTTCTTTTAACATCGCCATTGAAACTTACAGAAATCGTGCTTGGTAAGTATTTAGCTGCTGTTACTGTTTTTGTTATTACCATTGCTGTTACCATATTGTACCCCATAATACTTTCTTTTTACGGCGACATTCCTGTTGCAGAAACCTTGGGTGCATATATAGGATTTTTCCTTCTTGGATGTTCATTTATCTCAGTAGGTCTTTTTATATCATCACTGACAGACAACCAGTTCATTGCAGCTGTTGTGACATTTTCTGCGCTGCTTTTGACATGGGTTGTGGACTGGCTTGAATCTGCACTCCCAACAGACAGAGTTGCAGGATTTATATTTGTGCTAATTCTTGTTGGGCTAGTTAGCGCATGGATTTATCTTACGATAAGAAATATAATTATCAGCGTTTCAGCGGCAGCTTTAGGAACAGCAGCATTTGTTGCGGTGTACATCTTAAAACCAGAGTTTTATGACAATGCTATAGTTAGATTTTTTAAGTGGTTCTCGCTTTTGAGTAGATATCAAAAATTCACAAACGGACTTTTGGATTTGTCATCAATAGTGTACTATTTATCATTTATATTCGTGTTTATATTCCTCACAATAAGAGTCCTTGAGAAAAGAAGATGGAGCTAAAAAAGGGGGAAGAAATGGTGAAGCTTGATTTAAAGGCTATAAAAAGCTCATTTAATACAAGAAAGTTCAAATACGGCGGATATGCTGCTATGCTGACCGCATCTGTAATCGCTATCCTGATAGTTCTAAACCTTTTAGTTGGCCAAATTCCAGCAAAGCTTGACCTTACACACAACAGGCTATACTCACTTTCAAAGCCCACGGTTGACCTTTTGAAAAATCTAAAAAAAGAGGTCACAATCTATGCTCTTTTCCCAACTGGAAATGAAAATCCTGTGATATCTGAGTTTATCCAAAAATATGCTGAAAAATCCTCGCATGTAAAAATTAAATACATAGACCCTTACAAAAACCCAGGGTTTGTTAAAAAATATGATACAAGTGGCTCAGGCATTGATGAAGGTTCGCTCATTGTCGAAAGCGGCAACAAGTTCAGGGTAATAAACAGATACGATATGGTCGACTATTCATACGATGAACAGACAGGCGAGTCAAATGTCACCGGTCTTACAATTGAACAAAAACTGACACCTGCTATCCTGTATGTTACATCTGACAAAAGCCCTGTATTGTATGAGCTAAAAGGTCATGGAGAGGACACGCTTGTTGGACTTGGCATCTCAAGCGAGATTGAGGCTGCAAACTATGAGATAAGAGATTTAAACCTTCTTACTGAAAAGAGCGTACCTCAGGATGCAACAGCTGTGATAGTAATCTCTCCAAAGACAGACATCTCAGACATTGAGCTTAAAAAACTAAAAGACTATATAAATGGCGGCGGGCGTGTAATGTTTTTGATTGACCTACTGAAAGATGAGCTCAAAAACTTCAACAGTCTGTTTGAAAGCTTGGGAGTCAGACTCGAACACGGAATTGTCATGGAAGGTGACAACAACTACAACGCAGGAAATCCTGTGTGGATACTTCCAAAGTTTGAATCACACGATATTGTAAACCCAATTGATCTTAACAACATGTACATGCTCATACCAAATGCCCAGCCAATTGTGGAAACAAAGTTCAAAAAAAGAACAATCACCATCGAAAAGCTTCTTACAACAACATCTAACTCATGGCTGAGAAAGGATTTGAACTCAACATCTTTTAGCAAAGAAAAAGGTGATGAGAGCGGCCCATTCACTTTGGCTGTTGCAATCACCGATAAAGCTGATGCTCTCAACGCAAAATTAAGGCCAAGAGATGCAAAGGTTGTGATAGTTGGCAATGCAACATTTTTAAATGCTCAGTTTTCAAAAAGCGTTCCTGGAAACCTGAACTTTGTAATAAACGCTCTTAACTGGCTGCAGGACAAAAAAGACAATCTGCAGATCCAGCCAAAAGACCTTACAACCTTCAGGCTCAATATTAGCACAACACAGGCTATGATCTGGGCAGCAATTGCTGTTGTTGGAATACCTGTTGTTATTCTGGTATTAGGCCTTACTATCTGGCTGAGGAGGAGACATCTATGAGAAAGAAGAAGAATAGGCTTTTCACAATTGTATCGGTACTTTTAGTTTTGGTGCTTGTAATTGGCGCCTACTTTTATGTAAGTTATGTGAACAAGAAAAAACAAGAGGCTGAAGAAAAAAAGTCCTCTTCAGCCTCTGTTACTGTAACAAATTTTGATAGAAATAAGATTACAAAGATAGATATTAAGCATGACGATGTTCACCTTGTCCTTGAAAAGGTCAAAGATAAGTGGATTGTAAATGGAATCAACAACCCCCTTTATTTTGACCAGGACAAGATAGACGATATAGCATTTTCGTGCGCTCAAATGACAGCTGAAAAGGTTGCTGATACCAACCCCAAAGACCTCAAAAAATACGGGCTTGACAACCCAAAATCAATTGTTGAGGCAACTTTCAGCGACGGGAAAAAAGTCACATTTTATCTTGGGTCAGAAACACCCATAACTTCCACTTACTATTTAATGAAAAAAGGTGATCCGAAAGTCTATGTTGTGTGGACAAACCATGCAGAAAACTTTACAATAAAACCTCAGAAGCTTCTGAGTGTTAAAATACCAGAGATTGACACTCAAAATATCACCTATGTGAAACTTGTAAGAAAAGGTCAGCCGACAATTGAAATCAAAAAAGTTGACGAGAAAAATTCAAAAGAAAATGAATGGAAGTACTATGTAAGACTGTGGAACTTGGTTCAGCCATACAGCCAGCCAGTTGGAGTATCAAGCGATAAGTTTTCAGAGTTCATTGAAAATGTTCCAAACTTCAGCCCGGAAGACATAGTTGGCGAAGATGTCTACAATCCTAAGTATGGACTGCAATCGCCAAGGATAGAGCTTATTGTAAAGGACAACAAAAACACTTTGCACCTTTTTGTCGGCAACAATGCAGATGACTCAACTGTTTACTGCAAAATGGCAGACTCTAAAGTTGTCTTCACAATGTCGACTTATAAGACAGATTTCATGAACACCATAAAGCCTTTTGACCTTATAGAAAAGTTTGCTTATATTGTAAATATTGATTATGTTGACAAGATTGAAATCTTTACTAAAGAGAAGAAACATACACTTATACTTGACAAAAAGCTCATCAAAAAAGCTACAAGCGAAGAGGAAACTGATGAGTACAAATATAACTTCCAGGCTGACGGAAGAAAGATTGATGAAGACACATTCAAAAAGTTCTATCAAGAAATCATTGGCCTTCTAATTGACGGTGAAAACGACAAAAAGCCAACAGGCACACCTGAGGTCACCATGAAATTCTATCTTGTCAACAAAAAGGTTGATGTGATGGAGTACATTCCTTACAACGACGACTTTTACATGGTTGTTCGAAATGGAAAGTCTGATTTTGTGATTGCAAAAGAACAGGTTCAAAAGGTGTTGAAAGACTTAGAAGACTTGGTTGCAGGCAAGTACAAACCGCCAGAGAACTAATCAAAAAAGGAGCTGTCAAACCACGGCAGCTCCTTATATTTTTGTCATGTGGTTTGGCTTAATATCTTTATATCATTTTTAGTTTTTTGATATTGTATGTTCATCTGCTAATAAATTAAAATGAATAATGTATATAAAAACCATAGTTATTTTAAAAATGTGAGGTGAAATTCATGCTTGACAAAAATTTTTATCAAAATCCCAAAATTCAACACATAAATATGGAAGAGCCAAGAAGTTCTTTTATACCTTTTGACAATCCTCAAAAAGCTCTTGAAAATGAATGGGAACTTTCAAATTCTTTTAGGCTACTGAATGGAAAGTGGTATTTTAAACTTTTTGATATGCCCTGCATGGTGACAGAGGATATAATCTTGGCAGATCCAAAAACCTGCGATTTTGACCAGATTATTGTTCCCAGTAATTTTCAGATGTTTGGTCAAGACATACCAATCTACACAAATACCCGATACCCAATCCCTGTCGACCCACCGTTTGTGCCAGATATAAACCCAACAGGTGTCTACAAAAGAGATTTTTATATTTCTCAAGAAGACTTAGACAAAGAAATATTTGTTGTATTTGAAGGGGTAGACTCAGCATTTTATGTGTTCATAAACGGCAGCTTTGTCGGGTTTTCAAAAGGGCCACACATGATGCACGAATTTGACATCACAAGATTTGTCCAAGAAGGAAGGAACACCATCACAGTTGTTGTTCTAAAATATTCAGATGGAACTTACTTGGAAGACCAGGACAAATGGCGAATGAGCGGAATATTCAGAGATGTGTATCTTCTTTTGCGACCAAAGATGTTTGTAAGAGATGTGTATTTAAAACCAATTTTGAGTGATGACCTCAAAGAAGGATGCTTGACTGCTGAGATTGAAATTGAAAACAGAAACAATGACCAAAAAGAATTCAGCATAGAAGTGCAAATCTTCTTTGATAAAACTTTAATCAAAAGCTCAAACAAATCGTTAAGACTTTCTGCCTCTGGCAAGCAAGAGATCACTTTTGAATTTCAAATTGAAAGTCCAAGGTTGTGGAGTGCAGAGCTACCGAACCTTTACACATTTCTTGCAATCTTAAAGGATGTAGACGGAAACATTTTAGAAATTATCCCTCAGAGCTTTGGTTTTAGAAAGATAGAAATAAAGAACGGAGTATTTTATCTAAACAACGTACCTATAAAGTTAAAAGGTGTCAACAGACATGACATGCACCCAAGAGTTGGGTTTGCAGTGACAAGAAAGATGATGCAAGAGGACATAACTTTGATGAAACAGCACAATATAAACTGTGTAAGAACCTCACACTATCCCAACCATCCTTATTTTTTGGAGCTGTGTGACAGATTCGGCATTTATGTTATTGATGAAGCTGATTTGGAAACACACGGATTTGGAGCGGTTGGTGACTGGGGACTTCTGGCAAAAGATCCCATGTGGGAAGATGCGTTTGTGGAAAGGGCAAAGATGATGGTAAAGAGGGACAAAAACCATCCATCAATCATCATGTGGTCGCTTGGAAATGAGTCTGGCTATGGCCCTAATCACGATAAAATGGCTGAGTGGATAAGGTCATATGATAAAAGTCGCCCTATTCACTATGAAAGTGCCCGTGATGCTGAGGTTGTGGATATTGTAAGTGTTATGTATCCACCAGTTAATTATCTTGAAGAAGAGGGCAAAAAGCAAGAAAGACGTCCATTTTTTATGTGCGAGTATGCACATGCGATGGGCAACGGTCCTAGAAACCTCAAAGAGTACTGGGATGTGATATACAAATACCCACGTCTTCTTGGTGGATGTGTGTGGGAGTGGGCAGACCATGGAATTTTGACAAAGACACCTGATGGGAAAGAGTACTATGCATACGGCGGGGATTTTGGTGATGAGCCAAACGATGGTAACTTCTGTATAGATGGACTTCTTTTCCCCGACAGAACTCCATCGCCCGGGGTGATTGAGCTCAAGAAAGTTTACGAACCAGTGGTCATTGAGCTTTTAGACAAAGAAAGAGGAATTTTCAAGGTAACAAACAGGTATGACTTTGTTTCTTTAAACCACATTGAAGTTGAATGGGAATTGCTGTCAAACGGCAGGGTTGTGAAAGAGGGCGTCCTTGACGTGAGTGATGTTCTGCCCCACTCTTCAAAAGAGGTTAAAATTGATGAAGTCAAAGAAGTTTTGGAAGGCTACAAGGGAGAGCTTTTTATCACCTTCACAGCAAAGCTTAAAAATTCAACAGCGTGGGCAAAGAGGGGATTTGTTATAACAAGGTCACAGATTGCACTCAGAGAAGATACATCTCAAGAGACTGTGCAAAAAATTGAGAAGGCAAATTCTATCTTATCAAAGCAAAACAGGTTTGAAGTAGTAGATTTTCCTGACAAAGTAGCAGTTTTTGCAGGCAGCATATTGGCAGAGTTTTGCAGATGGACAGGTGATTTGGTAAGCTTGAGCTACAGTGGCCTTGAGCTTATAAAATTCTCGCCAAGGTTCAATCTTTGGAGGGCTCTAACAGACAACGACGTGCATATCAAAAACGAATGGATAAAAGCTGGATTTGACAAGCTTCAAAGAAGAATTGTAAATGTTAGCTTTGAAAAGCAAAGCGAGTACTTCAAAGTGCAAACAACATCGGTTTATGGCGCATATTCAGTAAAGCCTGTATTTGAAGTAACTACAAGTTACAAGGTTTTTAAATCAGGAATTATAGAAACAAATGTATATGCGCGGGCTCTAAGAGAACTTCCGCCACTTCCAAAGATAGGACTGCAGTTTATGATGCCAAAAGAGTTTGAGTATGTCAAATACTACGGAAGGGGACCTCACGAAAACTATCCTGATATCAAACAAAGCGCCATTGTGGGAATATATGACATGGCTATAAAAGACATGTACGTTCCATATATAATGCCCCAGGAATATGGAAACAGGTGCGACGTTAGATGGGCTTTTGTGTACAACATCTATGGAATAGGACTTTGTATTAAGGGTGTACCAACATTTAACTTCAGCGCAAGAGAATATACTGATGATATGCTAACAAGAGCAAAACACACATATGAACTGACAAAAGCAGATGGAATTGTTGTGAATGTGGACTTTAAGATAGGCGGTATTGGAAGCCAAAGCTGCGGCCCTGGCCCGTTGGAGAAGTATTTAATCAAAGATGACAAATTTGAATTTTGCTTTTATATGATACCTCTTAACAATAATAGCTTAAATATTGAAAAGCTGTGGTAAAAAGTCAAAAAGGGGGATGCTCTTTTATGCCTTGTTGCCAAAGAGCATACCCCCTGATTTTTAGCAATTTTTTAATTATCTTTTTTAACTTTATTTAAGCTGTTGAACATAATTGCTGCTTATCAAGTAAATTATAACAGCCACTTCAGCCCTTAAAGCATTATTCTGAGGTTTTAAACTACCATTGCTACCTTGTACGAATCCTTCTGAAACACACCTTTGTATACTTATTTTTGCTTTCACTCGGCAATCACATTAATTGTATTGTTCGGGCTCAAAATCTTAGCATAATCTGCTGTATCTTTTGTCCTGCATCTGTAAAACTCTACATTTTCACAATTGTTGAGTTCAAAAGCAGCACCTTCCTGGTTCATCACAGTAACATTTAAGAATTTAATGTTTTTCACAGTATTTATAACAAACCCTCTTTTCGCCATCGGCTCTAAATAGCTCATCATTGCTGGAAGTTCAGGCTCAGGGTTTTGTGCCATCTCAACTGTGACATTTGAAAATACAACATCTTCAATTGGCATCTCTGTAAGACCGTATAAAAACCCTGCTGCCGCTCTTGCTTCCCTTACAACCACATCGCTTATATAAATTCTTCTTACAATTGGTGTTGTATCATCAACAGGATAGGGAGATTTGTCCCAAACTCTCTTTTCTTTTCCGCCCTTGCCGCAGTGATAATACATATAAAACGCAAACGGACACATCACATTTTTCATCACAATATTAGAAACTCTTATATCCTCAACAACCCCGCCACGTCCTCTTCTTGTCTTTATTCTTATTCCTCTGTCTGTGCCCTCAAAAATGCAGTTTGAGATGACAACATTTCTAACACCACCGCTCATCTCACTGCCAATGACAACCCCACCATGACCGTGAGCCATAATACAATTTGTGATGGTGATGTTCTCACAGGGAATCTTTTGTTTGCAGTCCTCAGTGCCAGATTTTAACGTTACACAGTCATCACCTACGTCTATGTAGCAGTTTGATATCCTGACGCCCTTGCACGACTCCGGATTTATCCCATCTGTGTTTGGCGAGTCATAAGGGTTTTGAATTTTGATGTTGTGAACTGTGACATTCTGGCACTCTATGGGATTTACCGTCCAGCTTGGAGAGTTTATAATTTTTATTCCTTCAATAGTGACGTTGTTGCACTTATAAAAACAGATAGAACGAGGTCTTGGATATTTTAACTCTTTATTTCTGTGAAGACGCCACCACTTTTCGCCCTGCCCGTCAATTGTGCCAAATCCCACTACTGCAACGTTTTCAGCATTTTCAGCATATATCAAAGGAGAATAAACCTGCACCTCTTCGCCTTCCCATCGAGTATATACAAGCGGATAGTCCTCTTCATCCTGTGAAAACTTCAGTACAGCCCCACTTTCAATGTAAAGTGTCATGTTGCTTTTAAGTTGGATTGCACCTATATGATAAATACCTGCTGGAACAAAAATTGTGCCACCACCCTGTTTTTCACACTCTTCTATTGCTTTTTTAAAAGCTTCTGTGTCCTTGTCAATACCATTGCCCTTTGCTCCAAACTCTCGAACGTTTACAAACATCTTTGCTTTGTACCTCCTGTCATCAAAATTTACTTGAAAAGCCTTTCTATCCAAGCACTTGCTTTCAAGAATGCTCCAATGCCTTTTAGGTCATTTGTCTTTATTGGTTCACTGATGTAATATTCATATGACCCATCTCTGTAGGGATTTCCACCAAGGCCTGCCACCATACAAACCCCGTTGAGATTCAAAAACCCATTTTCATCCTCTTCAACAAACCTGTAGATTATTCCTTCATACGCTCTTTCAAGTGCTTTTATATAACTTGAGTCCAAATACCCCTTTTCTATACCCTTTGCAAGTGCATATGCAAACATGCATGAAGCTGAAGCCTCAGGATAATTTCCATTTCTGCCTATAAAGTTAACAACCTGGTACCAAACACCTGTCTCAGGGTCTTGATACTTTAAAACAGCGTCAATGAGCTGTTTAAAAATAGTCAAAATTGTTTCTCTTGACTGATGGTCCTGCGGCAGAAAGTCAAGCACATCAACTATTGCCATTGCAAACCAGCCCATTGCCCTTCCCCAGAAATTTGGAGAGCAGCCTGTGATTTTGTTCGCCCATCTTTGTTCTCTTCTTTCATCCCAGCCGTGAAAGTGAAGCCCTGTGATTGGATCTTTGGTGTGCTTTGCACAAAGTATGACCTGTTTTGCAACATCGTCAAATATCTCTTCAGCTTCATCCTGTCCTATCAAAGTTGCATACTCGGCGTAAAATGGTGAGCCCATATAGATGCCGTCAAGCCACATCTGATGTGGATAAATTTTTTTGTGCCAAAAACCTCCCTCAACTGTTCTTGGATGGGTCTTGAGCTGGTCTCGAAGAAGCTGTGCTGCTTTCTTGTACTTTTCTTCGCCTGTTTTTCTATATAAAAATAGGATTGCCTTCCCATTGTTTATGTGGTCTATGTTGTACTCATCTTTTGAATATTTCTTGATATTACCATTCTCATCAACAAAATAGTCAATGTTTTTCTTTATATACTCAAAGTACTTTTCATCAGAGGTATTTTCATAAATATATTCCAATCCTTTGAACACAACACCGTAGTCATACTGCCACTTGTCAGTAAGTTCTGGAAACTTTGCAAGGACACTGTCTGCCATTTTAACAGAATAATTCTTTTTAGCAAGATCCTTTAATTTTTTCATGAGGTATCTTCCTCTCTTTCAAGCTTCTTAATTAAAAGTAATTACTTACCACTCTTGTGATGGCTAGGTCAGAGTAGTCAACATTTATAAACGTTCCATTTTTGGTTATTGCATTTGTCCCTGTTACAAGAACATCAGCCAAAAGAGACTGGCGCATAAGGTTATAAAGTCCCCGAGGGCAATGCTTGAACCCTCGGGGATGAGTATGGAAGGGTTACCTTGCAAGCCAGCCACCATCAACGTTCAAAATACAGCCATTTACATATTCAGACGCATCTGATGCCAAGAACACAACAGCACCCTGCAGGTCTTCCGGTGTGCCCCAGCGCCCAGCCGGAATTCTGGATAGTATCTCAGCACTTCTTTGCGGGTCTTCTCTGAGCGGCTGTGTGTTGTTTGTTGCCATGTAACCAGGTGCGATTGCATTGACGTTTATATTGTACTTTGCCCACTCATTTGCAAGCGCTCTTGTGATACCTGCAACACCGCTCTTGCTTGCTGTGTATGATGGAACTCTAATTCCGCCCTGGAATGAAAGCATGGATGCGATGTTTATTATTTTGCCACCTGTTCCTTGCTTGATGAACTGTCTTGCTGCTGCCTGGCAGAAGAAGAATACTGTCTTTAGATTAATTGCAAGCACATCGTCCCAGTCTTTTTCTGTAAAGTCAATAGCATCACATCTTCTGATTATTCCTGCATTGTTCACTAAAATGTCAAGCTTGCCAAACTCCTGAATTGTCTTTTCAATAATCATGTTGATTGGTTCGATTGTCATTAAGTTTGCCTGAATCTCCAAAAACCTTCTTCCAATTGACTCTATTTTCTGTTTTGTCTCTGTACATGGGACATAATCAACACCAACAATATCAGCTCCAGCTTCCGCTAAAGCAATTGCCATCCCCTGGCCCAAACCTGTCGACGCGCCTGTTACAATCGCAACTTTGCCATCAAGCCTGAATTTATCAAGTATCATATCAAAAACACCTCCATTTTATTTTTTTAGATTTTATTTCAATTCCTTCATAGGAACAGGACTGATATCAGAATATGATTGGTTTTCACCAGCCATTGCCCAGATGAATGTGTAGTTTCTTGTACCAACACCCGAGTGTATCGACCAGCTCGGGCTGATTACCGCCTGTTCATTTCTCACAACAATATGTCTTGTCTCCTGCGGCTCTCCCATCAGGTGCAAAACAAACGCATCTTCTGGCATGTCAAAATAGAAGTAAACTTCCATCCTCCTGTCATGCAGATGGCAGGGCATCGTGTTCCATACATTGTTCGGCTCTAAAATTGTCATTCCCATCACAAGCTGGCAACTTTTTACCCCGTCTGGATGGATGTATTTGTAGATTGTCCTTTCATTTGACTCAGAAATCGAACCAAGATGAGTTGCCTCAGTTTGCTTAATATCAATCTTCTCTGTTGGATACTGCTTGTGAGCGGGTGTTGAAACAAAGTAGAACTTTGCAGGATTTGAAGGGTCATCGCTTCCAAATTCAAGCTTTTTGGTCGACATTCCAACATAAAGCCCATCTCTTTTGTCAAGCTCGAACTTTTGTCCATCTGCCACAACATATCCTTTGCTGCCTATGTTGATTATTCCAATCTCTCTTCTTTCAAGAAAATACTGAGCACCAATCTCTTTGCCATCTTCCAAGACCAAAACTTCTACTGTTGGCACAGCTCCACCAACAATCACTCTATCAACATGAGTGTAGACCATGTTGATTTTCCCGTATTCAAACAAGTTTTCAATCAAAAACTCTTTTCTTATCTCCTCTGTCGTAAGAGTTTTGAACTGGCTCGGATGCATTGCAAACCGAACTTCCATTTTAAGAATACCCTCCCTTGTTTTATCTTTTCATCATACCTGAGCTGTCTTGTAAAAGCGCCTGTTTTATTTCATCCTCAGTCACAATCAAACTGTCACCTTCAACTGTATGTTTTAAAGCGCACATGTATGTTGCAACCTCAAGCATCTGAGTGCTTTCAAGCCCTCTTAAAATGCTATATAGCACACCTGCGGTGAAAGCATCGCCTGCCCCAACCCTGTCAACAACTTCTATCTCGCGCTTTTTTGAAAATACAATGTTGCCATTTTCATCTTTTGTATAAGCAAAAAAGATGTTTTTGGAAGCAGATATGCTCCTTCTTGCAGCAAGAATTATTCTCTCTAAGTTTTGGTATTTTGCTTGCAACCTTTCAAACAAAACCTTTTGACCGTCTGTAGTAAGGTCAATTCCTTCAAAGTATTTGTCTTCCATATGAATCTTTAACACTCTTCTTACATGCTCTTCGTTCGTAATCAGGATGTCCACATACGGCATAAGCTCTGAAATCACTTCATTTGCTCTATCATAGCTCCACAGTTTTGACCTGTAATTGATGTCAAACGCCACCTTTGCACCTGCATTTTTTGCTGTCTTGAAAGCCATTTTTAGCTCGTTTAGCACATTTTGTGATAAAGCAGCGGTGATTCCTGTTGAGAAAAATATCTTGGTCTTTTTCAAGATATCTTCCCAGTCGATATCACCAGGCTGTATCTCATTTATGGCAGAATCTGCCCTGTCGTACACAACAGAAGATGCTCTCTGTCCCACTCCTTTTTCAAGAAAGTAAATTCCAAGCCTTTTACCTTTTCTTTTTATATAGCTTGTGTCAACTCCATATCTTCTCAGAAAGTTGACAGTAGCATCACCAAGAAGATTTGGCGGAAGAAGTGTAACATAACTTGTCCTCACCCCAATGTTTGACAGAGCAACAACAACGTTTGCTTCCGCCCCGCCAAAGTTGATGTCAAAACTTGTCGCTTGTAAAATCCTCTGATACCCTGGTGGTGAGAGTCTTAGCATTATCTCTCCAAAGCTTGTTACCTCAAACATCTTTCCTATACCTTCCCCTTTGCCATCTTTATTTTCTGGACAAACTGTCTGCAAACATCTTCCACTTTGCTAAAGTCTCCATCATTTGCATACTTTGTTATATTACTGCCCACACCTACAGCAAACGCACCTGCTTTTATCCACTCATCAACATTGTCAAGGTCAACTCCACCTGTTGGCATCAATCGCGCTTGTGGGATTGGTCCTTTGTATGCTTTTATAATCTTTGGTCCGAAAAGCTCGCCAGGGAAAATCTTTATAACATCTGCTCCGCATTCAAGTGCTTCAACAACCTCTTTTATTGTCATAGCACCGGGCATTGAAGCTATCCTGTACCTGTTACAAAGTTTTACCATTTCAGGATTGAGGTATGGACTTACAACAAACTTTGCACCCGCCAAGATTGCAATTCGTGCTGTTTCGCTGTCAAGAACTGTACCTGCTCCTATTATAATCTCATCTTCCTTGTATGTGCTTGTAAGATACTTTATTATCTCGTCAGCGCCAGGCACAGTAAAGGTTATCTCAATTGCACTCGCACCACCCTTTATACACGCCTCTGTAATCTTGAGAGCCTTCTCTTTCGACTCAGCACGAACAACAACAACAAGCCCATTGTCATTTATTCGCTCAAGTACCTGTTCCTTTTCCATCCTACTTACATCTCCTTTCCTTGATAATCTTTTTTTCCCTCGACATACCCAAGCCTGTGAGAAATCTTCTTTGCAGTCTCTACAACCTTCTGCGCATTCTCTTCATCTTTGTGAGGTTGCAGCACACTCGTTGGTGCTGAAATGCTAATTGCAGCAATCATCTGACCTCTGTAATCATATATGGGTGCGGCAATGCATCTAACACCTTCTTGGAACTCTTCATTGTCAACTGCAAAGCCTTTTTTTCGAACAAATCTTATCTCATCAACAAGCTTTTCTACATTTGTTATGGTGTTTTGTGTATATGGCTGCAGGGAAATTGTAGATAGCATCTTTTCAACTTCTTCGTCTGAAAATTTGCTGAGCATCACCTTCCCAAGCGCTGTGCAGTATGCAGGGACTCTTTTCCCAATTGAGGAGTAAAGCCTTATTGAGTTTACCTGTTCAATCTTGTCAATGTACACAACATCGCTACCGTCAAGAATTGCCAAGTGCACAGTGGCATTTAGCATAGCTACAAGCTCACGCAAAAACGGATGTGCTTCGGTTTTGAGCTCAATGTTGTTAAGATAAAGACTCGAAATCTCAACAAATTTTACACCAAGCTTGTAGCGCAATGTCTGAGGATCTTTTTGAACATACCCTCTGCTAAGTAATGTCTGCAAAATCCTGTGGATGGTAGCCTTGTGAAGAGAAAGTTTTTGGGAAAGTTCACTGATTGAAAGCCCTTTTGGCTCAACAGCCAAAGCCTCAATTATCTCAAACGCCCTTTCAATTGACTGAACAGAATTTTGCGCCATATCAGCCTCTCCTGTTTCGTATTATGAAACGCTGTTTCGTATTGTTCACAAAATACTATAGCATTGTTTTATGATTTTTAAAATAAACATTTTGGTAATTCTAAATGCTCCCTGCGGGACAAGCCTCTTCCCGCAGGGAAATACTTACCAAAAGGATATGTTTTATTATTTCTTGTTCAAGACCTCTTTATTGACAAGTGTTCTTGGAACTCTTCCCTCAATGAAATCTACTATATTGTTTGCTGCAAGCATTGCCATGTCAAGCCTCGACTCTTCTGTTGCAGAACCAATATGAGGAAGCATTACAACATTGTCAAGCTCAGCTAGTTCTGGCTCAAACTCAGGCTCTCTTTCGTACACGTCAAGCCCCGCAGCATAAATCTTCTTTTCTTTTAGTGCCTTGACTAAAGCCTTTTCATCTACAATTGGCCCGCGTGCTGTGTTAATCAATATCGCTGACGGTTTCATGAGAGAAAATTCTCTTTCGCCAATTAAATGTCTTGTCTGTGGTGTGAGCGGCACATGAATTGATATAAAGTCTGCTTCTTTCAAAAGCTCATCCAGCGATACAAACTGAGCGCCCATTTCCTTTTCAAAGCTTTCTTTTCTCTCAAAATCATAGTATAAAATCTTCATGTTAAATCCTTTTGACATTCTTGCAAAAGCCTGGCCAATCCTACCTGCACCAATTACACCAAGTGTCTTGCCTGTCACGCCCTTGCCTAAAAAGAGCATCGGACCCCAACCTTTGTAATGTCCGCCTCTCATGAACTTGTCAGCTTCAACTATTCTTCTTGCCGCAGCAAACAACAGCGCCCATGCAAGCTCAGCTGTTGCGTTTGTCAAAACGTCTGGCGTGTTTGTTACATAAACACCTCTTCTTGTTGCCTCTTCAATATCTATGTTATCGTACCCCACTGCATAGTTTGCAACAATCTTGACATTTGGTGCATGGTCGAAAAACTCGCTGTCAACTTTGTCAACAAGCTGGGTCAAAACTGCGTCCTTGTCAGCTATTGCTTTTAAAAGTTCTCCTCTTGTCATTGGTCTGTCGTGTAGGTTTACTTCAACCTCACCGTACTTTTTCAAAAGCTCAATCGCAGGCTCCATTATTCTTCTTGTCACAAGTATCTTCATATAAATTCTCCCTCCCGGTACTTGCTAAGTATTTTTATTCTGCTTATTGATTAAGAAAAATTTTTATAATCTTGCCCATGCTTCGTTCAAAACCCTCTTTGAACTTGCAAGCACAATTTTTGGGTCCTGCCCTGGCATAGGCGAAACTTCAAAACTCAAGATAGGTCTTTTTTCTGGGTTCAAAAAACCTATATCTTTCAATACTCTCAAAAATTCAATTACCTCTTCAACATCGTTTTCGCCGCCCTCTATTCCAAACATTGGATGTTTGTCACCATATGCTGGATGACTTTTGTCCTTTACAACAGCGTTGCCTATATGAACGTGTGTGAGGTAATCCTTTACTGGCAAGAGCGCCTGCTGTGCTGTTTCCCTTGTAAGTGGCAGATGGCTCAAATCCACAATAAGTCCAAAGTTGTCATATTCTTTTCTTATTCTTTCAGCAAACTTTGCTGCAAGGTCAGCAGGTCCTATCAAGCTCTTTTTGTCAATATCATAATCAAATACTTCAAGCTCAATCATGAAATTTCCTTTTGACTTTGCGTAATCACAAAGCTGCAGTGTTGTATCAACCAAAGCCTCAAAAGCCTCTTCTTTCCTTGCCTCATCATACTGTCTTGACAAAAATCCAAGCCCCTGAGCCCCAAGCTCAATAGCCTCATCAATTCGCTCTTTCAAAAAGTTTATAACCTGTTTCCTCTTTTCGCTGTCATAGTCGTTAGGATTGAGCCCTGTTCTCAAAAGTGTTGGCTGTGCACCGTATGCAACTGCCACATGTGCATCTTTTAGTATCTTTGCTACTCTTTTTCTTACTTCTGGGTCTTTTACCCATGTGATTTCCACTGCATCAAAATAGTCGTCTTCCAAAATAACCTTCAATGTCTCTTCGATAGGACCTTCACCGCCAATTACTTCTGGGAATGACATGAAATGAATTGTACCTATCTTTAAATATTTCTTAATTGGTTCATTCATTGTTTTTACACCTCCAGAAAAATTTTAAATCTCTATATTATGTAGCCTTTTGCAGAAACGCTCAAGATGAGCGTTATCAAGCTTTATATAGAATCAAAAAAGTCTGGACCCCCTCCTCATAGTTGTAGTAAAATATGTGTATATAAAACAAATTTTCTACTATGAGGAGGGTCCAAAATGTTCAAAAACAAACCTAATCAGCTTTCATTTTTAGACTTGTATTCCCACATAAAGGCCTCGGCTCTTTACAAGCCTGAAAGCCTCTTGGGCTTGTTCAACAAATTCATCGACTTGTCCAACTACATACCTTCTTCTTTCTACAAAGCCTACTACAAATACTTCGGTAAGCATAGATACTTCTCTTTAGAATCTATGCTTCTTTGCTTTTTTGTCCAAAAAATCCTTAAACTCAATACCTTAACCCAACTTCGCGCTGTCTTGCTTAACTCATATGAACTTCGCTCATTTTGTAATCTACATGGCAATGTCCCTTCTATCTCTACTTTCTCTCGCTTCAGAAAAATATTTGCAAGCGAAATCCAAAAACTTTTCCAAAATATCTCTATCCATGCACACAATATCTCTATCCAACAATGCCCTGAACTTGCTTCAATCCTAATCTTCGATACAACCGGTATTGTCCCAAAGGTTCGTGAAAACAACCCTAAATTCATTCAATCACTCTTGAAAAATACCTCAAAAGCTAACCCTGAGCTGTCTTCTGACAAAATCTACTCTCTTGTTTATTCTTCTTTGCCTAAAACTGCTAACGCTAATTCTAATATCCGCCTTATGTTCGTAAATGGCCATTTCTGCTGGGCTTTAAAATTTGCTGTCATTACCAACGCTCTCGGTATTCCTTTAGCTTTAGTTCCTCTGTTTGACTCTGATTCTCCTTCGTCAGACCCACTGCAACATAAAGCTATCTCTGACTCTAAAGCTTTAATTCCTTCACTCGAAACTCTATTCTCTTATCTACCTAAAAATTTCTCTACTTTCATCGCTGACAGTGCCTTGGATTCACACAACATCTACTCCACTTTAAAAAATTCTTTCAACTTCTCCAAAATTGTTATCCCTCTAAATACAAGAGCCTCTAAAAATACTACACCTACTTCAGACCCTAATATCGTTATATCTGAAGATGGTGTCCCAATCTGCAAAAAGTTCAATAAACCTTTTAAACCTGAAGGCAAATGTCAAGGCAAAAATCGCTCATTGCGCTTTAAATGGATTTGCCCTATGTCTTGTTACAAAGACGGCAAACGCATCTGCTCTTGCCCTCAGCCTTGTACTACCTCTAAATCGGGCAGAATGTTCTATACATACCCAGATAACTTTCGCTCTTTCCCAGGAATCAACAGAAATTCCCAAGAGTTTTTTGACCTCTACAAAAAACGTGTCGCTGTAGAGCAGACTATTTACCACCTAAAATCCTACATGGGCTCTGATACAACACAAACTCTTGATCATATTCCTATTTTCTCTGATTTCTTGCTCTCTGCTATTACTTATTCGCTCTTATTTATCCTTGCTCACAACATTAAACTCTATTGTTCTAAATTAACTATCAAAAAACTGAGCAAACTTAAAAAACTTATAGCTTAAAACTACAATTTTTCTTGAGTAATTAATCCACTAAAGTTAACCTACTAACTAAAGGTTTATGATTTTGTTTTTTATTTAACCTTCTAAAACTTAGAGTTTAGAAGGCTTAGGATGCTATTGTCTTTTTTGAACTTTTCAATCCTTGTCGTATATTTGCTCCTGAATACTTTTGTTATCATTGATAATATATGGTTTCAATCCTTCTCTTCTTTTTATATTTTAATTGTATTTCCTGTTTATACTGGCATCTTTTCCCTTCAATCACCACCTATTTTGCAAACGGCTATTTTAAATCTCTATATTATGTTGTAGCTGCCGAAAACTTTGAGTTTCTTAATAGCCTCATCACGAACAATCTCTCTTATTCTCTCAAAGATGGCTGGTGTCAAATCCTCTGTCTTGCTTACAAACTCTGGAAGCCGAGAATTTATAGCTAAGGTCAGGTCTGTAAAGATATTTACCTTGTTAATTCCATACTCAATGCACTTCTTGAAATCATCATCAGAAAGACCAGACCCGCCGTGAAGCACAAGATAGCAGTCAACCCTTTTTCTTATTTCAGAAAGCCTCTCAAAATCAAGCCGCGGCTGTCCTTTATAAACCCCATGCACAGTACCAATCGCAACAGCTAAGGCATCAACATTTGTCTGTGCAGCAAAAATCTCTGCCTCTTCAGGCTTTGTGTAAAACTCAGGGTTTTTAAAATCCCAGTCACCTCTTCCTACAACTCCAAGCTCACCTTCAACGCTCACACCAACAGAGTGTGCTATCTCAACAATTTCTTTGGTTCTCTTTATATTCTCTTCAAACGGTAAGCTTGACCCGTCAAACATGACAGATGTAAACCCAGCCTTTATTGCTCTGATGATATTTTTCAGACTCTTTGCATGGTCAAGATGAACACAAACTGGAACAGATGCCCTTTTCGCAAGGAAAATCATGACCTCTGCAATCATCTCAAAATCAAGCCTGTCAACAAACCTGTCTGCAACACCAATGATAATTGGGCATCTGAGCTGTTCTGCTGCATCAATCAATCCCTCATAAAAGTCGGCAGAAACCCCGTTGAACATCCCCACACCAAACTTTTTCACTTTTGTATAGCTTAATACCTCATTCAAATTTACAAGCAAAATAAAGACCTCCTAACCATCAATATTGAGAAAGTTTTGGATAAAGGCTGGAAACTGAACTGTAAAGCTGGTTGTATATTTCATACACTCTGTTATAAATCTCATGGTTTTTGCTGTCTGGCTGGTACTCAAAAAGCACTTCTCTTTTTTCCTCAATTAAGCTTTTCCTTGCACCAATTGCATACGATGCAAGAAGCATTGCTCCTTTTGATGCCGCCTCTTGTACCTTTTCAACAACAACCTTTTTACCCAAAATATCAGCTTTAATTCTGCTCCATACTCTGCTCTTTGCGCCACCCCCCATAGAAACTATACTCTCAGCTCTAAGACCCATAGACTCTAAAATCTCAATGCACGCTCTTATTTCATACGAAATCCCTTCAAGCACAGCTCTTGCAACATCAGCTCTTGAATGTGTCAGCGTCAGCCCAAACAGAACTCCTTTTGCATCAGGGTTCCATCTTGTCGCGCGGCTGCCCATGAAAAATGGTAAAAGCACAACACCATTTGCACCGGGGCTTGAACTTTCTGCCTCATTGTCAATCAGCTCATAAACGTTCTCGCCTTTTTCCTTCTCGCCCCTGTAAAAGTTGTCCCTTATCCATCGCAAAATTGTGCCGCTTGTTGTTATACCCTGCTCAATTAGATAATGGTCTCTTATTACATGGCAGGAACACACAACCCTTGGGTCAAGATTTTCTGGCACTTTATTTGACGACATTGAAACATTTGTGGCAGTCCCTGTTGACTCCATAACACGGCTTCCTACAATCCCTGCTCCTAATGCCTCCAAGGGCCTATCCCCACCACCGCTTACAACAGGTATTCCGCTTTTGAGCCCTAAGATTTTTGCAACATCTTCTTTCAAATACCCTATGATTTCATCTGCATAGCAAAGTCTTGGAAACTGAGAAGTTTTTACACCCACAAACTCAAATATGTCTTCCCACCACTGTCTTTTGTTTATGTCAAACATCATTGTTCTGCTTGCCAGCGAATGGTCTGTTGCAGCCTCGCCTGTGAGCATGTACCCAATAAACTCTTTTGGCTGCAAGAAAACATGAGCTTTTTGCAAAATCTCTGGCTGATGTTTTTTGAGCCACAAAAGCTTTGTTGCTGTAAATGTCGAGTCTGGAATCAAACCTGTTATTTTATGTATTGTGCTCTTGCCAAACTCCCGCGAAATTTCTTCTGCTTCAAGCCGTGAACGCCTGTCCATCCACGAAATAGCTCTTGACAGAACATTCCCTTGCCTATTAATTGGAACAACTGTCTCTCTTTGCGACGAAAGTCCAATTGCCACAATGCCATCTGCCCCTGCTGCTTGTGCTACTTCCTTGATGCCTTCCACCGCTTCATTCCACCAATCAAGAGGGTCCTGTTCTGCCCACTCAATCTGAGGCGTGTATGTGGGATACTCTCTGTTTGCTTTTGCCAAGATATTACCTTCCAAATCAAACACTATCACCTTGCAGGCAGTTGTTCCAATGTCTATGGTAAGAATCTTTTCCATATTAAGGTTTGCTCCTTTCAACATAAAAATCTCATCTTGGCTTTTTTGAAAAGTTACACCACAGTTATTTTCACGCCCTTTTGTCTGAAATTTTCCACAAGCTCACTGCTTATCTCGCCTGCTGTGATAATTTCAGATACTTTGCTGAGAGTTGCAAACGAAACCATGGCATTTTTCTTGAACTTGCTGCTGTCTGCAACAACTATGACCTCTTTGCTGCTATCTATCATAGCCCTTTTTACCTCTGCTTCAAACACATCAGAGGTTGTAAGACCTTTTTCAAGAGAAATGCCGCTTGTTCCTATAAAAGCTATATCAGCACTAAACTGTAAAAATGCTTTTTGAGCTTCTGGTCCAACTGTCGAAAAGTTAGAATTTTTTACTTTGCCCCCAACTAAAAATAAATTGATACTGTTATTTGTTATGAGCTCATTAACTATATTTATGCCATTGGTTATCACAGTTATGTGCTGAAAGCTCTTGAGCTTTCTTGCTATTTGTTGGGTGGTTGTTCCTGTATCCAAAATTACAACCATGCCCTCTTTTATTCTGTTTATCGCCTCAATCGCAATCCTTTCTTTTTCCTGGATAAACTCTTTTGAGCGCTGGGAAATTGGCGGAACTAAAGAAACCCCTTCTTTTAAAATAGCTCCACCGTAATTTTTCTCAATTAGCCCTTCCTGCTCAAGTTTTTTCAAATCTCTTCTGATTGTCTCGTCAGATACGTTGAAAATGTTGCAAAGCTCTGTGACAGTCACACTCTTTTTCTCCATCAATATCTCTTTAATTTTTTGCCTGCGTGTTGCTGATAACATAACTCTTCATCACCTATTCTTATATGTGGATTTGTGTGTCAGCTTACTAATATTCTACTCGATTTTTTGAGGAATTGCAATACAAAATTCAAAATGATTACACAAGATTGGTCAAACATTTTAAAGGTGAAAATAAAAAAGCAGGCATCTGCCCGCTCCTACTTTTTAATACTGTGTACGCTATATTTCTACTTTCCACTCTCCCAAAACATTTTCCCTTGTATACCTCTCAGCTTCTATTTCATCAAGTTGAGGTCTTTTGGAATTTTGTTTGCTGCTACCTGGACCAAAATTTTTATACTCAAAAAATCTCTCATTTTCAGGGCAAAAGCCGTGCATCTCGCACCAGCCATCGGGATGAATGTGACTATCTAAATAGCACTCTTTGAACACAACATTTACCCACCTGTGAGGGTCAGAAGATGGATGCCATGGTCTTCCAAGGTAGACACATTCTTTTTCTCTTATATTGGATATGAGCTTGCACCTTATAAACAAGAACCCATACTGGCTATCTGGTTTTGTACTTGCTGCGGTGACATATCCTTTTATTTTTCTGTCTTCCCTGTCAAGCGAAAATATCACACATTCTTCGAAAACGGCTTGTGCAGCCCCAAATATGAAGTCCACATCTCCCTCTATGTAGCATCTATAATAATACTGTCTTCCAAAATCAGCATAAAGAGTATCCTGGGTGCTTTTAAAAATGCAGTTGAAAAACATTAACCTGTCAGCCAACGCTTTCACTGCAACAGCCTGTCTGTGCTCAATCGGAACATTTCTATCAAAACCATTTTCAAATGTGATATTTTCAACAACAAAATCCTCTCCAGATATTGTAAAGGTAGCAGTGTTTGAAGTAGCTAAAATTCCTCCATTTTCTGCGGGAAGTCCTGCTGCCAACGAATAAGTCACAATGGTTTTGTTTTTGTCCTCACCAATTAGCATTACCCTTGACGAATCAATATTTACTTTTTCTCTGTAAATTCCATTTCTTATAAACACAGCTTTATATGAAGAGTTTTCTTTTTTAAGGATTTCGGTCAAGCTTTTTAAACTTTTGCAAAAAACTATACCGCTTACAACATCTTTGTCGCACCCCGCATAGTTTTGGTCAACTATTGCAAATGGTTTTTCCAGATATCTTATGCTTTTGTTCATAACATACTTGCAACCATCAAGATTTTCACCTTCAATCTGCAAGTCGTTTCTTCCTTCATTCAGTTCAACAACCGCGTCCAAAATCTCATCTTCTCTGAGAAATCTTTCTATTAGTTGTTCTTTGCCAAGAGATATCTTCACAAAAATATTTTCATTTGCATGCACTAAAACTTTCACATACTTTGACAAAGTAGCATCGGGAAGGTAGCTCTTTAAAGAAAACATTGCCTTTCTCACCTCAGTATTTTTTATTTCTTTAGATTCTATGATTTTTCTTTTAGGTTTTTCAAGGTCAAAAAATTAAGGAAAAGAGACTTTTATTTAGCTTCTTTAAAATTTCTAAAAAAGTGCACAAAATAAAAAAGACTGTCGCATATTTTGACAGTCTTGCATCCAAACTTAATGTTATTTTCAAACATAATAATCTTCTTCTTTTTTGAGCCTTCTTACAGCCACAATCTTATTCCCTTTTTGGTTCTGCTTGACCCTTTCACACAGAGAAGCAACTATCATAAGTCCTCGACCAAACTCATATAAATCTTCTATCTCGTCCTTTTCATCGTATGGGGTGTATTCTTTAAACACCCTATCAATATCAAATCCTTCTCCTTCGTCCTCCACGACAATGTAGCTAAGCTTTCTGTCTACTATTCCAACCTTTACTTTTACAGACTTTGAACTGTCTTCTTTATTGCCATGGACAACAGCATTTATTAGAAGTTCATTTACTATGAGCTTGAACTCCAAAAGCTCATCTGCTGATATATTAGCTTCCCTCATTAAAAATGATAGAATCTCTTTTTCTGCTACTTTGACAAGCTGGAGATTACTTGTAAACACAAGCTGTAAAAATTTGTTCTCCATCTCCTCCACGCAACCTTCTTTCCCAATTTTTTATAATATCCATCCTACAAAAATACCACAATCAATACCTCTTTTGTGCCCGAAAAATCTCTTCTACTTGATATATACCCTCAAATCTTCTGCTTTACACATCCAAGTATTAAAACTTACCTATTTAGAAAGCTTATCTTCGCTTTTCTTCAAAGAACCTTTTTAAAAGAAGTCTGCACTCATCTTCACATATTCCTCCTATCACTTCTACCTTATGATTTAAAAAAGGATGTTGTGAAAGATTAAAGCAAGACTCAGCAGCACCCATTTTGAAATCTCTTGCACCAAAATAAAGCCTTTTTACTTTACTCAAAACTATTGCACTCATACACATCGGGCATGGCTCTTTTGTCACAAACATCTCGCAGCTTCTCAGGTCCTTTGTAGAAAGCTTTGATGTGGCGTCAATTATGGCAAGAATCTCTGCGTGGTAAATGGCTTTTTTACTGTCATTTCTTTTGATACTAATAATTCTTCCATCCTTTACAACAGCCGCCGCAACTGGGATGTCATTTGAACGACTTGCATACTCTATCAGAGTTTTCATCACATTATATATATACATCAACTTATCACCTTTTTCTTTATCAATTTTTAACAAATTTTTTTGAACTTTTTTGTCATCAAAAACTGTCTTTTGAATGTTTAATTGCATCTCCATCTATAGATCAGATGAAACTTGAACACATTTTATAAAATTTGATATCTATTTCTCGTTTACATTCCTTATATAGTTCAGATAAAACTTAAAACACAACCCAAAGGCATCTTGCTGGTTTACTATTTACATTCCTCATAGTTCATAAAAATGTGTTCAAAAATAGAAACCCTCCTTAGCATGTTACGACTATATTTTAACCTACCAGTTAATTTCCTTCAACAAAAACAAATTACTGTGAAAGTGCAATTGGGTTTGGATGAAATTAGAAGGGGGGCGAAGAGGGAATGTCTAATGATGACTTGAAATAGTATTGACAACCCAATCATAACTGTATATACTGTATATATACAGTATGCAAAAGGGGAAAGGAAAATGTGTTAAAGCTTGTGATTTCGCAAACGTCAAACCAGCCTATATATGAACAAATCAAAAATCAAATAAAGAAACAGATAATAGAGGGAAGTCTTAAGGCAGGAGAAGCTTTACCATCAATCAGAGTTTTGGCAAAAGAGCTAAATGTCAGTGTCATAACAACTAAAAGAGCATATGAAGAGCTTGAAAAAGAAGGTTTTATTGTTACAGTGCCGGCAAGAGGAACATTTGTTGCTGAGATTGATAAAGAAAAAATTTCTAACCTTGGCGCAAAAGAGATTGAAGAGGACTTGCAAAAAGTTGTCAGGAAAGCAAAGCTTTTGAGAATTGAACTAAAAAAATTGATTGATATGATTGAAAAACTTTATAAAGGAGATGAAGCCTAAGATGATTGCCCTGTATGTCAGAAATCTTACAAAGACATACAAAAACTTTAAGCTCGAAATACAAGAGCTTACTTTAGAAAGTGGCTATATAATGGCGCTATTGGGGAGAAACGGTGCTGGCAAGACAACTTTGATAAAGTGCATTCTTGACCTTGTCAAAAAAGAAAGTGGGGAAGTTTTAATCTTTGAAAAGCCTTTTAACTGTGACGAAGTACAAATCAAACAAAAGCTTGGGGTGGTTCTGGAAAATCCAATTGTGCCAGGGTATCTAAAACCAAAAGAGGTAAAAGAAATAATGAAGGCATTTTACAAAACATGGGATAACAAGCTCTACAAAAAACTTTGCGACCTTTTTGAAATTGACCAGAACAAAAGAATTGCCCAGCTGTCGAAAGGAACAGTAATGAAGTTTTCAATTGCCTTAGCTTTATCCCACAGACCAGACCTTTTGATTTTAGATGAGCCAACATCTGGGCTTGACCCTGTTGCAAGGAACCAGTTTGTTGAGATTTTGCAGGAGTTTGTTCAATCAGAAGAAAAAGCTGTCTTTTACTCAACACACATCGTGTCTGACATTGAAAATGTTGCTGATTTTGTAACAATTATTGATGGAGGCAAGATTGTATTCAGCTCATCGCGTGAAAGTATTCAAGATGATTACTGCATAGTGAAGGGAGCAGCAAATGAATATGACAAAATTCCAAAAAGTGCAGTTTTATCTTTGAAGAAAAGCACACTTTCTTTTGAGGCACTGTGCCGCAAAAAAGATGTTAAGATTTTTCAAGATGAATTTGTGGTTGAAAAGCCCTCCATTGAAAAGTTCTATGTTATGCTCGTGAGAAGGGATGAGAATGATGAAGTACTGGAAGTTGTATAGAAGAAATATCTTATGGTTTTTCATTGTCCTTTCAATATATATTTTATATATGAGTTTAATTTTATTTGCTTTAGAAAAAAACTCTGATATTAATAGAATTGTTCATAAGTTTTTTAATTCTATTTGGACTGGCATTTTTGTTTCATTATTGATATCAGATTTTTATGGCAAAGATTATTATCAAAACGAATTATATTTATTGATGTTGTTACCAGTAAAGAAAATCAATATTGTTATTAATCAATTTATTAGATACATTATTATAGTTACCATCCCCATTTTGACATTCTCATTGGTTACTTTTTTGTTGTTTCACAAAAGTTCGTTAAATATGAATCAGTTTATTGATGAAGTTTTAGAATATCTATTTATTTGTATTAATACGGTAATAGCAATTCAACCTCTATTTATTTGGATGAGTGGTAAAAACAGGCATAATGTATATGTTTACATTTCTGTAACGTTTACTTATTTTTTGATTATAGCACTAATGGGAACAATACTAATTTTCAGCTTGAACTTAGAACCAAGCATTAAAGGTCATACATTCTTCTATAATTCACTTTTAATAAAAAACATAGTTATATCAATTGTCTACACTCTTTTAATCCTCATTTTATCTTTTTTTACTACTTACAAATTACTGCTTAAAAAGGAATTCTAAAAATCTTTTGAGGGGATGAAAAAAATGAAAGAATATTTTGTATATGTGAAAGGTACAAAAGTTATGATGGTAGTATTTATTTTCTTTGCTTTAGCATTTGCAGTCTTCTATGCCTTATTACATCAGCAAATAAAACCTGTATCACTCGGATATGCTTTTTCGCTTGTAACCACCATTGTGAGCCTAAATAAACTCATTTTCTATTACAGCGACGAAGGAAGCACCATAGCAAACCGAGCAAGGGCAAATTCATATTTACCTTTTTTAGTTCTACTTCCCACTAAAAAGTCATCAATTGTAATCTGGGATTTTCTGCACGATGTAGCTGTGATTATAATGTACATTGCCGGTTTTAACGTTGTTTTTGGGATTTTAAAATGGCTATTAGGTATCTCTCAACAGTACAATATCTACCCTCTTTTTATATCTCCACTTGCAACAACACTTTTTCTATTTTCTATCTACTGTCTACTGATGGCCGTAATCTCTCTTATACGTAACAGAACACTCACTTTGATATTGGCAACCGTCACAAATGTCCTTGTATTTATCTCCCTTTATGTTCCCCTGTTTTCCGCTACAGCCGACGATAAAAAAGTTGCAAGCTTCTTTACAAATCTGTATAATGATTCTATGGTATCAATTCCATTTTTGTTTATCTCGATATTACTGCTTTGCATTTCGCTCCTTGTAAACTTGAAGATAATTTACAGGCGTGAATTTTGATGTGCAAATCTTTTTTTGAGAAAAAACAAAACCACAGGAGGATGTAAAAATGGTAGAGCTGATTGAGCTTACCAAAGACTTTGGAAAGGTTTTGGCTGTTGACAGGCTGTCATTTAGAATTGAAAAAGGTGAAATTTTTGGAATCCTTGGTGAAAACGGTGCTGGCAAGACAACAACCCTCAGAATGCTTGCAACAATGCTCAAGCCCACATCTGGAACAGCCATCATCTCAGGGCTTGACATCACAAAAGAACCCGAAAAGGTAAGGCGAAAAATTGGAATCCTCTTTGGAAGTGAAAGCGGGCTTTATGCAAGGCTGACTGCACGAGAGAACATTGAATATTTTGGACTTTTGCATGATATGGACAAAGGTGAACTTAAAAAGAGAATTGATGAACTTTCTCAAAAGTTTGGTATGCAAGAGTACATTGACAGACCTGCAGGAACATTCTCAAAAGGAATGAAACAAAAGGTGTGTTTTGTGCGCTCTATCATTCACAATCCAGAAGTGATGCTATTCGATGAGCCAACAAACTCTTTGGATGTGTCTTCCGCAAAAGAGGTACATGACTTTATAAGACTATGTAAACAGGAAGGAAGAACAATCATATTTTCAAGCCATTCAATGAGCGAGGTTGAAAAGCTTTGTGACAGGGTTGCAATTATTCACAAAGGAAAACTTATTGCTATCGGAACAATTGAAGAAATCAAGCAAAGATTTTCTGGAGCTTCTTTCGAAGATATATTCTTAAGATTGGTAGGTGAGGAAAGATGAACATAAATTTTAAGCACGTTTGGATTGTTCTTAAAAAAGAACTCAAAGATGCTTTTAGAGATAGAAAAGCCCTGCTGGTAAACATAATTTTGCCAATGCTATTTATTCCTGTAATATTTATTATAGCCTCAGTTGCAGCAAAATCGGCATATGAAGTAAAGCCAGAGAAAACACATATCTGCGTTATTGGCAAAGAAAATTCTAAACAAATAGTGTTAATGCTTGAAAAATCAGAGTTTCAAATTGTTGATGTTGATAATCCAAAAAAGCAGCTTCAGGATGGAAAAATCAAAGCCATTTTGGTAATTCCAAAAGACTTCGAAAATTCTCTTTTGCAGGAGAAACAGACAAGCATTCAGATTTTAACAAACGAAGCAGATATGAAGTCGTCAAATGTCGGAAATATACTTAGCAATATGATAAATGAATATTCAAAACAGATAGTAAAACAGAGGCTTGTTTCAAAAAACTTAGACCCGTCAATTATTGAGCCAATTGTCATAAAAAAAGAAAACGTTGCACCACCAAAAAAACAATCAGCAACATTTTTGGCATTTTTAATTCCTATGTTTCTGACGCTGTGGGCAGCACTTGGTGGAATGAACGCTGCAATTGACATCACAGCCGGCGAAAAAGAAAGAGGAACTCTAGAGCCTCTTTTGACAACAGCTGCAACAAGGACATCAATTGTTACAGGAAAATATTTGGCAGTAAGTATCATGGCGCTTTTGGCAGGACTTTCTTCACTAATAGGTGTTATTGTTTCGTTTGTTCTTTTGCCAACAGCTTTAGGTGAAGGATTTAAAAATACTCCTTTTTCAGGGTACTCAGTATCACCAATTACAGTTTTGATAATGCTATTAGTTGTAATCTTGACAGCAATAATTTTTGCAGCAATTGAAGTGGCAATAGCCGCATATGCACGCTCATTTAAAGAAGGGCAAACTTATCTTTCACCAATAAGTATAATAGTTGTAATTCCGCCATACTTAACAATGTACAAGATGCCAAATGAACTTACAAACACCTATTTTGTCCTTCCGCTTGTAAATGCTATCTCTGTATTAAAAGAACTTATTTACGATATTGTCAATCTTGAGCATCTGGGACTTTTTATAATTTCTTCATTGGTTTACATTATAATCTCAATTAAGTTTGCAGCAAGAATGTTTGAAAATGAAAAGGTGCTATTTAGGAATTAAAGCAACAAAGGGCTTGCACACATCCCTTTTGTGCAAGCCCTCAAAAAAATCTCTTCTAGTATATTTTTTGGCAAGTATAAGATTAAAAGGTCAAACAAAAACTCAAAGCTTTTTATCTCTTTGCAAGATACTTTCTTATATCAAGAGCAACTGCAACACCAATAATAAGACCTTTTATAATAAGCTGCCAATAAGGGTCAACTCCAATGAATGTAAGACCATAATTTATAACTCCAAAAATCAAAACACCGGCAAGCACGCCTGGAACAGTTCCAATTCCACCTGTTGTTGAAACACCACCAACAACGCAAGCTGCAATAGCATCAAGCTCATACATATTACCATAGTTATTTGTTGCGCCACCTGTTCTTGCAGCCTCCAATACACCTGCAAGCCCGTACAAAAGTCCTGCAAATGCATATACAAAAATCAAAACTTTTGACACATTTATTCCAGAAACCCTTGCTGCATTTACATTTCCACCAACTGCATAGATGCTCTTCCCAAGCGCTGTTTTATTCAGCAACACCCAAACCACCAAAGCAACTATTAGAGCGATTATTAAAATATATGGAATTGAATACTCACCTGAAATTCCAATATAACCTGTTCCTAAGTTAGTAAAGTCAGGTCTCAGTCCACCTATTGGCTGTGAATTGTTAGGTGGCATGTTAAAGTACAAAGAGTTAGCACCATATATGATAACCATCGAACCTAATGTTGCTATAAATGGTGGTAAATTTAAACGAGAGATTGCAACACCATTTATGATACCGAATAATAATGTTATAGCCATAGCTATTAAAATTGGAACAATAAGTGGAAGCTGAGGAAGCTCAGGGAAAAATCTTCTTGCATAGTCAGCAGTTTGAAGCATTGAAGCAGAAACAACTGCTGCAAGTCCAACAGCTCTTCCTGCTGACAAATCAACCCCGCCAGTAATCAAAACAAGACTCATGCCAAGCGCAATGATTGCTCTTGTTGATGACTGCAAAAGTATGTCTCTAAAACATCTCCATGAAAGAAAGTCTGGACTGATAAATGCTATAACTATTATCAAGGCAAGTAAAATAAAATAGATTGCGTTTTGAGATAATATCTGTCTTGCTCTCTTTACAAATGACATTTTAAAAATGACCCCCTTAAAAAATTTTATGCTGAAAACTTAGTTGCAAGTTTCATAATCTCTTCTTCTGTTGCCTCATTTCTTTCTAAAATACCAGAAACTCTTCCTTCACACATCACAAGAATTCTGTCAGACATTCCTAAAAGTTCTGGCATCTCAGAGGAAATCATGATAATGCTCTTGCCTTCTGTCGCAAGCTGATTTATAAGGTTATAAATCTCAAACTTTGCACCAACATCAATTCCGCGCGTTGGTTCATCCAAAAGTAGTATTTCAGGCTCTGTCAAAAGCCAGCGAGCAATCAATACCTTTTGCTGGTTACCACCTGAAAGATTCTTTATCTGAGTTTTGTATGATGATGTTTTTATTCTCAATATATCTATAAAGTTCTGCGTATCAAGAAGCCTTTTTTTGTCATTTAAAAGTCTGAAACCATTTAAGTATTTTTTAAGACTTGCAAGAGTGGTATTTTCTAATATATTTAATTCTGGAATAATTCCAGTTAGTTTCCTATCTTCTGTGAGCAGTGCTATCTTGTTTTTTATAGCATCCTGAGGATTTTTGATAACAACTTCCTTACCTTTGATAAAAATTTTGCCTTCTTTAATACTTCTCAATCCAAAAATAGCTTCTATCAGCTCTGTTCTTTGAGCCCCTACAAGCCCTCCAATTCCTAAAATCTCACCTTTTCTTAGTTCAAATGACACATTTTTGAACGACTTTGGGTCAACAGAAGTTAAATTTTCAACCCTCAAGATAACCTCAGAGGGTCTATTTGTTTTTTGTGGAAATCTGTCTGACATCTGTCTTCCAACCATGTTTGCAATCATCATATCAGGTGTAAGTTCTGATATAGTCCACGAGCCTACAACTTTACCATCTCTCATAATTGTAACTTCATCAGCTATTTCAAAAATCTCTTCCAGTTTATGAGATATATAAATTATCGAAACTCCCTTTGCTTTCAAATCTCTTATTATCTTAAACAAATGTTCAACCTCATTTTCTGTCAAAGAAGAAGTAGGCTCATCCATCACAATTACCTTTGAATTGTAGGAAACAGCTTTTGCAATCTCAATTAGCTGAACCTTTGACACAGAAAGCTGCCCAACAATCTCCTTTGGATCTACATCAATCTCAAGTCTTCGTAAAAGGTTTTTAGTATCTTCATACATTTTTTTATGGTTGACAAATTTAAACGGACCTAAGTTCACACGTGGAAATCTTCCCAGCCAGATGTTTTCCATCACATTGCGTTGATTGACTGGCTGAAGTTCTTGGTGAATCATTGAAATCCCAAGCTTTATAGCGTCAATTGGACTGTTTATGTGAACATGTTGACCATCTAAAATTATCTCGCCACTGTCAGGCCTATAAATTCCGAACAAACACTTCATTAACGTCGATTTCCCCGCACCATTTTCGCCTAAAAGAGCATGAACTGTTCCTCTTTTTATTTTTACAGTGACATTATCAAGAGCTTTAACTCCCGGAAACTCCTTTGTAATACCATTCATCTCCAAAATATACTCTGTCTTTGCCATTGCAATTGCACCTCTTGAACAAATTTTACAGCTATGAAAAATCAAAATTAGCGCCACCTTGTCATCAGATATATTTGAACTTTCTTGACAAGGTGGCGAAATGTGCCTTATAAATCTTTACTCATTTACGTATTTCTTCATCTCTTCTAAATTGTCTTTTGTAACCTTTTGATACGGAACCCAAATATATTTTCCATCTGTTATGTCAAACCCAACATTCTCTTTTGTTGGCTTTTCTCCCTTTGCAAGAACATATGCCAAATTGAACGTAGCTTTTCCTTGAGCCTTTGCGTCGTTCAAAACAGTACCTAAAAGTGTTCCTTCCTCAAGCGCCTGAAGACCTGGAGTTGTTGCGTCAACACCCACAACTGGAATGTATTTGCCATCCTTGAAATACCCTGCAGCTTTTAATGCCTCAATCGCACCAAGTGCCATGTCGTCGTTGTTACAGAATACAGCTTCAATCCTATCGCCAAATGATGCCAAGAATGCCTGCATCTTTTCCTGGCCTTTTACCCTGTCCCACATAGCTGTGTCTTGAGCTAAAGCTTTTGTCTTGATACCTGCTGCCTCAACAGCTTTGATTGAATACTCTGTTCTCAAGATTGCATCCTGATGCCCAGGCTCACCTGTGATCATAACATATTCCATAATTCCGTTGTGGTTTTTGTCAGCTTCCGGATGTGATTTCCAATACTCTGCCATGATTTCTCCTTGTAAAGTTCCAGATTGCTCAGCTTTAGCGCCAACATAGTAAACCTTGTCCCATTTCTTCATATCTTCTGGAAGTGGCTCCCTGTTGAAAAATACAACTGGAATATTTGCCTGTTTTGCCTTGTCGATCAAAACACCTGCTGCTGTTCTATCAACAGGGTTGATTGCAAGAGCGTCGACTTTCTTTGTGATGAACAGGTCAATCTTATCATTTTGAGTTGACTGAGAGTTCTGGCAATCAACAAAGTCAAGTTTTGCTTTGTCCTGTCCTTCTTTTGCAATTGCATTTCTTACACCCGTCATAAATGTGTCATCAAACTTGTAGATAGCAACACCAATATAGGGCTTGTTTTCTACTGATGTTCCATTTGAACTGTCGCTTGTGCTCTTTTTACCACAACCAACAAGAACAAGTGAAATAATCAAAACCATTGATACTAAAACCACCCAAAATTTCTTTTTGTTGAACATTTACCAAAACCTCCTCATGTTATTTAGTTTTTATATAAATTTTGATTACACTATCAAATTTAAATCAAAATTAATAGCAAATCACTAAACTTTTTTGTCAAGTTTTTAAGTTTTTGAACAAATGAAATAAAAAATTTACTGCAATTTTTTGTGGTCAATTTTTTGCTGTATATTGGAGTTTAACTTGATAACTTCAGATGTTAAAATAGTTTTAAAGGAGTGTGTAAAAAAATGTCCTCAACAAAAAATTTCATATTGAAATACTTAATAATAACAGTTTCTCTCTTGCTTCTGCTCATTTTGGTGTGGCTATCAGCAAGTGACTTTTTAGTCATTCGTAAAATGGGCAATTTAAATAACTTTTCGCAAAATAATTATATAAACTGCGCTGTTATATTACCTAAAAATGAAATGTACTGGAAAGAATTTTTGGGTGAGTTTGAACAGTTCGCTCAGGCACAAAAGGTTTTATCAGAAACCATCTTCTATGAATCTGAACAAGAGGAGGTTTTTGGCTTAAAATTGGCTCTTTTTTCAAAGTTTGATTTTGTCATACTTTGCGATTTGTTTCACAGCAGTGAAATTAAATCTTTAATCGACCAGTTAAAACTACAAAAAATTAAAGTGATATCTATTCTCAACAGCAACCTTAAAGATTTTTTTGACACAACGCTGGGTTTTGACTATTTTCAAAAAGGTAGGCTTGTTGCAAGTAACATTGAAATTGTAGCAAAACAAAAAAATTTAGATAGACTCAAAATTGCAGTCATAACAAATACAATCAACAAGAGTTTATCAGGCAATAGTGAAGTTGAAGGTATAAAAAGCTATTTAAAAGAAAAAGGAATAGAATTTTCTGTAGATTTATTTTCAATTGAATATGGAAATGCTGAGTCAGAAAAACTTTTAAATAACATAATAGCTGCTCAGCAATACAATTGTTATTATACAACTGAAGAGCTTGAGACTTTTGCATTTATCGATAGTTTTGTCAAATCTCCAAAAGACTCAAATTTTATCTTTATCGGAGCAGGAGATGATTCACGACTTTTAAGATACAGAGATGAAGGACTTATTGACAGGCTTGTTATGCCAAATTACGATGAACTTGCTATCAGGTCTATTTTAATTATGAAAGACTTTGAAAAGTTATCTTCTAAGAGCCAATTTATTCCTATATCTATAATTGTTAAATAGGTTGGGTGATGAAAATGATGCTATCATTCAAAACATACAAGGCAAAGCTTATATTCTTTATTTTAACCTTCATCCTTACAACAATCGCAATAAACCTATTAATTCAGCTCAATGTTAATTTTCTTCACAACTACTTTGATAAGACTTATCATAACATTGAAAGTATTAATACGATAACAAATAACTTTGGAACAATAAGTAGAAGTATTCAATCTTATGTTATTTCTGGAGATTCAGATTCAATCTTAAACGTTTACGACAGTTTAAATTCTATATCTTATGAACTAAACCAACTTACTTGCCAGAGTGAAGATGAAATTGTTTATAAAAGAAGTATTACCAACATATATAAAACAATAAATAATGATATTGACATGGTTATACTTTACAAAAAGCAAGGAAAAGATTACACAAAAAAGCTTTCAGACACAATAGAAAGCTTAGATTATGCAAATTATTTTCTACAGAAATTTACTCAAAGTAAAATAAATCATAGCGTTGAGTATTATAACAGTTTAAAAAGCTCCATTCGAAAGATTACAAATACAAACTATGTGGTGATAGCACTGTGGTTTATACTTTCAATAATAGTTAGCCTTCTTTTCACAAAAGAGTTAACAGATCCAATATCAAAACTTGCAAAATACTCAAACAAAGTAGCAAAAGGAGAATTAAATTTTTCAATCCCAAAAGTTGAACCTGCAGACGAGCTAGGGATTTTAAATAATTCTTTTAGTGACATGCTTGAAAACATCAAAGATATGCTGAAAAAACTTGAAGATAAGGCTGAGCTTGAAAAGGAACTTGCAATGAAAGAAATAGAAATGGTAAAGTATCAACAAGCATTGCAAGAGGCAGAACTAAAATCGCTTCAAGCTCAGATAAATCCACATTTTTTGTTCAATACATTAAACACACTTGCTCAAATGGCAATGTTAGAAAATGCGGATAAAACTTATGATATGCTTATAAAAACTTCTAATTATCTTAGATACTGTGTTCAAAACATCAATAAGCTTGTAACACTGAGCGAAGAGGTTGAAAATGTGAAGAATTATATATTTATTCATAATATAAGATTTAGAAACAAAATTAATCTTGAAATTGATATTGAAAAAGAGATTGAAGATGCAAAAATACCAAGTATGATACTTCAGCCTATAGTTGAAAATTCCATTGTTCATGGATTTGCAAAGAAGAGAGAAGGAACCATTAAAATTATTGCTAAAAGATATTACACCAGCTATGTGAAAATCCAAATTATAGACAATGGTAGCGGTATAGACCCTGAGGTTTTGGCAGAAATTACCAAAAAGTCTTTTGTTTCTAAGACTTCTACAGGTATCGGTATTGAAAACATCACAAAAAGGCTTGAGTTTTTCTTTGGAATAAAAGAGCCTATTTTTATTGAGTCAAAGAGAGGCATAGGAACAACAGTGACAATTACTATTCCTTATATAAACTAATTATCATAAAGAGGAGCTGAAAAAAATGAAAAAGATTCTTATATGTGACGACGAGTCTATCGTAATTGAATCAATTTCGCACATATTAAAAAAGAACTTTTCAGAACAGATGACCATTGACGAAGCTTATGACGGAGAAGAAGCACTGCAAAAGTTGATGTTTGAAAATTATCATGTAGTTTTCATAGACATACAAATGCCAGACATGAGCGGAATAGAAGTAATGGAAGAAATCCGAAAAGTAAAAAAAGAACCTTTTCCTCTTTTCATTATTATCTCAGCCCATGACAAATTTGAATATGCAAGAAAATCGGTTGAACTTGGCGCTTTTTCTTATATACTAAAACCCTACTTGGTATCAGACATTGTTAATGTTACCAAAAAAGCTTTTGAAGAGATTGACAACATTTTGTCTAAGCAAAAAGAAGAAATGGAGAGGAAAAAAAAAATTAAAGCTATGCAAGCTTTAATAGAAAATGGGTTTTTGTTTTTTATCTTGAACAACAAACTATTTTTTGATTTTAACTTAAAACAATTAGAACAGTTCCTTGATATTCAAAACCTTCAGTATGGTATTGTTGCAATTTTGAAGGTAGAGCAGGAAAATTCGTTAAATAATATAGACATTTTAAGTGAACTTAAAACTGAAATTAAATCAGCTTTCTCAAACAAATGCATTGTATCTTTTTTATCGCCAAGCTCTCTTTTATGTATATTTTCAGCCGAAAGTGAGACTTACAAAGAAGTTTTAAAAGATAAGTTAAAAAAGACAATCAAATCTAAAACAGATACCGAAATACAAATAGGTTTGAGCAACTTATGTAATCTTTACGATGATTTTGAAGAAGCATTTTATGAAAGTTACAGTAATATAATCTCTGAAGATAACCAAGAAACAACAGATTTATATGTGGAGCTTGAAATATTGGAAAAAAGATTGCTAAATTCACTTTTAAAGACCACCAATATTATTCAAAAACAGCAGCAGATTTCAGAGCTTATAAAAAAATATATTTTGGCATATGGAATTAACCAAGCGCGATACAAGATAATTTTGTTTGTCATCCAGTTATTAATTGAAATTAACATTAAAGAAAATGCAAAAGTCATATACGCAATGGAAAAATTTTTAAAAGATATTATTTCAATTGACAATGAAATGGAGATAATCCAAAAATCATTTGAAATAATCCAAATAATTATCAGCGAAGCAGCAATACAAAAGAAAACATACAGCTCAAGCAATATAGTTTCACAAGCTCTTGAATACATTAAAAACAATTTTAAAAGAAATATCTCTTTAGAAGAGATGAGCCAAGTATTAAATATCAGTCCTTATTACTTTAGTAAAATCTTTAAAAAATCAGTTGGTATAAACTTTAAAGAATACCTAATAAAACTGAAAATAGAGCACGCACAAAAACTTTTGACACAAACAGATATGCTAATAAAAGAAATAGCATACGAAATTGGATTTGATGACCCTAATTATTTCATCAAAGCATTTAAAAAATACACTGGTTTTACACCTGCTTCGGTTAGAAATAACAGAAATAAATAAAGGTGAGGAAACAGTAATGAAAAAGATATTAAATTTTAAAGTAATCATAATAGGATTAGCTATTGTATTGACATCTATTGCCATCTTTTTGTTTGCTTATATTCACTTTTTAAAAAAGAACAATTTCAATCGACCGTTTAAAATTGGATTTGCAATGAGCACACTAAAAGAAGAAAGATGGTTTTTTGACAGAAAATATCTCATTGATGCTGCAAAAGAGAAAGGTTTTGAAGTAGAGTGGACCAACGCAAACGAAAATGATATGACCCAATATCAACAGGTTAAATATCTTATTTCAAAAGGTATAAACTTGCTTATTATAGTTCCCAGCAGTTATGACTCTGCAAAAAATGCAATTGAACTTGCAAACCAGAAAAACATCCCTGTCATATGTTACGACCGAATAGCTTTAGATGCAAACATAGATGCCTATGTAGGATTTAACAATCAAAAGATTGGCGAAATTATGGCAAAATACTTACTAAAACAATCACCTTCCGGCAACTATGTTTTTATTCTAGGAAATCCAAAGGATTATAATACCCACCAAATAAAAGAGGGATATAGAAAAATCTTGACTCCATATATAAACTTAGGTAAAATCAATATCCTTCTTGAAGACTATTGTTACAAATGGAAAAAAGAGTATGCATATGAATATGTGGCAAAGCTGCTTCAGGCAGGAAAGCGTATTGATGCAATTTTGGCACAAAATGACTCTTTAGCAGAAGGAGCTATTTCTGCTCTGGCTGAAAAAAGGCTTGCAGGGAAAATTCCGGTTGTTGGGCAGGACGCTGAGCTTAGTGCTTGCAGAAGGATTGTAAATGGATATCAGCTCATGACAGTATACAAACCAATTAGAAAGCTTTCTGAGCTTGCAATAGAAATTTCTGAAAAGCTTATTAAAAAAGAAAAACTGCCTTCTTCAAAAAACTTCATTAATAATGGTTACAAAATGGTTCCAGCGTATTTGGTCGAACCGATTGCTGTTACAAATAGAAACATGAAGTTAATAATAGAGGAAGGCTATCACTCATATGAAGAGATTTTTGGCAAATAAAAAAGGCTGCCCCACAAAGCTTTTTTGGACAGCCTCTTTTTTTTACGCTTTCTTTCTTGACATAATATCAAGCCATACTGCAAAGACAAGTACAAGACCTTTTACAATCAGCTGATAAGAATACTCTAAGTTCAAAAGGCTCATGCCATTGTCGATACTTGCCATAATTAAAGCACCGATTATAGCACCTGGTACTGTTCCTTCACCACCCAAGGTACTTGTTCCACCGAGGATTGCTGCCGCAATAGCATCAAGTTCCATGTTCGTTCCTGCACCGGATGTTGCAGCGTCAAGTCTCGATGTAAGCACAATCCCTGCAAGTGCTGATAAAAATCCCATCAGAATAAATATCTTCATTGTAACATTCTTTATGTTAATACCTGAAAGTTTTGCAGCTTCTTTGTTTCCACCTATCGCATAGACATACTTACCAAAAGTTGTGTTCTGTGAAACAAAAGTCAGCAGTATTGTAAATATCACTAATATAAGAACCGGAATTGAAATACCCTCATAGCTTATCATGACACCTGTAAATGCTGCAATCAATGCAATTACAACGGCTGCTTTTGCTACTTCCAATCCTATCGGCAGAACCTCTAAATTGTATTTTTTTCTTCTATTTCTCTGACTGATTGTCAGCAGTAAATATCCTACTATCAGTACGGCACCAAATACCACACTCAATGCTTTGTTAAGATACCCTTGCCCAATAAAAGTAAAACTCTCTTTAAAAGGTGAGATTGTAATACCTCTGCTTGCTAAGAGTACTCCACCTCTGAACACAAGCATTCCCGCCAAAGTAACAATAAACGCTGGAACACCTCTGTATGCAACCCAATATCCTTGCCATATTCCAATTAAAATACCAATTATCAAAACTGCAATGACTGTAGCAGGAGTTGACCAACCATTCCACACCTGAAGCACACCAGCAATTGCGCCTGTAAAACCAACAACAGAACCTACTGAAAGGTCAATGTGCCCTGCAACAATTACAAATACCATTCCGATTGCAACAAGCGCTGTAATTGCCATCTGTCTTGCAAGCATTGAAAGATTTCGCGGAGTCAAAAAGTTTCCATCGGTTAATATTGTGAATATTGTCCATATAAGAAGAATGGCAATTATAAGAGTATATGTCCTCAAATTCTTTTTCCAATTCATCCTTACCTTCCTCCTGTTGCCAAAGTCATTATCTTTTCTTGTGTTGCTTCATCTGCAAGAAGCTGCCCGGCAATTCTGCCTTTTTGCATAACAAGAATCCTGTCGCTCATACCCAAAATCTCTGGTAGTTCTGAAGAAATCATTACAATACCCACGCCCTGTTCTACAAACTGGTTCATCAGATTATAAATCTCATATTTTGCGCCAACGTCAATACCTCTTGTTGGTTCATCCAAAATCAAGATTTTAGGATTTGCCAAAAGCCATTTTGCAATAATAACCTTCTGCTGGTTACCACCGCTTAGGTTTTCAACCCTTTGAAAAGGCGAAGCTATTTTTATCCTCAGTTTCCCTACATAATCTAAAGCAGTGCTGAGTGACTTTGGTATATTTATGATACCTCCATTTGCAAACTTTTGGTAATTTGGTAGGAGGATGTTGTCTTTAATATCCATCATGAGCACAAGCCCATATCGTTTTCTGTCTTCAGATAGATAACATATTCCATATTCAATTGCCTGTCGGGGATTATCTATGTTAATTTTTTTGCCTTCAAGCCAAATCTCTCCTTCTTTTCTGCCAGGATATGCTCCAAATATGCTCATAAACAGCTCTGTTCTTCCAGCTCCCATAAGCCCTGATACACCTAATATCTCGCCCTCTTTTATCTCAAAACTTACATTGTCAATTATCTTCTTTTCAGGATTGTCTTTGTCATATACAGAAAAATTTCTAACTTCCATAATTGTTCTTTTTGCTCTGTGAGGGACTTTCGGATATCTTTGAGTAAGTTCACGACCAACCATTCTTTTTATTATCTCATCCTCTGTCAAAGCTGATATTGGATCTGTTGATATTGTTTTGCCGTCTCTTAAAACTGTTACTGTGTCTGCAATTTCAAAAATTTCTTCCAATCTGTGAGAGATATATATGCATGTAACACCGTGGTTTTTTAAATCTTTCAAGATTCTGAAAAGCTGTCTGGTTTCGCTTTCTGTTAAAGCTGCTGTAGGTTCGTCAAGAATTAAAATCTTACTGTCTTTTGAAATTGCCTTTGCTATCTCAACCATCTGCTGCTGACCTATTCCTAAATTCTCTACTTTTTCATACACATCTATTTCTATATTTAGCTTTTCAAAAAGCTTTTTCGAATCAGCATAAACCTTATTCCAGTTTATAATTCCGTTCACAACCGGCTCTCTTCCAAGAAAAATGTTTTCGCCAACAGTCATTCCTTTGACAAGCGTAAGCTCCTGGTATATTATAGCTACTCCCGCATGCTCACTGTCTTTAATGTTTCTAAAGTGCTGTTTTTTTCCTTCTATAAAGATATCACCGCTGTATGTGCCATGCGGATAAACCCCGCTCAAAATCTTCATAAGCGTTGATTTGCCTGCACCATTTTCACCAACAAGGGCGTGAATTTCTCCTTTTTTCACTCTAAAAGTTACATCATCTAATGCCTTGACACCTGGAAATTCTTTTGTTATGTGAACCATTTCAAGAATATATTCGCTCATTTCAAAAACCACCTTCACCCCTTCAAAATTAAATTTCTGAGAAGGGGCACATACCTCCCCTTCCCAGAAAATTCAAACCCACATCTTTTCAAAAAAGCGATTATTTCTTTCCATATACCTGTTCTCTTGTGAACCAACCACTCTGAATCAGTACTTTGTCAATGTTTGACTTGTCAACTGCAACAGGTGTGAGGAGTATAGATGGAACGTTCAGCTTACCATTGTAAACTTTTCCGTTAACGTCTTTGAGCTGAGAAACTTTCTTGCCTTTTGCAAGTTCAACTGCAACCTCAGCAGCTTTCTTTGCAAGGAGTCTTACATCTTTAAACACTGTCATTGTCTGTGTTCCTTCAATAATTCTCTTAACAGCTGCAAGGTCAGCATCCTGACCTGTTACAACAACTTTTCCTGCAAGTCCTTGAGCTTTGAGTGCCTGAATAATTCCACCTGCTGTTCCATCGTTTGGTGCCAAGATTCCTTGAACGTTGTTCTTTGCTGCAGTGAGTGCATTTTCACAAAGTCTTAATGCCTCTTCTGGTTTCCAGTCTTTTACTGGCTGGTCAAATAATACTTTTACTTTGCCGCTCTTTACAAGTGGAGTGATGTATTTCATAGCACCTTGATAGAAGAGTGTAGCGTTGTTATCGGTTGGAGCACCTCTGAAAACAAAGTAATTTCCTTTTGGAACTTTTGTTGTGAGATATTTTCCTTGCAACTCACCAACTTTAATATTGTCAAACGAAATATAGAGGTCAACATTTGCGTTTCTTATCAATCTGTCATATGAAATTACTGGTATTCCTGCCTTGTGTGCTTCATCAATTATTGATGTGAAAACTTCTGCATTGTTTGGAACAATAACCAAAACGTCTACACCTTGGCTAATAAGATTTTCACACTGTTCTTTTTGTTTCACGTCGTCCATATTTGCAGCTTGCACATATACTTTTGCACCCAGTTTTGTAGCTGCCTTTACAAATTCATCTCTGTCTTTGTGCCATCTTTCCTCCTGCAATGTTGCAAGAGAAAGTCCAATTTTGATCTGTTTTGACGATTTAGCTTTTGCATATTTTGGAACAACCGCAAAGCCTATACCAATCACAAATGCAATCGCAACAAAAATGGCAATAAATCTTAATAGTGACTTTTTCATTACAACCTGACCTCCTTAATCAATTTTTTTGTTTGTTTTGCAATATCATTTTAACAATAAACATTTACATTGACACTATTATTTTTTGTCTTGTTAGTGGAATTATTAAATATGTCTTATAAAGTGAATAGTAATTTTTTGAAATCAAAAAATTACTATGGGTAAGTTGCAAACAAAATGTTATAATGAGACGTAAGGGAGGCAGCAATAAAAGATGAGGACAAAACTGCAAAAATTCAGTTTTCGAATCATGGTGGCTGTTAGTGTAGTAATATTTGTAGCAATTGTTTTATACGATATCTATAATATACGATTTATAAATACCTCTACCAAAAAGGTTAATTTAAAAAGCTCCACACGTGTAATGATGATACTTCCTCAAAACCAAACATATTGGAACTGGTTTTTGGACCAATTTGAAAAGATGTCCGAAAAACAAGGAATATTACCTGATATTGTGTTTTACAACACTTCCTCAGAGGCGTATAAGTTTTTAAAGCTCGCTGAGGTAACAAGACCGGATGCTATCGTAATGTGCAATATATATAACTCTAAAGAAATAGCCCAGGCTCTATCTTCTTTGAAAAATAAAGGAATTTTTATAGCTTCTCTATTTAACGATATGTTATTTAGATATGAAGATGTATTTGTTGGTATTGATTATTATTACAAAGGAAAAATTGCAGGGAAGATTATATATAAAGTACTAAATGAAAAGAAAAGTATTCCATCTAAATTGAAAATTGCAATTGTAAACCCTCTTTACACAACCATTGGTGGCGCTCTTGAGGTAAAGGGACTTGTAGATTTTTTAAAAGCAAAAGGTATAAAAGACATAGCAATAAAAAACTTCAATTTTGAGTATCCCTCTTTTCCACCTGAAGAGGTGGCAAGACAACTAATACTTGAAAATGCTCAGAAATTCAATGTCATTTATGTTGGAAGTGAAACTGATACCATGACGGTAGCTCAGAACATTTTAACATTCAACAAGCTTGACCAATTTATAGTGATTGGTGCTGGAACCAACGAGAAGTTACAAAAGTATGTAAGAGAAAAAATAATCAATGGAATTATAAACGATAACGGACAGCTAATAGCCCAAAAGCTATGTGAAGCTCTGCTGAGCTGGAAAAAGTTTGGTCATGCTTCTTCTTACATCTCAACTAACTTTGAAGTGATTGAATAAGGTGAGAAATATGAAGTTTTTTTCTGTTCAAAGCAAACTGCTTGCGTTTTTCTTTATTTTAATAGCTTCTCTGTTAGCAATAGATATTTTAATTCAATACAACAATAACTATCTCATAAGCTTAGTAAATGAAACCTTTGACACCATTAATACCATTAATAGAACAAAACAAGATATAAATATGCTCAACTCTAATATCCAGAGGTATTTAGTTGCAGGTGATTCAGATTCAATGCTTGCAGTTTACGGCTGCATAAACTCAATAGATGAAAAACTTTCTATGCTGGAAAACAAAATACTTGGAAAAGAAGAATATCTATACTACACAAATCTTTCTGCTATTTTTGAGTATTTAAGTAAATTAGTTGAAAAACTTGTGATTTACAAAAAAGGTAATCTCCCTCTTGCAAAAGTCTACTCTGAATATTTGGATTTTTCGGGATTTTTTAAGGAATACCTTGAAAAGTTCAGTGAACAAAAAGTAAAATTTACCATGGAAATTCATATCAAAGTGCAGCAGCAGCTAAATACCATAAGAAAAATCAACATAGCCGTGATTCTCATATGGACATTATTTGCTTCACTTTTGAGCATTGTGTTCAGCAGCACATTTACAACTCCTATAATAAATCTTTCAAAAGTTGCCAACAAGATAGCACATGGCAATTTGGAAGTACAGCTTCCTTCTTATTCTGCCAATGATGAGGTGGCTATTTTGTATAACTCATTCTCTAACATGATATCTAACATAAAAGAAATGGTGAAAAAGCTGGAAGAAAAAGCTGATTTAGAAAGAATGTATGCTCAGCAGAAAATTGAAGCAATCAAATACAAGCAGGCTCTGCAAGAGGCAGAACTCAAAAATCTTCAAGCGCAGATTAATCCTCATTTTCTCTTTAACACTTTAAACACAATCCTCCAGATAGCAATGTTCGAAAATGCTAAACAAACATATGAAATTCTTTTGAGAACTTCTAATTATCTGAGATATGTGGTACACAACATAAACAGAGTTGTAAAGCTGCAGGAAGAAATAGACAATGTAAAGAATTATATGTATATCTATTCGATGAGATTTGGTGATAGAATAAGATTAGAGATAGAAATAGAAGAGGAATTAAAAGATCTTCTTGTTCCATGCATGATATTGCAGCCACTTGTGGAAAATGCTATTATTCATGGGTTTAAGGAGAAGGAATGTGGCGAAATTAAAATTAACGCCAAGAAAATACAAGACCAAGCAGTGATTGAAGTTGTAGACAATGGTCAGGGAATTGACATTGAAACCATCGAAAATCTCAAAAATTCGTCTTTCGAAAAAAACAAAACCACGGGAATTGGACTTAGTAACATTGCCAAGCGGCTTTCTTTCTTTTACAATATTCAAAATCCATTGTCTATAGAAGCAAATCCACAGGGCGGTACAAAAGTAACAATAAAAGTGCCCTTTATAACAGAAATTTCCCAGCTTCCAAAACAAGAGGTGGATACTATATGATTTATAAAATCTTAATTGCTGATGATGAAAAAATTGTTGTAGACTCAATTAAATTCATTCTTGAAAATAACCTTAAAGAAAATATCGAAATTACAACATTCCTATCTGGCCGGGAAGCTTTAGAAAATTTATTATTTTATCAATACCATATAGTATTTATTGACATAAAAATGCCAGATTTGGATGGTCTTGAACTTATAGAAGAATATCGCAAATTGAGAAATTCTGAATTTCCTCTTTTTATAATAGTCTCTGCTTATGATAAATTTGAGTTTGCCAAAAAAGCAATAAAAGAAAAGGCTTTTGCATATATCCTTAAACCTTACTCAATAGATGACATACTATCAACCATAAAATTAGCCATGTCTCAGGTAGAACAAATATTAGCAAAAACAAGAGAGAATATAGAAAAAAATGCTCAATTGATTGTGATGAGAAATCTTCTTGAAAATAGTTTTATCCCCACCCTTATTTTTAAAAATGCTTTTGATATAGTTGACATCAACCAGTACGAAAAAATTTTTGGGATAAATTTGAAAAGTGGATTTTTGTGTGTTTTAACGCTTAAGGATAAAAGTGATTTTGTATTGAACTTTCGGGAATTAGACAATATAAGAAAAGATATGAGGATTTTATTTGAGCACAAAGCTTTAATTTCAATTGGTATGGGAGAATATTTAATATGTTTTTTCCCAGCAAAAGACCAAAAAGAAGCAGATCTTCTAAAGGAAAAAGTTCAAGAAATTCTAAAACAAAAGCCTTACTGGAACAACATAAAAATTGGGTTCAGTGACCTTTATTACTTAGAAGAAGGATATGAGAATGCTTTCTGGGAGGCATATTATAACATCCTTGATTTAGATACACCAGATGACAAAGAAGAAAATGAGCATTCATTGCTTTTGATTGAAAACTTGGAAGCAAAATTAATACATTCCATCAACAATCCTACACAGGTTCCACTAATAGAAAACTACATCAATCAACTTCACAAACTTTATGTTGAAGTGTTTGGTGAAAATAATTTAAAATACAAGATGATAAAATTAATTATTATGTTACTTCTCGAAACAGGGGCAACAAACAAGGAAGAGTCTTTCGATATAGAGAAAGTAATTACTGAGATACTAAATGCCGATGCTCACCGCATTCTTGAAATATCCAAAAGGGCAATACTTGCTCTTTTTGGTAAAGCAAAAGTAAACCACGAGCAAATTATAAATAACGATTCAATAAACAAAGCCATAGATTTCATCAACCAAAATTACAATCAGGAGATATCTCTTGCACAAATAAGCGCTACTTTTAACTTCAATCCATATTATTTTAGTAAACTTTTCAAAAAATATGCTGGCGTGAGTTACAAGACTTATCTTACAAAATTGAGAATTCAAAAAGCCTGTGAACTTTTAAAGAATTCATCAAAAAGTATAAAGGAAATAGCTTTTTTGGTTGGATTTTCAGACCCAAACTACTTCATTAAGGCTTTCAAGAAATTTGTTGGCGTTACACCCTCGGTCTTCAGAAACATGCCAGAACAACTAATTTAATTTTTATAAAGAGGGATGATTTTATGAACCGGACACTATTTAAAAAAACAAATAAGATAATCAGAAAAAACTACCTAAATACTATTGTCTTGATATTAATCTTTATCACTTTACTGGTAGTATTTGCTATTTATATGTTATACTTTTTAAAGTTTGGTAATAAAACACAAACCACTGTTAAACCATCGAAAGTTGTAATTGGCTTTGCAATGGGAACATTAAAAGAGGAAAGATGGTTCAAAGACAGAGACATCCTAATTGCCAAAGCTCACGAGAAAGGCTATGAGGTTGAATGGGTGAATGCAAACGAAAATGATGTGGAACAAATAAACCAGGTGAAGTACCTTCTCAGTAAGAATATCAATATTTTGATAATTGTACCTAACAATTATGAAAAGTGTAGTAGTGCTGTAAGCTTGGCTAAAAAGCGCGGTATCAAGGTTATTAGTTATGACAGGCTTGTAAGAAATAGTGATATAGATGTATATGTGTCGTTTAACAATTATAAGGTCGGAGAACTCATGGCAAAGTGGCTTATAAAAAAGGTTCCTCAAGGTAACTATGCATTTTTGCTTGGTGACCCAGGCGATTACAACGTTCAGATGATAAAGGAAGGATATCACAAAGTTTTAGACCCTTTCATCGAAAAAAAACAAATCAACAATGTGCTGGAGAAGTATTGTTACAACTGGAGAAAAGAATATGCTTACAATTATATCAACAACCTGTTGGAACAACACAAAAGAATCAACGCCGTCTTAGCATCCAATGATTCTCTTGCGGAAGGAGCCATTATGGCACTTTCTGAAAAAAGATTAGCTGGAATTGTTCCTGTCACTGGACAGGATGCAGACATATCTGCTTGTCAAAGAATTGTCAAAGGTACTCAGCTTATGACTGTCTATAAGCCCATCGATAAACTTGTCGATTTGACCCTTGAAATAGTAGATAGATTGATTAATAATAAAAGCCTTAAGCCATCTTTAATGCTGAACAACGGTTATAAAAACGTCCCTACCTTTTTTATTGACCCAATTGCTGTAGATAAAAACAACATAAATGAGACGGTTATAAAGGACAATTTCCATACATGGGAAGAGGTTTATATTGTAAAATAAGTTAAAAATAGAGCTGCCAGAAGGATGATGACCAGTCCCTTAAAAATATACTTTGAGGCAAGGCCTATAAGTTCAATGGGAGGAATAGAAGGATGGGTAAAAAACTTTATATAGGAACATCTGGCTGGTCATATTCTCACTGGAAAGAAATTTTTTATCCTGTTGACCTTCCTTATGAAAAAAGGCTTGAGTTTTATTCGAAACACTTTGCTACTTCTGAAGTAAATTCTTCATTTTACCATCTGCCACAGGAAAAAACTATAATAAACTGGTATAATTCTACTCCAGAAGGTTTTATATTCTCTGTTAAGGCTTCACGGATTATAACACATTTAAAGAGGCTATCTGATGTAGATGAAGAATGGGAGAACTTTATAAAGAGGATAGATTTGCTCAAAGAAAAACTTGGTCCTATTCTCTTGCAATTCCCTCCAAGCTTTAAAAAAGATGAGGAAAATCTGCAAAGATTAATAAGCTTTTTAAGAGGAAAAGAAGCGTATAGATTTGCGCTGGAGTTCAGGCATAAAAGTTGGTGCGATGAAGAAGTATATGAGATTTTGAAAAGTTTACACACGGCTTGGGTAATAGCAGATTCTTCCCGATATCCTAAAGCAAAAGTTATAACAGCAGACTTCGCATATATCAGAATGCACGGCCCTGAAGCCTTATTTAGTTCTTGTTACTCAGAAGAACAACTTGAAGAATTAGCAAAAGACATAGAAGAATATCTTAAAATCTGCAATGAAATTTACGTGTATTTTAACAACGATGTAAATAGCTGTGCGGTTCAAAATGCCAAAACTTTAATAGAGTTTACAGCGCATATGCTTTAAAAAATTTTTTCTTTCTTTAGATCTATAATCATACATTGACTTTTTTGTTTTAAGAATCACCTTTTAATTTTGCCTATGTTAATAATTCTCAAGTATTTGATAATACAGAACTTTTTATAATTCTCAAAATTAAAAGTGGGCTTTTAACGCCCACCCTTTTTATTTCATATTTTACCTTTCCAGAACAATGGTCAATATAGACCTTGCTGGAGACTTTCCACAGAATATTTTCTCTCCAATGACCATACAAAACTCTATTTCCTCTGGGTTTTTATTAAAGACAACCACTGCTAAAGTATCGTCCTGGTTCTTTGCTGCCAAAACCTCAAGTCTTGCATCACTGCAGCTGCTTTTGACTATTTTAGATCCCGGCCTTATGAATTTTGAAAAATGCCCTATATAATAATATGCATTTTGATAGTAAATTTTTTTCTGGTCTTTATCAACTATTATTGGAGCGTCGCAAAAGTTCCCTACATGATTAGGTCCACCCATTGTGTCAAGGACAATATTCCAATCCATAAATCCAATTGTGTAACTGTTAAAATCACCAATTATCTCATGAGCATACCTTTCTCCAAGCTCCCAGGAACCAAGCTTTACTCCACCTTCCTGACAACCTTCGGTAAACACCAAATTGACATCAGGAAACTCTTCTTTTATTTTTTTGAGTTGGTCAAAATGGTCTCCTCCATACCAGTGGAATGCAACTCCCCACACATACTTGGCAGCGTCTTTGTCACTCAAAATTGTTTTTACCCTGTCATATATGATGTCTTTGTTGTGATCCCAAATAAGTATTTTTATATCGCTAAGTCCTTCTTCCTCAAGAGTCGGCCCCAAATAATTCTTCACAAAATCTCTTTCTTCTTCAGCTGTGTATATGCACGACTCCCACACTTGAGTTGCCATCGGCTCATTTTGAACTGTTACAGCCCATATATCAATCCCTTCTTCTTTGTATGCTTTTATGAATTTGCAGAAAAACCTTGCCCATGTTTTTTTATACTCATCTTTTAGCTTTCCACCATGGCACATATCACCATTTGTTTTCATCCATGCAGGCGGACTCCATGGCGAAACGAGGATTTTGAGGTCTTTGCAATATTCCTTTATTCTTTTTAAAAGAGGAATTACCATCTTTTTGTCTCTTTCAATGTTAAAATGTTTTAGATCGGTATCACCTTCAACATCATCACAGCTGTAGCTGCCTGTACAAAAATCACAGCTGTTCATGTGGATTCTACAAAGCTTATAGCCAAGCCCTTCTTTGGGGTCAAAGTATCCTCTTAAAATCTCTTCTTGCTGGTGTGGTAAAAGTGACAGTATATTTACCGCGGCAGCCTCTGTAAGTGCTCCACCAAAGCCTATTACCTCTTGAAATGTACTGGATGGCTCAATTGTTATAACAGACTCTTTTGCTACTTTTTCACACTCTTTTACATTGTCTACTTGCTGAAAAGGACTATTGTAATCCTTTGCGGTTATGTAACATGCAATTTTTTTGAACATCTTTAATTCTACCCCCTTTTGGATTTCTAATTAAATGAGTTAGTGCTGGAATATATATTCATTCTACTTCAAGAGCTTTTTTCGAGTAAATACACTGAATTTTAGAAAAGGTCTCAATTTTGTTGAAAAAAATAGGCACGGGACACCCGTTAAAAGTGTCCCGCTACAAAACCAATTAATACCATTTGAATGTAATTGCTGATTTTGCCGGGACCATTATTTGCCTGTTTCAAGTTTCTTAAACTCTAATAGCTGGCGTTGAATTTCCTTAAATACCTTATCATAACCTGCTCTTTTGAGTTTTGCTCTATATTCTTCTACAGCTTTTACTGGGTCATTTACCTTTCCAAAACTTATAGCTGTTCCCAAGGTGCTTGTTACATTAGACAATGCAGCAATTTGGGGTTGAATTGATTTTAAATCAAGTACAAGTCTTCCATATGGATATGGTTTTGCAATTTTGTTGTATCTTGCATAGTACTCCTTAAGACCTTCCCATTCATTTATTGACGGTAGCACGAAAGCATCTATCCTTGTTCCCCATGCATTTGTCCAAAAACCATATTTATTTGAATCAAAGTTTGGAGGAGTATAATATTTCCCATCTTTAATCCAATAGTTTACACCTTCACGGCCATAGTGCAAAAGCCTATAAACCTTTTGATTAGTTCTAATTTGTTCAAGCACCATCAATGCCCTGTCTGGATACTTGCTATATCTTCCCACTGCAATAGCATCCTGGGTTATTGGCTGTTTTACAAGGTTGTTTCTTGTATCACTAAACGCGAAGAACTGCAAATCAGAACCAGGTTGCCTCTTGTCCATTTCTCGCCTTAAACCACTAAATGAATCGGGATGAGCTCTTTCAGCACCGGTCTTACCTTCATATAGCAGCTGTGTAGTATCACCCTTAAAGTTCAAAACATCTTCGCGCCAGAATCCTTTGCTTGCCCACTGTTTCATAAGTTTTGCATATTCTTCAAATGTCTTGTCAAATACTGGTGAATAAAGGGTATATTTATCCTTATACGACTTGCCCCAAAATAGTTTGTGACCACCTGTGTCAATTGGAAGCTCAACTGCATCTGTATTTGATATTACCCAGCCGCTAAATAACTCAGACGCTTTGCTTGAATTTCCAGTTACATCATAAGGAATTACACCAGGTAGATTTTTCTTTATACCTTCTAAGTACTTTCCAAAAGTATACCAATCTTTGATAGGAAGCTTGATGCCAAACTTTTTAGCCCAGTCTCCTCTGTAGACAAATCCATTGTTGACATAGTGAGTAAATAAATTTTCTGGCACAGCAATTATTTTACCTTTATACCTTACCTGGTCCCACTCTTCAGGCTTTACTTGCTTCCATAGTTTTGGAGCATATTTTGGAAGTAAATCATCTAATTCTTTAAAAGCACCTTTTTGAGCATTACCCCACATATTAAGCCATGTTGAGGAAGTATAAACTAAATCGAGAGGTTCTCCTGATGCAAGAAGCAGATTATATTTTGTGTACCAATCAGCCCACCCAATAAATTTAATTTCCATTCCAGTATTAATTGTCTGTTTCAGTATCTTGTTCCACTCTTCCTGAGCTTTTTGCACCTGGTCATTTTGAGGTGGGTCGCCCATTACGTAATACTTAATTACAACATAGGTAGAAGGTTTTTTAACACTTCCCAAAACATTGACATTTGACAATACAACTATAGTCAAAAATGCTAAAACAACGAAAATTCCCACAAGCTTTTTAATCTTCATTAAATAACACCTCCTGTAAGTATTAATTTTATAATTTATTTTCAATTCCCTCAGCCATTCAGGGAATTGAAGCCAATACCTTAACCTTTTACAGCACCAATAGTAATACCTTTTATGAAATATCTCTGAACAAATGGATATGCAAGCACAATCGGACCTGTCGCAATAACAGCAGTTGCCAATTTTGCAGTTTCTGTCGGTAGATTTTGTGGTGGAATATACTTGCTTGCAGGTGTATTTCTGAGCATATCTGCTTTGGTGATAATTTCATATAAGTAAAGCTGCAAAGGCTTGTATTTCATTGTTGTGGATAAAAAGAGCATTCCATTGAACCACTCATTCCAATATCCCAGTGCTAAAAACAGTCCAACAGTTGCAAGAGCAGGTTTAGCAAGAGGAAGTATTAGCTTGATAAATATTGTAAAGTCTCCTGCCCCATCAATTTTTGCCGATTCAGTTATTTCATGTGGAATTGACTTCATAAAGTTTTTCATTAGAATAATAAGCCATGGATTCATTAGACCAGGAATTAAAAGCACCAAATAATTGTCTTTTAGATGCAATCCTCTTGTTATCAGCAGATAGTATGGTACAAGTCCACCTGAAAAAAGTGTAGTAAAATAAATGTAAAATGATATAGCATTTCTATATGCATAGTCCGGTCTTTGTAGAACATATCCTGTCATTGATATCAAAAATAGTCCTATTGTAGTCCCAAGCAGGGTGTTGCAAATTGTCAAGATATAAGAACCAATGAGTCTATCAGGGGCACTGAATATTACTTTATATGCTAAGAGCGAAAACTTGCGCGGAAATAAACAATATCCGTTTTTTATAATGTCGCTCTCTAAATTAAAAGAAGATGAGGTCATAACAACAAATGGAATAAGGCATATCAATGCAAAAATTCCCACAACTGTATATGCTAAAATTTTTAAGTTTATATCTGATGCTGACATTTTATATGATGCAGATTTTTCTATTCTCTCCATTTTTATTTTCCTCCTGACCAAGAGCTAATAAAGATTTTGCTCTTAGAACAACGCATAATCAGGTTCAATCTTTTTAACAAGCCAGTTTGTAAATACTACTAAGAAAAATCCAAATACTGACTGGAAAAAACTTACTGCACTTGCCATGGAAAAATTGAAATCATTGACCAATGATCTAAAAACAAATGTTTCAATAATATCTGTTTTTTCATACAAAAGCGCATTTGTAGCACCTACAACATTATAGAAGAGTCCAAAATCTCCCCTCAAAATCCCACCAAGAGAAAATAAAAGTAAGATAACAAAAGTAGGTCTGAGCAATGGAAGCAAAATATATCTTATTTTCTGGACATGAGATGCACCATCAATCATAGCAGATTCGATAATCTCTGGATCAATAGATGTCAATGTTGCAAAATAAATAATAGAACCATACCCTGCATTTTTCCATAGATTTACTGCAACAAGCACATACGGCCATATATCTGGATTAGAATAAGTAGGAATAGGATTTAAACCCACTTTCTTTAATAAAATGTTTAACAGTCCATAATCATAATTCATAACATTGTAGACAAAAAGTCCTACCAGCACATATGAAATAAAATGCGGAAGAAGCATAAAAGATTGTGTAATCTTTCTATACGTTCTATTATTTATTTCATTTAGAAGAAGTGCCAAAAATATTTGAAATATATTACCCACTAATATAAAAGCAATGTTATACAAGACTGTATTTCTCACAAGTCTCAATAAATCTCCTGATTCAATCAAAAACCTGAAATTTTCAAATCCAACAAATGGGCTTTTAAATATTCCAAGGTCATATCTATAGTCTGTAAAAGCAATGTAAATGCCTGGCATTGGTATATAGGAAAAAATGAAAAAGAAAACTATTGCGGGAAGGCTCATAATAACTAGTGTTTTATTCTGTTTAAATGTTTTCCAAGCATTAGATTTGCTTTTAGAACTCATCTATATATACCTCCATATCAAACTATTACTTCCAACACAAAGTCATGGCTGCTTTTGCTGGAATATATATATTAAAATTTTTGTTCAAGTATTGAACTGTTGCAATTTTATTTTCAGATGTTCTGTTGGATATTATAAGCACTACAGATTTATCAGGATTTAAAAATGCAACATTTTCTAAATCGTTTTGGTAGGTATTTGAATCTATTCGAACAGCTCCAGGTTTCACAAATTTACTTATATGGCCAAGAGTATAATAATCTACATTGTATATGACCTTCTTTGTTTTCTGCTCAATTTTAACTAAACCGCGGCAAGTACTATGTGGTAAAACTGTTGGTCCGTTATTTTCATCAAGTGCTATGTTCCACCACACCACTGTCTCTGCCCAGTTTCTTGGTGCACGTATAACATGCATCATTTGGTCAAGAAAAGCCTTTTCAAATGCTGGTATCCATTCACCACCTGATGCTTCCGTAAACCAAATCTCTTTGTCTGGAAAAAGGTTATGAATTTTGGTCATTGTCTCATGACTTCCTGCATAGCAATGCCAAGCAGAACCTGAAATGTATTTATACGCCTCTTTATCCTTATAAACTGTCATAACATATTCTGGAACATCCCAGTTATGGTCATAGCATAATATCTTAGTTTTTATATTATTTTTCTTAAAAGCTGGACCAAGATAATTCTTTATAAATTCTGCCTGTTCTTCTGCGCTCATGGACATCCCCGGATAGTGAGGTGGCACATACAATGGCTCGTTTTGTGGTGTAATAGCATATATTTCTATTCCTTCTTTTTTGTACTCATTGATAAACTTAACAAAATAATTTGCATATGCTTCGTAGCAATCTGGCCAAAGACTACCTCCTATCATACTATCTGTAGTCTTCATCCATCCTGGCGGACTCCAAGGAGTTGCCATAATCTTTAACTGTTTATTAATTTGCACCGCCTTTTTTAAAAGTGGGATTATGTATTCCTTATCATGATTAATGCTAAAATGTTTCATTTCAAAATCACTTTCACCTTTTGGCATATCATCGTAAGAATAGATCTTTGTTGCATAATCACTTGCTCCCATAGGTTGCCTCAAAAAAGAGATTCCTATACCTTCTTTGTAATCAAAAAGTTTTTTTAAGACTTTTTCTCTTTCATTCTCTGGTAATACCTTAGCAATAAGATATGCAGATGCATCTGTTAATGAGGCACCAAAACCTTCCATGGTTTGATATTTCTTTTTGGGGTCAATCTTAATAATATACTTTGATTTGTTAACATTTTTCTTAACAAAATCACTTGTGTTTTGCTTTTTAAGAAGATTTTTTTGGTCAACCGTGGTAAGCCAAATTTCTAAATTTTGGGGACTTGCTTGCACATTGCTTAAAACCATATTAGTATCTCTCCTCACTACTAAAAAGTAAAAGCTAATTGCAACTACAATTAAAAAACACAGAATTTTTCTACAAACTCTCTTTTTCATTACATCACCTCTTTTTGTTTCTTTACTTTTCGCTGGTTTTGAACTATAATAAAAATTAAGATGGGGTTTTGTGTGTATATATAAAATTTGATTTTGACTATCATTTTGAAAGAGGGGTTATTTTTCCCTCTTTTTTTGTTTTTCTTAATAAAACTTAAACAAACTTTTTATCAGCACGATTCTCTTTCAACCAATTTTGTAGGAATTAATATTGTTTTTGTTTTACTATCCTTTTTTATGATTTCCTCTATAACTTTTTTGCCTATCTGCTCATAGTTTTGGTTTACAGTAGTTAAAGATGGTGAAAGATATTTCCCTATTTCAATATCATCAAACCCTGTTATTTTTATGTCTTCAGGGACTTTGAATTTTTTTTCTTGAAGCTTTTTCAATGCACCTACTGCAACAATATCATTCACACACATAATTACTTCAGGAATTTCTGCTTGACTTGTAATATAGTCAGCGCCTTTTTTCCCAGCTTCAAATGTAAACCCCGCTTCTATCAACCATTCCTTTCTTGTTCTTAAATTAAACATTTCGGCATATTCCAAAAACCATCTTTTTTTATCTTCTGTTGCACTTATATTTTTTTCGCCCAAAATAAATCCAACTTTTCTGTATCCCTTCTTAGATATGAGCTGCATTAATTCTTCTAATCCCTTTTTTTCATCAGTAACTATATTGCAATTACAGACATCCTGATATATACCATTTATTGTAACAATATAAGTTCTTTCTTTCGCTAAAACTAATTCTTCTAAGTACTTTTTTTTAAGCTTGTAGTTTGTTATTCTGCCCGCCATGAATACAATTGCATCTACTTGTTTTTCAAGCAAAGATCTTATATAGACTGATTCCAAATCATAATTGCTAAATGAATTACAAAGGATAACATTGTAACCATGTCGATGAGCATTCTTTTCGACTTCTATACATAGTTGGTTAAAAAAAGGATTTATAATATCTGGTAATATAACACCGATTAGTTTCGTTTGATTGGTAATTAAACTTCTTGCCAACACATTAGGAGTATAATTATACTTCTGGATAATTCTCAATATTTCTTCTTTTTTCTCTTTTTTGACCGGACCACTATTATTGATAACTCGTGACACAGTCGCAACTGAGACATTTGCTTCCTTTGCTATATCATAAATGGTGACACGATTTTTTTTCATTTCTTAAGACCTCTTTGCAGATCATTTGTTAATGTTGATTAATAAAATTAAAACTGTAACCCATTACAGTTATCATTATATCATAAATAACTTCCTTGTCAAGTATGTTTTTAAAAAATTTTTTCAAGTTTAAATTAATGAGGAGCACCTGTGGCAATTGGTTGTTTTTAAAAGACTGTGCCACAGATGCTCCCTTCACAAATCTATATTAATTTAGGAGGAGGTTTACTAGCCTGTATATTACAACTGCTGCTTCAGCTCTTGTAGTGATAGCTTTGGGTTTTATATTATTTTGTGAACCTTTTATAATCCCATTCTTAATCAAAGTTGCAACATCTTCAATTGCATATTCACTTATCATATCCCTATCGTTATAAATTGCCAATTCGTTTTTGTCTCCTTTTTCGACTTTAGCATTGCAGATATTAAGTACCCTGCTGATTATAACCATCATTTCTTCTCTTGTAATTGGATCTTCTGGTTTAAAATTATTGTTCCCTGTTCCTTTTACAATACCCAACTTTTTAGCTATACCTACTTCATTGTAATAATATGCATCCTTAGATACATCACTGAAATTATCATCTACAGCCATATTTATACCTAAGGTTCTTACAATAAGCGCTACAAAATCTGCTCTTTTTATTTTTGATCCTGGTTCGAACTTGTCTTTAGTTACTCCCTTGATAATTGTTAATTTTTAATTCAATTTTTACCCCTTCACAGCACCCAAGGTAACCCCTTTTGTGACCTGTTCATTTAATGCAATATATACAATCAATGATGGAAGAGCTACTATTGTCATTACAGCAAACTGAACTGCATAGTTAGATGCATATTGACCTGCAAAGTTGTAGACTGAAAATGGCAGGGTTCTGAATCTGTCAGATGTCAAGTATGTTGCTGCCATAATAAATTCATTCCATGTATTTAAAAAGGTTGTAACGGTTATAGTTACAAGAGCAGGTTTTGAAAGAGGCAGAATAATCTGAAACAGTATTCTAAATATACCGCAACCATCTATGATTGCCGACTCTTCTAAAGCTCGTGGAATACTTCCTATAAACCCCGTCATCAGGAACACTGCCTGTGGCAGCGAAAATGCAACGTATGGAATTATTAGAGCAAAATATGAATCCAGCATCTTAAGCTGTCTGAAAATAACAAAGTTTGGCAGAAGTGTTGCATGAATTGGTATCATAAGTCCCAGCAAAACATATGTTAATACCTTGTTGCTCCACTTCCACTCCATCCTTACAAATGCATACCCCATCATCAGTGAAAACAGAACAACAAGTAATACCGATGCCACATTTACAATTACACTATTGATAAAAAACTGCGGGATTTTACCATCCTTCCATGCAACATAATAGTTTATAAACTGTGGGGGATTGGGAATTTTGAGAATATTTGCACCATATACATCTCCACTTTTACAAAGTGAAAAGTCAATCAGCCAAACAAGTGGAAACAGCTGTCCAATTGAAAATAGTCCCAGCACAACAAGAAGCACAGCTCTGCTTTTTTTGTTGAAACTACTTTCCCTTGCCACGTCAAAACCTCCCATGTCTTGTTAAAACTCATAATTTTCTGATTTAAATATCTTCTGGAAAAGAACATTGACAGCCAAACATGCTATAACAAATAGCACTGAAATTGCATTTGCGTATCCATACTGGTATGAGTTAAATGCTCTGATATACAGGTAGTTTGCCAAAAACTGGCTTGCATCGCCGGGACCACCGTTTGTTGTCAAATAAACTGTTTCCATCTGCTTTAAAGCATATATTATAGCTATTGTAAAATTAACCTTGATAACGGGCTGAAGCAGTGGTACAGTAATCTTTGTATAAAGCTTAACACCTGTTGCACCATCAATTCTTGCCGCTTCGTAAAGTTCTTCTGGTATGCCTTTTAGACCCGCGTAGTAAATCAAAAGCGCCCAGCCAAAACCCTGCCACATACAGATTATAATGACTGATATTAAAGCTGTTTTAGTATCCCCCAGCCATTGTTGTTTCAAAAATCCCAAGTGTAAAAAGTCAAGTATCTTGTTTATAAGCCCGTATTGAGGGTCATATAGACTTACCCACATGCGCGATGTTACAACAACTGGTATTACGCAGGGTATGAAGAATATTGTTCTGAAAATCTTCTCTGCTCTGCCACCAACTTTATCAATGAATATGGCAAACGCAAGGGCTATCGGGTGCTGAACAAATACATATGCCAGAGCAAGAAGTATAGCATTCCTGAGCGACTTCCAAAAAGTTGTGTCTGTAAAGATTATCTTTTTGAAGTTTTCAAGTCCTATAAAATTTGGCCGACCAATTCCTGACCAGTCTGTCATTCCAAGATATACACTGAGTATAATTGGAAACAGAATTGCAAACGTGTATATCAATAGTCCCGGCAAAACCAGCAACAAAATGGTTCTTTTGTCTGACAAAACCCTATGCATACTGTCACCTCTTGTGAATAAAATTCCTGCTCCCAAGACATTCTTTTCAACATCTTGGGAGCAGGTGATTTAATTTTTTAAACTACTTAACCTCTAACTTTGCAAGCTCTTCTATCTTTGCTAAGAACTTTTCAGGTGTAATTGCTTTTGCAACAAGCATCTGGCAAAGTGTTTCTGCCTCTGTCTTGAAGTTTGGAGTGAATGCGTCCTGCCATACTGTACCGCTTACAGATGTTGCACTGCTAAATATTTGTGTGAGCTTTTTCTGAAGAACTGTTTCTTTCCCTGTCATAAACTTCTCCCAGTTCTGTCCTGGAACAACAAGTCCCTGCTGCCAACCAATCTTTGCCCATCTTGTTGGATGCATCATGTAAAGAAGAAGTTTCATTGCCTCATTCTTAACCTTTGAGCTTGCAGAAACTGCATAGCCGCCGCCATGCCATGCTAAAATGTCTGTCTTCTTACCCTTGCCACCAGAAATTATTGGGAAGTATGTTGCATCCACATTTTTCTTGAACGACTCAGAGAAGTTTGGATTTGCTGCCATTCCTACTTCCCATGAACCCATATAATACATTGCTGCTTTTTCCTGAGCAAACAGATTGTTTGCTGCACCGTAGTCTGCTGCAACAAATGCATCCTGGAATCCGCCCACATTCACAAGATTTACAAGGTCTTTTGCTGCTTTCAAAAGAATCTGGTTCTTAGCAACAGACTTTTTGGAGATTGCATCATAGATGAGTTTCTGGTCTCCACTTTCTTTCACAACAAGCTCCTGATACAGTATTGCCAGTATCCACTTATCTTTTCCGTTTATTGCAATTGGAGCAATGCCATTTTTCCTGAATACTTTTGCTGCGTTCAAAAGTTCATCAAACGTTGTTGGAACTTTTACTTTGTACTTGTTAAACAAGCCCTTGTTGTAGTAAAGTACCATGAAGTCTGTGTTTCTTGGAAGACCATAGAGTTTCCCATTATACATAAAGTCCTTAAGAGAAGATGTCTTGAACCCGTAATCCTTTATCTGATCAAGTTTTATCTCGGCTGCATAGCCTGCTTTCATGACTGGTAAGAAGAATGATGGCTGCCCCCATACCATGAAGATGTCTGGCATTTGATTTGTTGCAACATATACTTTGAATTTTTGTTTGTAAGGCTCATCCTGAAGTGCTTCTACTTCAATCTTGACGTTTGGATTTGCTTTCATGTAGCTGTCAATTAACATCTGCTCAAGTTTGCCCTGGTTAGAGGTTCTGTCTGGCAGATTTGATAGGAACTTGATTTTTACTGTTTTCTGGGTTGATGCTGAAGCTGTCAGGTTCCCTTGGACAAGTCCAAATACGCTTACAATCAGTGCTGCGATAAGCATGACTGAAACAACCACTTTTAAAGCTTTCTTTGACATCCTTTTTTCCTCCCTTTTTTGTTTTTTAAGTTTTTCAAAAGCTTTCTTGGGGCGCCCCAAAATCAAAGGTAGAATTGATTCTGTCTTGGTTAAATTATATCAGCATACTTTCACAATTTTAAGGTGACAATTTTTAAATTTGGTTTGCATTTTTTATGGATATTTTGAGCATGCAAGTTATTAATTGTTATTAAAATTATGATGATTGATAGCAAGATGCATTTCTAAAAAAGAGTATCTTGTGAATTTTATATATGAAGTTGTATAATATACTTTGACTTGTAGAATAAAAGAGAGCTTCAAAAGAAGGTGTTTTGGTAAAATGCTTTTAAAGCTCAAAAATCACTTTTTAAGGCTCAGCATAAAATACAAGATACTCATTCTCTTTTACAGTATAATAGTAGTAACCTCCTTGGTGCTGGCTTTATTTTCATATACCATTTCAACAAACCAGCTAAAAGAAGAGGTCGGAAATCTACTTTTAAGAGACACAAAAAGAATTGCTGCCAGCATAGATTTTCTTCAAAGAGATGTAAATGAACTGTCATCATTCTTGTTTTTAGACCAAAGAGTGCAAAACTTTATCAGCCCGCGCCCCGATTTTGCCAAATACTCCTTAGAACCATTGGCAAGCCTTCTTGCTTCCAAGGATTATATAAGTTTTATCATGCTTTACTCTTTTCAAGGTGATAAATATTACTTTTCAAATGACAATAGCACTGGAGTTGCCGATTTTTATGAAATAAAATCTACAGATTTTTTCAAACAAATTATTAAAAACAAAGGCGCACCTATGTGGTTGAGTCTGAATAGCTTACCTTTCACTCTAATTGCAAAAAACAATTACCCCAAGATTGCCATGGCAAGGCTTTTGCTGGACTTCAATACATATGAACCTGCAGGAGTGCTTATAATATGTATAAACATACCAACCATTGAAAAAATCTATATGGAAGATTTAAAGGAAAAAGAAGCATGCTTTTTTATAGCTGACAGTAGCAACAGAATTATTTCTCTTGAGAGCACAACACCGCAGTTTACAGCCACATTTGCTCAAAAGCTTCTAAATGAAAACATCCCAAGTAAACAAAATGAAATAATCACTGCCAATTCATCAAAACTTTTAATAACATCAAGTTACATCCCGACCTCAAACTGGCGGCTTGTGAGTATAGTTTCGTTAGAAAATGCCATAAATGCCATTAGAAATTCGTTCGTCCTTCTATATATTAGGGTACTTATACTCTGTTTGATCTTTGCTTTTATAATCTCCATGTATTTCTCCTCCATGCTCACAGCACCTCTCCAAAAGCTGGTAAATTCTATGAAAAAGGTGCGCCAGGGCAACTTTCGAGAGCAGGTAAATATCGACCCGCACGCAAGTGATGAAATTGCAATACTTGTTTGTGAATACAACAACATGGTAGAAAAAATAAATCAGCTGATAAACAAGGTATTAAAATTAGAGATTCACAAAAAAGAAGCAGAGCTGAAAGCACTTGAGGCTCAGATAAACCCTCATTTTCTTTACAATACTTTGGATACCATATTTTGGAAGGCAGAAAAATCCCATGATAGTGAAATAAGCGAAATGATATACTCTCTTTCAAGGCTTTTTAGACTTACCTTAAACAGGGGAAGTGAGTTCATTCAGGTAAAAGGTGAAAAGGAACTAATTGAACATTATCTTTTCTTGCAGAGCAAAAGATATAAAAATAAACTTCAGTATTCAATTGAAATTGACCCTGAGATATTAGACCATTATATCCCAAAACTGATTCTGCAGCCGTTTGTTGAAAATGCCATCGTTCATGGTATGGAAAACTCAACAAATCCAACTTTTATTCAAATAACAGGCAAAAAAGAAGGCGAAAATTTATGCTTTACCATCAAAGACAATGGAATAGGAATGTCAAAAACACAGCTTGATGAAATCAAAGAACTTTTAGAGTCAGGGAAAGAAAGCAGCGTAGGATATGCTATCAAAAATGTCAACGAAAGATTAAAACTCTACTATGAAACACACTACAAATTGAATATACAGAGCCAGCCGGGACAAGGTACAGAAGTAAAATTGATACTTCCTATAAATTATATTTCAGTAGAAAATTGACCCAAAAATATTAGAAGCAAAAAGGAGATGAAAAAAGAATGACAAAGTTACTTATTGCAGATGATGAACCAGAAGTAATTGAAGGCATCTCAACCCTTGTTGACTGGGAAAGTAATGGAATTAAGATTGTTGGATGTGCAACAAACGGCGAAGAGGCTCTTGAGAAAATCAGGATGCTCTGCCCTGACATTGTTTTGATAGATATCAAAATGCCCAAATTAGATGGACTGCAAGTAATTGAAAATGCCAAAAAAGAAGGGTATATTTTTGAAAGTATAATCCTGAGCGGGTATGATGATTTTTACTTTGCTCAAAAAGCGCTTGAGCTAAGGAGCCTGAACTATTTGCTAAAGCCCTGCAAACCAAAAGAAGTTTTGGATGCAGTACTGAAGGCCAAAAGTGTTCTTGAAAAAGAAAGGGAAAAAGAAGCTCTGATAAATAGGTTTATAGAATATTACAATGAAACTTTGCCAATTTTAAAAGAGAGAATCTTAAATGAGGTTATATTCGGCATCCGCAGTAAAGAAGAAATAGAAAAGCTTTCTGAAAGGTACAATATAAAACTTTCATCTGGAAAATATTGTGTTGCTCTTGCCAAATTTGATATTGAAAATGCAATTGATACTTACCCCTCTTCTCCTGTAAAACATGAAGCGTACACCCTTGCTTGTGTGAATCTAATTCAAGAAGAATTAGAAGACTTGAGAGCAGAAGTTTTCAGAGGTAGAAATGAAATAGTCATATTAATTAATTCTGACTCTGAATTTGATAGAGAAATGATGGATGATATTCTTACAAAAGTCAAAAGAATTATTGATGAAAAACTTGGACTAAAACTTTACTTCGGAGTTAGCAGGTGGATTGATAAAATTGAAAAAATTAACTCTTCTTATGAACAAGCTTTAAATGCCTTAGAGCTCAAATTCTTTGCAGATGATATTGACATATTATATTGTGATGATATTTGCCTTAACAAAAATACCCTGCTTTACCCAATCGATGAGGAAAAAGCAATAATAAATAGCCTCTTGCTGTGCCAGAAAGATACTATTAAAGATAAAGTTGAAAACTTTATAAATTCATTGTATGCCATCAATACATTCAACAAATGGTTTATAAAGTCAGCCGTTTTGGCATTACTGGGCAGTATAATCAAAGTCTGCCATGAAAAATGCATTGATTTAAATGACGTAGTAAATAGCAAGGTTTTTGAAAACATTTTGAAAACCGAAAAAAAAGATTTGCTCAAAGCATCGCTACTCAGTTTTTTAAATGCAGTAGTAGATAGAATTGATCAGAGTGAAAACAAAAATCTAATCGTCAAAGCAGCCATTAGCTTCATTGAAAAAAACTATAACAAGAACATCACATTAGAAAGTGTTGCAAAAGAGGTATATGTAACACCTGCGTATTTGAGCATTCTATTTAAAAGGGAATTGAAAATTAATTTCATTGATTACCTGCACAAAATTAGAATACAAAAAGCTCAAGAACTTCTTAAAAATCAAAACTTAAAAACATACCAAGTTGCAAATATGGTTGGTTTTTCTGATGAGAAGTATTTTTCTCAAGTTTTTAAAAAGTATACTGGGCTTACACCAACGCAGTATAGGGAGAGCTTGCTTTGAAAAATCCTCAAGCCTTATACACAAGCTCTCCCTCAACATATACCTCCTTTACATTTAAATCCTCATCCATCAATACAAAATCTGCCCTAAAGCCTTCTTTTATCGCACCACACTCAAGAGAAAGAAGCCTTGATGGATTGTAAGTTGCTGCCCGCAGTGCATCTTCTAATCTAATTCCAATTTTTGTTAAGTTCTTTACTGCCTTATCAATTGTCAAGGTGCTGCCAGCTATTGTGCTATCTGCTAATTTACAAATTCCATTTTCAACTTTCACATCTAAGGCCCCTAAACTATACTCACCATCAGAAAGGTCTGTTGCAGAAATAGAATCGCTAATTAATATAATATTCTCAGGACCTTTTAGCTTGTAGGTAAGCTTTATAATCTCAGGAGACAGGTGAATAAAATCGCAAATCAGCTCCACTTTGATGCTGCTCAAAAGCGCATATGTGGTAATAGAATTCTGTCTGTGATGTAGCTGTGGCATTGCATTGAAAAGGTGAACAATACTTTTGGCACCAAGCATATGTGCCTGTGCTGCCTGCTCAAAGCTGCTGTTTGTGTGCCCAAGTGAAATATTAATACCTCTTTCTGTTGCCTTTGAAATAAATTCATTGGGATTTTCAAGTAGCTCTGGAGCAAGCGCAATATCAATAATTTTTTCTTCACAATTAGAAATTAATTCCTCTAACTTCTCAGCTGTCGGACTTTGCAAAAACCTCTCATCATGTGCACCTTTCTTTGCAGGATTTATAAATGGCCCTTCTAAGAATATTCCGGGGATATTTATCTTGAAAGCTGGGTCTTTCTTTGCTTCTCTGATAGCTTTTGCAAGCTTAAATATGTTTTCAAACGGAGCTGATACAATTGTTGGTACAATGGTTGTAACACCATGTTTAAAATAGTAGTTTTGGATAGTTTTTAAATCATTTGCTGTTGCCTCAAAAAAATCAACACCACCAATACCATGTGTGTGTTTGTCAACAAATCCAGGTGAAAGAATAAAATCTCTTTTGTCTATAACTCTATCTTCTGCAGTATCAATTCCTTCTTGCGTTCCCAAAATTATCCCATCTTCCACAACTAAAACATTGTCCCTGATAAATGAATGCCCATCAAAAATCTTTTTGACTAAAAACTTTTTTTTCATTTTTTAAAAACACCTCAAAATATTATCTGATTTTTTACAACCCCAAATCGACTCTGCCAGCAGCTGCCCAGAATCTGCTTATAATCCTCTCAAGCCCTTCCTTTTTCCTCTCAGAAAGCCACAGTCTGCAATAACAATTGCCAAGTTCGATTAAATCAGCTGCAGTCACGGTATTCTCAAGCCTTTTTATTGCCACTCTTATAGCCTGTCTTATAAACCCTAAATCCTCTGGAAGGTTCACATTCATAGTTTTCTCAAGCACCTTCTCTAAATGACCTTTTACTATTTGTTTTTCACTTTCTTTCATGGAAGTATAACCATAGCTACCATACAATAACTTTTTCAAATTGTTGGCAACAACAGTTTCACCAAAAGCTTTTCGACTATCTAACAATTTTTCATCTTCACCTGATAGCTGAATTGTGCTTTCTTCCCACTTTCCATCACCTTCAGCAAGCTCAATGGTAGCAACGAGCAACGGATATAAAAAACTAAACAAGCACTCCTGACCATCATCACCCCAGGCTGTCACCAAAAAGCCTTGAATACCTTTTGTCTTTGCTGCATCAATAAAATTTTTTATGTTCTCAATTGCTACTTCAAAGTCAGGATAAAACCTGTCCCAATTAGAAAAACCTGGACACACTATTTGATTTGATTGATATTTCTCTCCAAAGCTTTCAATTCTATTTATAAAATGCTCTTTGGGCATTGCTGCATAATCCCAGTTGGCTAAAATCACCCTTTGCCATATATCGCTTTGCAAAAGTTTTCCCCATACCTCTTTTTCATTTGGCTTGAGAAACACGCCTGTTAGCATATCTCCCCACATGATAGGTATCTTACCATACTTTTCTACAATATCTATCATGTTCTTATGATGTTCTTCGTATAGCTTTGGTCCTTCAAATGCCCAATTCTTTTCTAAGCTTTTCCCTCTGCCGAGCGCCCATGTCTCATCTCCGCCTATGTGAACGTACTTGGATGGGAAAAACTCTAAGACTTCTTCTAAGAGGTCATAAGCGAATCTCTTTGCTTCTTCATTCGACAAATCAAGACATCCTTCTCTTGGCAAATACCATTCACTATATTTTGAGTACTCTGGAATTGATAAAATATTCTCCATATGACCTGTTAACTCTAAAGATGGAAATACTTCAATTCCAAGATTTTTGCCATACTGTGTGATTTCTTTCAGCTCCTCTTTTGTTAATCTTCCTCTACCTACCCCTATCTTAGGGTGTTTTTCCCATGGAAAAAGATCTTCAAAGTATATTGCAAAGTAGTTGTATTTGAGCAAAAATAGCCATCTTAATATACTTTTAAAGGTTGACAGACTAGGCACTCCGCCTCTTGCAATATCAAGATGATAGCCTCTAAAAGAAAATCTAAATTCCTCTTCTATTGTGACTTCTGGCAGTGCATCTCTTCTTTGGATTAAGAGCTGAACTAATGTGGCATAAGCAATATTAACATTGCCCCAAATCTTTACTTTTTTGTCTTCTATTGAAATGCCTGTTCCAGGCCTTTGGAGAATCTCTATCTTCCATGAGCCTCTTGGTATTGAAAACTCCCTTGATATTGATGCTGGAAAGTTCAAAAAACCATCAAACTCAAACCATCTTCCTGTAAAATTGAGTTTTTTGGGTTTAGGGACAATTTTGAACATTTTGTGATATCTCCCTTCTGCAGACAATTTTATATCTTGTTAAAAATTATCAGTACCCCAAAATAGAAATTTGTGTGGCTCTCTTGTTAGGATATTCATTAGCTTTTCTGTAGAATCGATAAGTAAGCCCTCCAGCTTGAAAGGAGTAATAAGATTTACCATCAAACTATTGTCCTTAAGCTCAGCACACCCAGTAAGCTCTGAGTAGATTGCCTTGGGATATCTAATGGTCTGTGCATCTTCATCGTTCATAATAAATCTTGTAAACTCCATCAAAGGTATTTTTTTGCTTGATGAGTCAGAGCAGCCATATTCCAGTATGATTACTTCTTCCCCATTCTTCCTATAAAACAAATAAGCAGCCAATCTGCCATCAATAAAATATCCCAAGCTTTTTTTAGGCTCAAACTTAACCCAGCTAAGCCAATATTCCCTGTTTCTAACAACAGGACCATTAAAATTAGCTGAATAAAGCCTGTAGATCTCATCCATAATTTCAATATCGTTGTCTGATAATTTTATTTCTTTTACTTCTCCTGCCTGAGCAGTTTTAGATTCATAATATTTACGAAAGGTATTTCTGTCAAGTAAACAAAATTCCCTCGTCAATACTTTATAGCCAAGTTTGCCATAAAAATTATGAAGTGACGCAAAAAGAATTGAAATAGAAAACTTTTTCTCTCCCATTGTATCTATTGCCATGCGAAGTAGGGTTGATGCAAGCCCCATTCCTCTGTACTGAGGTTTTGTACTGACCTCTCCTATTCCACCAACAGTTATTTCTTTACCATGAAAATATACCCTTCTGTAAAATAATCTTACTGTGCTTGCTATAATACTATCGTCTACCGCCACAAAAATGCTGCTAAGATCCTTGAAAGGATCATTGAAATAATGTCTTTTGAAATAATCCAGCCAGTACTCTAAATTTTGGTTATCTCCAAAAACACTCGCACAATGGTAAAACCATTTTTCAAGCTCTGGTTCTTTTAAGGTTCCAAATTCCATAGAAATACCTTCCTTTCATAACTTTTACAACAGTCAATTTTTTCTATCAATATTATTTTAGCATAAAATATAGCACTTACATAAAATATAGCACTTACTCTGAATGATTAAGCAGACATCCAGAGTAAGTGCTTGTTGACTAATAATAGAATTCAACCTTTGAATTTGTTCTACTCCTCTCCTGCAGTCCAGAGCGATTCTACTATAGTATCCAACAGGGTCCCACTAAAATCATGGGTATATTCCCAAAACATAGCTCCACCAAGATTATTCTTTGCTATAAATGCGACCTCCTCAGCAATCGCTTCGGGATCTTCATATGTTACAAATATACCCTTTTCTTCATTCCAAAGATAAGCAGCTTTAGCTTTTTCATCCCAGTATCTTTTGAAGCCATTTTCTTCGTTATATTTTGTTAGAATTTCTTCATATGGCACATCTCCACTCTTCCCATTAACTTTCTGATATAATCCGTTATTATTTTTCTCTACATCTGTCCAATAATAACCATAGAATGGAAATCCATAAACAAGCTTATCAGGAGATGCACCTGCTTCGATCATCCCTCTTATGCTTGATGAACCGCAAATGCCGGTGTTATCTTTATCAGACAATTCAAGAGCAGATAAATGCCCAGTTACTTTATCCCATGGACCATGAACATCATATTCCATTACATTTACATAGTCTGCTATTTCAACCACCTTGTCAAACTCTGTCCATTCCTTATAATATGATGGGTTAATGCTTGCCGCAAAACTTAAAATGTAATGTTTATTATCTTTCTCTCCAGCTTTATCTAATTTCTCTCTTAAAGTTTTCATTAATAACGTGAAATTGACCTTATCTTCTGGTCTAGCTTTAATTGCTCCCCAACCACCATTTACAGGATATTCCCAATCGATATCAATTCCATCTAAATTATGAGCTCTTAGATACTCTACTACACTATCTGCAAACCTATTTCTTGATTCTTCGGTTAAGGCTGTATCTGAAAACCCTTCTGCACCCCAACCGCCAACAGCAATAAGTATCTTCAGATGTGGATATTTTTCTTTCAATTTCTTTAATTCTTTGAAATGCTTCTCATTTATATCCTTCCCGTTGTCAATAACCCCATCTTTTATAGCGGCAAATGCAAGATTTAAATGAGTAAGCTTATCGCCCATAATCTTACTTGCGTCCCATTCTTTCCATGCGGGTATATATCCTACTATTTTGTAGCCAGGTGGAAGAATAACAAATCCACTTTCTCTTGCACTATTTACTGAAATAATATTTATTTTTGTAAGTTTTGTAGCTAAATTCATCTCAGTTCCTTTTACATTTAACTTAAGCGCCTGGTAAAGCGATACTATTACATCTTTATTAGTAACTTTCTTTGACTCTGTCAGATGCGTAATTCCAATTGAGTTTGCAAACTCAATTACATTGTTTTCATCAAAATCTACGCCTGCCTCGTACTCCAGCGCTTGTAATAACACTGTGTATAAATCTTCAGTAGTAACTTCTTTTAGTGGTTCAAAATTCTTATCCTTTGCCCACCCCAAATCAGGATTATGTTTTAAATATAAAAGAATTGCTTGATTTTGAGGACTTAAGAGCTTTGCATCGTTGAAGTTATCATTCTCAGCTGAGGTATAGTTTATCGCTTCATTCTCAAGACCATTCAATCTTAAAAACAAAATTGCCAATTGGTACTTTTTTGTCGTTTTATTTAGATAAGAGTCTGTAATACCACTGCTGTCTCCTTCAATCAATCCTACATTTGAAATAGCTTCGATTGCAACCGTTACATTCTCATTTGCTGGCTCGTTTGCAGCAAACGAAACAAAACAAATACCCCATTGAATTATTATAAAAATCATCACCCAAACAGTTATCTTACTTAAAGACTTTCTCATTACTTTGGTTCCTCCTTTCGTTACATTAGGAATAATTGATAAGAAATTGATAATAAGTGAATGCTTCATTATTACTATAATAAAAAATTAAAATGCGGGGGATATAAAAGTATTGCCTTTTGCTGGACTATATTGCTATTTTATTGTTTGTGGTACAAGCATCTGCATATTGCAAATTTTCGCTTTAAATTCATATTAGGTGGTTTGATTTATTAAAAATGGCTTGATGCAGTAAAATGTGTAAAAATTATCTTTTTTATTGATCAAGCTTTGCTGGAATAAACTTCTTTTCCATCTTTTTATACACTTTATTTCCCTCACCGTTTCACTTATATTTTCTACTCTTACAATCTCATCCTTATCTTGATTCAACAAACAACTTCTCAGCTAGCCTTCTTCCGGCTATAGTTGAGTTAAAAAATTTCTTCCCTAGCCGGCATAACTACCAATTTGACAGTTTTAGCCTTCAGATTATATTGTTTAATCTTGACTTTTTTTGTCTTTTATCGTTCTTTATTGTCATATTAAAAAGTTCATTCATATCCCATACTTAAAAACGAGCAAAATGTAATATACAATCGTAGTAGATATGCTCTGGAATAACGCATCTTAAAGAAGGAGCGGTGAGAAAATGAGATACGGTTACTTTGACAACCAAAATAGAGAATACGTAATCGAACGCCCTGATATCCCCGTCTCCTGGACAAATTATCTGGGTGTCAAAGATATGTGCACAGTAATCTCACACAACGCAGGCGGTTATAGTTTTTATAAAACGCCTCAATACCACAGAATAACAAGATTTAGACAAAATGGTATTCCACTTGACAGACCCGGTCACTATGTTTACTTAAGAGATGATGAGACAGGAGATTATTGGAGCATTTCATGGCAACCAGTGGGAAAAAGCTTGAGCATTGCAAAATATATTTGCAGACACGGTCTTTCCTATTCTAAGTTCATCTGCGATTACAATAATATTCATGCTGAGCAGTGGCTTTTTATACCTCTTGATGACGCAGTTGAAATTTGGGATGTTAGAGTAAAAAATACAGGAATTAGCAGGAGAAAGCTTAGCATTTTTACTTATGCTGAGTTTTCATATCACCATATAGAAATTGACAATCAAAATCTTCAGATGAGTCTTTATGCAAGTGGTTCAAGTTACAAAGATGGTATTATAGAATACGACTTTTTCTATATACCCGACATGTACCACTTCTTTGCTTCTAACTTTGAACCAGATAGCTTTGATTGTGTAAGAGATATATTCATAGGTAATTACAGAACAGAAACAAACCCAATTGCTGTTGAAAAAGGTATGTGTTCAAACAGTGAAGATCTGACAGGAAATCACTGTGCTTCTCTGCACAAGAGATTTGTATTAGAACCAGGTGAAGAAACAAGATTTATATTCATGCTGGGCGTTGGGGATAGAAATAAAGGCAGGGAAATCAAAGAAAAATATAGTAAGTTTGAAAATGTCGACAATAGCTTTTACGAACTTAAAAAATACTGGGATGATAAACTTTCTGTTTTTCAGTGCACAACACCTCATGAAGGCTTGAATACAATGATAAACATTTGGAATTTATATCAAGCCGAAACATGTGTTGTATGGTCAAGGTTTGCATCTTTTATAGAAGTTGGTGGAAGGACAGGACTTGGGTTTAGAGATACTGCTCAAGATGCAATGTCAATTCCTCATACAAATCCTCAAAAGTGCAAGCAAAGAATTATTGAATTATTAAAAGCACAGACAAGTGAAGGTTACGGTTTGCATCTTTTTGAACCAGAATGGTTTGAAGAACAAGAATCGTCAAAACCAAAATTTAAGTCTCCAACCATAGTGCCCAAACCCAAAAAAGATAGTATAATCCACGGAATTGAAGATGCCTGCTCAGACGATGCACTGTGGCTTATTCCCACAATAAGTGAATATATAAAAGAAACTGGCGAAATTGAATTTCTCGATATGATAATTCCTTTTGCCGATAAAGGCCAGGCTTCAGTTTATGAACACATGAAGCGAATTATTGACTTTACAGCAAAACATGTAGGGCCGCATGGAATAGCCAAGGGATTGAGAGCTGATTGGAACGACTGCTTAAACCTCGGTAGCGGTGAAAGTGCAATGGTTTCAATGTTGCATTACTGGGCTGTGCAATCCTTCATTGAAATTGCCAGATATCTTGGAAAAACAGAGGATGTTGAAAAATATTCGGCTTTGGCAGAAAATATCAAAAGGATTTGCAATGATGTTCTATGGGATGGCAGATGGTATTTGCGAGGAATAACAGCAAATGGCTTAAAAATTGGAAGTAATGAATCTGAAGAAGGAAAAATCTATTTAGAATCAAATGCATGGGCAGTAGTATCTGGTGTTGCAGACTATGAGCGGGGAATATCAGCAATGGATGCTGTGTATGAATATCTTTTCTCTAAGTATGGGCTGCACCTTTTGCATCCTCCATACTCAAAACCAAATGATGAGATTGGTTTTGTAACAAGAGTTTATAAAGGAATTAAAGAAAATGGAGCTATATTCAGCCATGCAAACACATGGGCATGGGTTGCCGAATGTAAGCTTGGTCGGGGCAGCAGAGCAATGGAGCTTTATAATGCACTCCTTCCCTACAATCAAAACGACATCATTGAAATTCGTGAAGCTGAACCATACAGCTACTGTCAATTTGTTTACGGAAAATATCACAAATCTTTTGGCAGGGCAAGACATCCTTGGCTTACTGGAACAGCTGGATGGGCTTATCATGCAGTTACACATTGGATCCTGGGCATAAGGCCTACCATCGATGGATTAATTATTGACCCTTGCATACCAAGCAGCTGGGACAAATTTGAGGTGATTAGAAAATTCAGAGGAGCAACCTATAAGATTACAGTGCTTAATCCAAACAGAGTGGAAAAAGGAGTAAAGTATATTACATTAAATGGTAAAGATCTTGAAAAAAATTTTGTTCCTGTTCAGCCCAAGGGTAGCATAAATGAAGTTATAGTAGTAATGGGGTAAAAGTTAATTTTTGATAAGACTAATTTGAGGAGGAAAAACTACATGATTAAGTTTGGGACAGGCGGATGGCGTGCCATCATAGGTGATGATTTTACGAAGGAGAATATTCAAAAAGTAGCTCAGGCAGTTAGCATTTATATGAAAGAAAAAGGTATTGATTCGGATGGAATTGTACTTGGATACGATCGCCGTTTTCTTTCTGATAAAGCTGCTCGATGGTTCTCTGAAGTGCTTTCTGCAAATGGTATAAAGATTTTCTTTATCAACAAAGTTGCCCCCACACCCCTTGTAATGTTTACAGTTAAAAAGCTCAATACAAAATTTGGTGCAACAATAACCGCAAGTCATAATCCTGCAGATTACAATGGTATAAAACTGTTTATAGAAGAAGGAAGAGATGCTCCTCAAGAGGTAACCTCTGAAATTGAAACCATAGCAAATGGTTTGCCAAGTGATTCAGTAAAACATCTTAAATTTGAAAAGGCTATTGAGAATGGTTTGATTGAGATAATTGATCCATTTGATGATTATATAGATGCTATCCTTAGTATGATCGATATTGAGGCAATAAAAAAGAGAAAACTAAAAATACTCCTTGATCCGATGTATGGAGTATCAAGGACTTCTTTGCAAACAATATTAATTACCGCAAGATGTGATGTAGACACTATACACGAAAGACATGACACCTTATTTGGTGGAAGATTGCCCTCACCCACAACCTCTACGCTCTATCGTTTAAAACATTTAGTTGTTGAAAAAGGATACGATTTAGGAATAGGAACAGATGGCGATGCCGACAGAGTAGGTATAATAGATGAAAAAGGCAATTTTATTCATCCAAATGATATATTGGTCCTGCTTTATTATTATTTCCTGAAGTACAAAGGATGGAAAGGTCCAGCTGTCCGCAACTTAGCTACAACACATTTGCTTGACAGAATTGCAAGTTCGTTTGGTGAAAAATGTTATGAAGTACCAGTTGGCTTCAAGTATATTAGCGCAAAAATGGAAGAAACCGGTGCGATAATAGGTGGAGAGAGCAGTGGAGGACTAACAATCAAAGGACACATAAAAGGTAAAGATGGTATCTTTGCAGCAACTCTGTTAGTAGAACTTATTTGTAAAACTGGAAGAAGAATATCTGAAATTCTTGATGAAATACATCGAATGTATGGGTTACTGTATATGGTAGAAAATGATTTTTGTTTTGAACCTGAAGAAAAAGCAAAAATCTGGGAAATACTTTTTGACAAAAAGCTTCTTCCTGAGTTTCCTTTTGAAATTTCTGATGTTAGTTATATTGACGGTGTAAAAGTATACTTTAAAAATGGTGGCTGGGTGCTGGCAAGATTTTCTGGAACAGAACCCCTTCTCAGAATATATAGCGAAATGGAAGATAAAGATCAGGCAGAAGAGGTGTGTAGGATATTTGCTGAGTTTTTGAATCTCAAATAAGGTTTATCACAAATAAAAATGAGGTATTCTTTTGGATTATTCAATAATTCTAAATGAGAATACCTCATTTTTTTCTTCCATGTTAAAATTAAAGTATACATTGTTGAGCAAGGAGACATATGCAATGATGAAATACATCAAGTCTCTATTTCGTTTGACATCAATAAAGTTTAAATTACTTTTTGCACTTGTTATTATAACCTGTATACCAACCCTTATACTGGGATACATAGGATATCTCAAATATGCTGAAATATTAAAAGACAAATTTTTAAAATCTCAAGAAGTAAATATAATTCAAATTTCAAGCATCATAGAATACTATACTCGAAACATATATAACTTTACCCAGGAAGTCTTATATGATAACTCCATCTACAATTTTTATAAGGCATTGATTGACAGAAACGATGACTCAGAACTTTTTGATTATATCTTCAAAAAAGATTTTGAAGGATATCTGAATTCTTTACTTTTATCAAGAAATGATATAAATTTAATAGCCTTTAATTTTTCAGCAAACAATAGTCTTTACTATGTTAGTCGTGAAAATGAAAAGCTTGACAGCCCAGATGTTTATGCAATTTATCAGAAAGCTAAAAAAACAGCCGGAAAGCCAATTATATATGTAAAGCCAATTAATAAACTCTATTCTGATGTTTACATAGGAAGAATAGTATATGACAGAAACACTTTAGATGAAATTGGATTACTTATTGTTAAAATGAATTTAAACAAATTGTATGACTCTATAACAATATTAAAGATAAAAAACTATGATGCCATCGCTTTTGTTTACCGAAATAAGCTAATTTATGTTAATTTTTCAGATTCAACTAATTTATTAGGCCTTGAAGATTTAATTGTTAATAAACACAAATTTGAGCTTAGCAGCAAGTTTAAAAATAATTACTATTTTGTCAAGTCTGATGTGCCTATTTCAGGTTGGACATGTTATATGTTTTTTTCAAAGAAGTTTCTGTTAAATGAAATAAATTTAGTATCTAAAACGCTTTTTCTTCTCTTCATCATTACCGTGTTCTTATCATTGCTACTAATTAATTATATTTATCTGGACATAACCTCTCCAATCAATCAACTAATTAAATACATGAAAAAGGTTGAAAATGGAGAAATGCAGATAAAAATTGAATCGAACAGAAAGGATGAGTTTGGTTATTTAATCTCTTCGTTTAATAGAATGACCGAAAAGATAAACCATTTAATCAACCAAGTATACAAAGCAAGGCTTATTGCAAAGGATGCACAAATAAAAGCTCTTCAAGCGCAAATAAACCCGCACTTTTTGTTCAATACTCTGGATGTTATCAATTGGAAAGCTAAATTTTTAGGAGCAGAAGAGATCTCTGAAATGATCACAGCGTTAGCTACCCTTTTGGAGTACAGCATAAACCGTGAAGACTCAACCTTAGTGCCACTGCAAAGAGAATTGGAATATATTGATAGCTATATATTTCTGGTCTGCAAGAGGAATAATCATCTAAGAAATCTAAATTTCATAAAAGATATAAAGAGTGATGATTTGTTAAATTACAAAATACCATTCATGACGTTGCAACCAATAATAGAAAATTGTATTAAGCATGCTTTTGACTATAGTATAAAAGACCCTACAATTATAATAGAAATTGAGGAGTACAATAATAATCTTATCATAAAAGTGAAAGATAACGGCAAAGGTATCGAACCAGAGAAGCTTGCGCATATTAACAATAAGCTCAATAAAATACCTGATTTTTCAGAAAAAGATGGTTGTGGAATTGGCCTTTTAAATGTTCATAGACGTCTTAGACTTTTGTTTGGAAATCAATATAGGCTTTCATTAAATAGCATAGTCGGTAGTGGCACAGAAATTGTATTGACAATTCCTATTACTAAGTAGACATATTCTTAGTACAAGATCCATATGCCTAACCTGCAAAATATTTATTTCTATATTCTTGAGGTGACATACCTGTTAGCTTCTTAAACACTCTGCAAAAATAAGTGTTATCGTTATATCCAACCATGCTCCCAACTTCATTGACGCGATACCGTGGAATAGCTAAGAGCCTTTTTGCTTGCTCAATTCTGATAATATTGATTAAATCAGTATAGTTCAAACCAAGTTCTTTTTTAATCAATTTGCTGAGGTGCCAGTGACTGATATAAAATTCTTCTGCCAGTTCCTGAAGAGAAATTTCTTTATAGTAATTTTCCAAAAGGTAGCTCAAGATTCTACTTGCCATAAAGCTTAAAGGTTTTTCCTCTTTCTCGTCTTTTTGCATTTTTATAACCTGCAGTACACTCTGCCTTAAAGCTTCTTTATCATCAGCAATTCTTTCATATTCCATCTCCTCAATTGCTTCTTGCACAGCCTTTTCAATTTCATCTGTTTTGGCTGGCTTAAAAAGCAATCGAAAAACCCCAAGTTTAATTGCTTCTTGAGCATACTCAATGTTGCGGTAAGCTGTAATAATTATAATTTTGCTTTTCTTATTTTTCTTTTTTATTTCCTTTATCATCTCAAGCCCATTCAAGCCAAACATTCTAATGTCAGTGATAATGATGTCTGGCTTATATCTTTCCACTATGTATAATCCCTCAGTACCATTCTCAGCTAAAGCTACAACCTCACAATTTAATTTTTTCCAATTAATAAAAGTTTTCAGACCTTCTCTTATAATTTCTTCATCATCTATTATTACTACCTTTTTCATGCTTACCTCTCCTATTGATGTTTCAAAACACTCAAAGCTACAATTTTTAATAAATCCGCCCTCGCAGATAGAAAAGGGCGGACTTTTTATTTCGTAATGGTCACCTTACTTAAATGTCGTGGTTTGTCTGGATCATTTCCTTTCAACATACACAAATAATATGAAAAAAGCTGCACCAGGGGCACTACAAACAACGGTTTTATAAATTTATTCAAATCCTTTCTTATTTCTACGTATTTACATGCTTTTTTATTTAGCTTATCCGAATCACTAAAGGTTATTATATCAATGCCTTCCCGTATTAATCTTTCTGCAATCTCTATATTATCTTCAATAGTCTCATCACTTGGTGCTACAATAAACACAGGTATGTTTTTATCTATCATAGCCAAAGGTCCATGTCTAAAATCAGAAGTTGAAAATCCTTTTGCCCTCACATAACTTGTCTCCTGAATTTTTAGGGCAAATTCAAGTGCTATAGGGAAGCTCACACCTCTACCAAGAATAAAACATTCGTTCATATATCTAAATCTTTCGATATTTTCCTTAATTAATCCTTCTTTGCTCAGCGCATCTTCTATTATGTTTTCAATATTTGATAGTTCAAAAACCAATTTATCGTCTTCGGCCAAAAATGCTGCAAAAAGCTCCAAAAGCACTATTTCTGCAGTAAAACTCTTTGTGGCTGCAACGGCTTCTTCATCCCCAACATTCATATTTAATTTATACTCTGCAATAAGCGATAATTTAGAAGTCGGATTGTTTGTTATAGCAATAGTCATTGCTCTATTTTTTTTTGCCATATCCAGAAAACTACAAATATCTTCTGATTGGCCAGATTGAGATACACCTATCACACAGGTTTTTTCTAATTGAAGATCTCTTTTATAAAGTGATGCCACAGATGGTGCTGCAAGCCCTACAGGAATTCCTGATAATATTTCAATTATATACTTTCCAAATGTTGCTGCATTGTCAGATGAACCCCTTGCAACAAATATGATATTGTTTATGTTCCTATCTTTAATATTTTTTGCAATAAGCCTTATAGTCTCAACGTTACCTTCATAGCATCTTTTCATAGCAGAAGGCTGCTCATAAATCTCTTTTAACATCTTATGCATTGCAATATCCCTCTCCTACCTTACTATTTTAAGCTTTTTGTTTACTTGCTTTCAAGCTAAAAATCAACCTTTCACTGCACCTGCTGTCATACCCTTGATTACATATTCTTGCAAAAATACATATAAGATTAAAACCGGCAAAACCGTGATAATTAAAGCTGCCATCATAGCTCCATAATTGGTTCCATAAACACTCGAAACCAAAGATAGAAGAACACATATAGGCTGCTTTTCTCGAACAGGTATAAATATGAGCGACATAAATAAGTCATTGTATGACCATAGAAAAACAAAAATTGCTGTTGTTACTAAACCTGGAATTGATAAAGGAACAATTATTGTGAAAAATATTCTAAGCACACCGGCACCATCTATTATAGCTGCCTCTTCAAGTTCAACTGGCAAGGTTCTCATAAATCCTGCTAAAGTCAAAGTTGCAAAAGGCAAAAGACCGGCCGTCTGGGGAAGTATAAGTGCCAAGTAACTACCATTTAAACCCAATTTTCTTAATATGACCAAGGAAGGAATCACTATTGAAAACGCTGGCACTAACATAGCGCCTGTGAAAAAAATCTTAACAATTCCAGTTAACTTGAAATCAAATCTCGCAATCACGTATGCGGCAAACCCACCAAAAAGTAAAACCAACAAGACTACACTGCCTGAAATAATTAGGCTGTTGAGAAAACCTCTAAATATATTCATGTTTCCATAACTTATTAATTGACTGTAGTTGAAAAATGAAAGTTTTGATGGTAATTTCATTGGATTTAAAAGAATCTCATTGCTTTCTTTAAAAGAGTTATTCAAGACCCATAAAAGTGGTAAAATAGTTGTACACGCCCACAGGATAAGGATAAGATATTTAATTACATCCATAAAGGTGAATTTTCTTGCCATTCCATTCATTTTATATGCCCCTTTCATTTCTAATAGGTTATTGTTTCTCTTTCTGTGAGTTTGTTAGAAATTGTCGATAAAATTATACCAAGAATTATTATTAAAACACCTATTGCAGAAGCATAACCCTGATTTTGACCTGTAAATGCTACTTTATATAAATAAGTGCCCAAAACCTGGCTGGCATCCATAGGACCACCACCAGTTATAACATACACTATGTCAAATACCTTGAATGTTCCAACAATTGCAAGTGATATACACACCGCAATAACATCCCATATAAGCGGAATTGTTATATAAACAGCTTTTTTTATTCCTGTTATTCCATCAATCAAAGCAGATTCGTATATATCATGAGGAACTTTTGAAAGCGCTGCAAGAAAGATAACAAAATAAAAGCCCACATACTGCCATATTACTGGTATTAAAACCATAGTTAAAGCTGAATTTTCAGTAACCCAGACCTTTTTCTGTCCGCCAAAAGCAGTTATAATTGCATTCAAAAGACCATAGTCATACGCATATGCTAAATAAAACATCAATCCTATTGCAGTGCCAGAAATTACAACAGGGAAAAAGAAAACTGTCCTGAAAAATTTATACCCTGATTTTATACTGTCCACTATCAAAGCCAAGATAAGGGCAATTCCAACCTGAAAAACAATTACACATACCATCATAATGAGGGTATTGATAAGTGCTTTTCTTACAGCATAATCTTGAATCATCTGAACATAGTTATCAAGTCCCACAAAGGTTTTATAGTTAGAAAAATCTCGCCAGTCAAAAAAACTGTAATAAAATGTTGCGAACAATGGATAGTAGATAAAAATACCTACTAAAATTAATGCGGGAAGCAACAACAAAATGGCATATTTTTTATTTTTCAGCACCTGCATTTCCTATCCTTCTCCCTATTTAAATTTATGTACATTTTTATTTATCTTTAACGATTAGGGAGATTAGCCCGACGGCTAATCTCCCTATTTAAAAGCCTGCTAATAATTATTTCTTTACTCTATCTTGAATCTTCTTAGCTTCAGCCAAAAGCTGCTTTGCGGTTTTCTTGCCTGTTACAACATATGCCAAGTCCGTTCTAATCTTTGTAAATGCTTCTGGTAATATCTGAGCATCAATTGGCATCGAAACAGAGTTAGCCTTTGCCATCATATCATAACCGCTCTGCGCAACTGGAGTAACATTTGGAACCTTACATTTAATTGCCGGAACTCCGCCAACTGCTATAAATTTAGCTTCAACTTCAGGAGATGTAATGTATTTTACAAATTTTACTGGCCAGCCATTCTTCTTTGCATTCAAATCTTTGCTCACATACCAGCCAGAACCAAAACCACCAATTATGTCGGTCGGATGCGCCTTGCCGCCAGGTACAACTGGTACCGGCATTATCTTTGTATTAACCTTGTCTTTTAAGCCACCGACACACCATGAACCATTTATCATCATTGCAGCTTTCTTGTCTGCAAACAGTGCCTGTGCCTGAGCATCCTGAAGCGTCAATGCATCCTTTGGAAATGCTCCCATCTTGTACAGATCCTTTATTATATTCAATCCTTTTTCCCAGCTTGGATGGAACGGAGTATTGTGCCCCTCTGGTCCACCTGCAGAAAGGATAAACGTCTCTATTAAGTAATAAGATTCAAGTATGGAGCCTGCAATTGGAATAATGCCTTTTGCTTTGAATGTGTTAACTGCTTTTATAAACTTATTCCAATCGGTTGGAAGTGGAAGATTGTATTTGTTGAATAAATCCACATTTACATATAATCCCTCATAAAAACCTATGGTTGGTATTGCATATACTTTTCCTTTGTATTCTTTAATTGGACCGTTGTAAGTTGTAAATGCAAGAGCGCTCTTGTAAATGTTGCTGCTCCATTTTGTGTCTTTCTTTAATTCATCGTCCCAAATAAATACCTTGCCAGACTTCAGCAGAGGTTCTGCATCTGCACCAACAAAGAAGAATGTTACATCCGGTTCATTGCCTGATGCGAAATCTGTTTTAATCTTGGTTCTGATTGCATCATTTGCAGCAGGAGTAGCTTCGTCAACAATTTCTACATTCGGATTCTTTGCCATGAAATCTTTAATAGCCTCTTTCCATGTGTTTGTCCATGGGTCTGCACCTGTAAAGTATGTCACTGCTCTGATTTTAACCTTTTCTGTAGTCTTTGCGTCTACCCCAGTGTTGCCAAGCATTCCTACTATACTTACTATAAAAGCAACCAAAACAACAAACGCTAAAACCTTTTTTAAACTTTTCACTGAAAATACCTCCTTTTATCAATTTGATTTTGTGTATTGTTTGTAATTATAATAAATCAAAAAACGTCCTTTTGAAATCTAAATATCTTGTTTTGAATTTAACTTTTTTGGCATGCGCGCCTTTTACAACTTTCTATTAAACCAGCACCTTGTTTATGGTAAAATATTATTTGGGTGATTTGAAATGTATAAAATGATGATTGTGGATGATGAGTACTATGTTAAGGAAGGGCTCAAACAAACAATTGATTGGAATAAATATCAAATAGAAATAGTTGGAGATGCTGAAAATGGAGAAGATGCTCTAAACCTTGCCAAAACGCTCAATCCCGATATTATCATTACTGATATTAGAATGCCTATATTAGATGGTGTAGAATTTATGAAAAGATTGAGAGAAAACGAAATCAATTCTCACCTGATAGTAATAAGTGCGTATGACGATTTTGAGTACGCAAGAGCAGCAATAAAGTATGGTGCAACAAATTATATACTAAAGCCCATTGATAACAATGAACTAATCGAGACAATCCAAAAGGTAATTAAGAAAATAGAAAGTGAAAGAAATTTTATTGACTCTTACAATAGCTTTAAAAACAATATTTCGGTTTTAAAACTTGGTTTGCTGAGAGAAATTGTATATGGAAAGGTTTCAGATAGCCATTTGATTAAAGAAACTCTTTCTTATTTCAAAGTGGATTCAAACAATATAACAGTAATAACTATTAGAATTGCAAATTATGATAAAACTGCTTTAACTGCAAACGAACATTTACGCATGCTAAAAGAATACATAACTAATCAAATATTAAACAATGTATTTGCACGCATTTCAAATGGTGGTATTAATCTGGAAAAAGATGAAGATGAATTGGTCATCATAATTGGTCTTGATGGTGATACAACTACTCTTTATGAACAGCTTAAAAATGAATTTTGCTACCTTGTTAAAAAAATCAACAAAAAATTTCAAGATGATAACTTTACTGTAGCAGTGGGAATCAGTGATATACACCCGTGGGATAGTATATCAAAAGCTTATAGAGAAGCTACTTTAGCTTCAAACTACTCTCCTTTGCCAGAACTAAACATAATTGGCTGTGCGCGTGATAAGGATTTAATTGGCATCAGAAAAGAAGTAAAAGATGCTCTAAAAATGATTGTTGAAAACTACAACAGGGATATCACCATTGATGAAGTGGCAAATAAACTTCACATCAGTACTTCCCACTTGATGCATTTGTTCAAAGATGAACTTGGAAAGACTTTCTATGATTGCCTTGTCGAATACAGAATTTCCAAGGCAAAAGAATTGCTTTTATCAACAAACCTGAAGGTCTATGAAGTTGCAGAAAAAGTGGGATATCAAGACGCTAAATATTTCAGCCAGCTATTTAAAAAGTATACAGGATTTACTCCAAAAGAATATGTGGATTATCACTCTTTTGCAGGTGATTTGAAAGATGAAAATTAACTTTCTGCGAAAATTCAGACTAAAAAGTAGAATAACCTTCTTTTTAGTGCTGGGTATAGTGATTTTCACATTCATTATAATCTCTTTTTCGCGAATGTTCAGTGAGTTCATAATCCAAAAATACTACTACAAGCACCTCAAGGACATTCACAGTGATATCCAGGAAGGTATCTACTTGCTTCTTACCAATATAAATCTTACTTCGGTGAGACTACTTCAAAACCAGGATATATATGACCTTTTATCCAATGAAAAACTGTCATACAATGAAAAAAAGAAAAAATTAATAGCATACCTAAACACATTGAGAATCAATGATTTTATTGGTGATATTATAATTGTTACTAAGAAAGGTGAGGTGTTTAACTTCAACACTAAACTGAATCCTTCTGTATTTATCACAAAAGACCTGCTTCTTCAAATAGAAGATAGAAGAAACTTATTCGTATGGGGACCTATAGTAAAAGATAACGGAAACAACTATATAGTTCTTGGAAAAAGATATTATAATTTTTATACCGGTCAGTATTTGGGCTACCTTCTGATGCTGATTGATGAAAACAGTATTGCTAAGATATGTAACAAAAGCAAGTCATCAGATATGGTTTCCACCTTAGTTATAGACCAGCAAAACAAAATCATCAGCCATCCTGAAAGTAAGTATGTGGGTAGCATCATCTTTGAAAACTGGCTTTATGATAGCAAAAAAGAATTTAGTTACTCATTGAGAACAATAAACGAAGGGCAGTTTCTTGTTGCAATCAGCAGACCCAGCGAAAATCTTGAACGTCTTAATTGCAGATGGTTTATTGTAAGCCTTCTACCTCTATCCAACTTGAAAGAACAGCTTACAAAAATCAACGTTGTAATAATATGGCTTGTAATCATTACATTGATATTGTGTGTTATAATAGCAATCAAGGCGGCTTCTTCTTTGACCAATCCCATTAGATTTTTATTAAATAGAATCAATTCTATAGGTCAAACAAAAAATGTAAAACCCTATATATATAAAAACTTACATGATGAGATATGGGAGTTAGAACTTGCGTTTGAGGAAATGACCAAGCGAATCAGCAACCTGGTTGAAACAATCAACCATGATATGGAAAAACAAAGAGAGCTTGAACTGACAGCATTGCAGTCGCAAATAAATCCCCATTTTCTTTATAATACTCTTGACGCTATAGCATGGATTGCAAAAATTAAAAAGCAGCCTGAAATTGAAAATATTGTTATGGCTTTAGCAAAGTTCTATCGTATAAGTTTACACAGAGGTGAAAAGTACATACGATTATCTGATGAAATTGAGCTTGTAAAAAACTTTGTTGCTATCGAAAAGATTAGATTTCCCAATAAATTCGATATTGAATTTGAAATTGCTCCTGAAACAAAGGATTTGAAAATTCTCAAGTTCACTGTACAGCCGCTTGTTGAAAACTCTATCAAACACGGAATCTTGCCTAAGAAAGAAAAAGGTCTTATTATTATAAAAAGCATGTTAGTTAATGAGAATTTGCATATTGAAGTTTCAGATAATGGAGTGGGATTTGACCTTTCGGAATTAGATAATTTAAGCAAAAACAGCAGAGGCGGTTATGGGCTAAAAAACGTCGATGAAAGACTTAAAATTGAATATGGTAAAGAATACGGTTTGTTTATTTCAAGTGAAAAAAACAAAGGTACAACCATTTTAATTAAAATAAAAGCTAAAAGTGAATGATGTCAGCTGCTATAATTGTATTTCCTTATCTTGTCCACCAAATTTATTAATGGTTTGTATATTGTTTGGGTTAAAATGGTACTTGATAAAAACGACATTCCGATTAAGAAGCTACTTACTATCACTATCAGAATTGTATAAGTTAAAATATCCCTGCCAAATTCACTTATGTCATATAAAATGACAATATATCCCGACTCAAAAATACTGACTATATCAAGTAACGTGTTATCGTCAATTCTTATCAACGAATTTTCTTTCTTTAAAGTTTTAGTGTCTATTTTTCTATTTTTTATAACAGAGGAAAGTTTTAAGAGGGTTTGAGTCTGTTCATCCTGGCGTGGTAGAAGACCAATATGTTCATCGTAAAGATAAACTGAAATGTCACCGTGCTGAGAAACTCCAAAGTGCCGCTGGTAAAAATATTTAGGGTCTATATCAATTATAAGGTATCCACATAGCTTTCTATTTTCATCATATATTTTAGAAATAAAACTTACAACGCCATAGGCGCTTTTGTAATACGTGTTGTTGTAATATGGAGCTAACCCTCTATTTCTAATCAACCACAAGCTTTGCTTTTTATCATTGGCAACAAACTCCTTTATTCTTTTATCCTTTAAAAGATCACTCAATGTCGGATAGTCTACAACATAGCTTGAAGTATAATATCTTCCATTTGTATCATACAATACAACTGCCAATATTCTTGTATTAGATAGTTTGATTCCATCTAAAATCTCTGTTATATTGCCTTCTGCATTATTGTTTTTTAACAGCTCAAATACTTTACTATTTGTCCCAATCTGTTTTGCAGACTCTTCTATTAGCGTTACATAAATTTTATAATTATTGATTATGCTCTGGTCATTTTTTTGTAATAGCTGGTAGTAATAATCCATTAAAAAATCTTTGAATATAAAGTTCGAAGCCAATGCCACTAAAACTATAAACCCGATGAATATGATGGAGGTTACAAGTGTTATTCTATATTTTATGCTCTTATACACTTAATAACACCTCTAAGTAAATTATCATCATTTTTAATTATACCACATTATGAATATTCTCCTCTATGATGCTAACTTAAAGACCAACAGCTTAATTTTAAATACTTACATTCCTTTTTACTAAAATATCATTTCCAATTTAATTTCTTCACTAACTGGGTCAGGTTACCAACAACTATATCAGCCTCGCTCAGCGTTTCTGGCGAACCTACACCAATAGCAAACATCCCCGCTGCTTTAGCTGCTTTTATACCCGCTGCTGCATCCTCAAACACAATACATTTTTGCGGGGCTACTTTGAGCTTTTGAGCACATTTTAAAAATATTTCAGGGTCAGGTTTTGCCCGGGATATCTGCGTACCGTCAACAATTGCGTCAAACAAATCTTTTATCTTGAGCCTTTCAAGTATCAACATTGCGTTTTTGCTTGCTGTTGCTAATCCCGTTTTTATACCTTGTTCTTTCAAGGTCAATATGGTCTCTTTTGCGCCGGGAAGAAGATCATCTTCAGTCAGCTTGCCTACATACTCCAAATACCAGTTATTTTTTATGTCCATCAATTCTTCTTTTTGAGCTTCACTAAACTCATTTTCCTTGCCACCTATTTTGAGAAGTATTTCAAGCGACTCTTTTCTGCTGACACCTTTGAGCTTTTCGTTGTCTTTTTCAGTAAATTCAAAGCGCAACATGTTTGCAAGCTTTTTCCATGCAAAATAGTGATATTTTGCTGTGTCTACAATGACACCATCCAAGTCAAATATTGCACCTTCTATACTTTTTAGAAGAACTTCGATAGCAACCAATGCATCATTCCCCTTTCAAATTTATTTCAAGCAGCTGTCCTATTTCATGTATAAATTCCCTTTTATTTGCTACAATTTTGTAATTATTGTTTATTGAATCCTTCAATCTGGTGCTTTTTATCAACATTTTGCTATTTGAAATCTCAAACTCAAATAGATTCCCATGAATTATTAAATTAAATTTAAGGCTTTCCCAATGTGAGGGAAGATGTGGTTCTATCTCAATTTTAGTCCCATCCACCCTAATTCCACTAAAACCAAACACTGCTGCCATCCATGCACCACCGTTTGCAGCAGGATGTGTACCTCCAATGTACAAGTTCCCAACATACTGCTTGTAATTTCCTTCCAAGTCTATCAGTGCTGTTTTCAAAAAGTATTCATAAGCATTTTTTAGCTTACCAAGTTTCGCAGCTAAAAGCCCGTACATGCTGTAACTGAGGGTAGAGCCATGTTCCGTGCGTCTATTATAGTACTCCCAGTTTGCTTTTAAGATTTCTTCTTCATATTCACTTTCAAATAAATTCAAAAGCACAACTACATCAGCCTGTTTTATCACCTGAGTTTGAGTTGCCAAACCATTTCCACCGCCAAGGTACTCATAAGGATGTAGCATCTTCTCTTTTAGCTTTTCTACTTCTATGTCTTCTAACTTAAGGTAACCATCAAACTGTTCAATGATTCCTTCTTCATTTGGCTTTTGCAAGAATATCTTTTGCTCAGCTTCTTTAATTTTCTCAATATATTGAGAAATACTTGTTTTTGAGTCAATTTCTTGTAAGATATTTGGATACTTCTCTTTTAGGATGTCATATAACCATATAGCTTTTTCAAAGACAAACTTTGCTATTCTGTTAGTGTAGGCATTGTTATTTACTCTTTCATGGTATTCATCAGGTCCTGTAACATCTAAAATTTCAAATCTATCTTTTAGTGGTTTATAATACGCATAAGAGTAATAGAACTTTGCACACTCAAATACAGCTTCAGCTGCACCTTCTAAGAAGATTGAAAAATCGTCTGTTGCATTGTAATAGGTAAAAAATCCATAGACGACATCTCCACTTATGTGTATTTGTTTGTCCCGAAAATATGTCCTTATGGGTCTTTGTGTAATCACATCTGTGACGTTGAAAAGACTGCATGCGTCATCCCCAGTCTCCTGGCTTTCCCATGCATAAAATGCACCTTCAAAGCCATACTCTTTTGCCTTTCTTCTTGCTCCATCCAAGGTATGTACACGATACATTACTAAATTCCGTGCAACATCTGGAAGTGTATACGAGAAAAAAGGAAGCATAAAAATTTCTGTGTCCCAAAATACTGCACCTTTGTACATCTGTCCCGAAAGTCCACGAGCAGGAATTGAAAGTTTTTCAGAATGATATGGAGCAATACTTAGAAGATGATACATGGAAAATCGAAGAGATAACGCTGCCTTTTCATCGCCATCTACACTGATATCGCATATGCTCCATCTTTCTTGCCATTTTGATTTGTGTTTTTCAAAAAGAGAGTCAAAACCTGAGTTTTTAGCCTCAATTATTCTTTTTATTGCTTCATCAAACGGTTTTTCAAATTCAATTGAGTGAGTAACACACATGTATTTATAGAACTTAAACTCTTTATCTCTTGCCAATTTCACCTTGCTTTTTCTTATATATAACTTTGGACCAACATCATCACTGAAATCATCTAAGTGATCAGAAATCTCAGCAACAACAATATTTTTGTTTTCATTTGTTACAAGAGATATAGTATAAACTCTATCTTGGTTTTCAAATCTCATATCTTTAAAATGCGGTCCGTTTATCTCCCATATATCGCAATCAATCCCTGTTTGTATTTCTATCTCGCAATCAAAATTTGCAGTGATAGAATATTCTAAGCACAAAAGATGGTAGTCTGTGCTGCTTGCAAATCTTTTTGTTTGTATTCTTATCCACTTCTCTTTATCAACAAAAAACTTTGTGTCTCTGAAATAATACGCATCTTTCAAATCAAGACCATAAGTGTGAGCACAATATTGGAAAGTCATTGGAGAAAGAAGGGTATCGTTATAATACACTTTTACAAAAAGTCCATTTGGCACGTTTACTAACTCTCGCCATTTATCATCATACCTGTCGTAAACACCTGCAACAGTGCACGCAACAAGCTCATCCTTGCCAAACTCTTCTAAGGTTCCTCTGTATCCCATGTATCCATTTGCAATTAGAAATCTGCTACCGTCCAATTCTATTGAAGAGGGGTCAAACCCCTCTTTTGAAATTCTCCAGCTCAAAATCAAATTTACCTCCTTTTCTGAAGCGGGATTTTAATCTCATCTTCTGTTATGGTGTAGGTTTTATCATAAACCATTAGATCAACATCTGGACCTTTGAGCTTTTTGATAGTAACATACTGTGGGTCTACAACTATCTTTAATACCGCTCTATTATATTTGATTCTGAAAGAATAATAACTCCAGTTATCTGGAATGATTGGAGCAAGCTTTATGGGCGCTGTATCAGACCTCATACCACCAAAACCATAGACGATGTTCAGCCATGCTGCAGCCAGCGATGTTATATGAAGTCCTTCTTCAGTGTTTCTGTTGTAATTGTCAAGGTCCAAGCGTGTGGCATACTTAAAGTACTCATAAGCCTTGTCATAATAGCCAAGTTCACATGCTAAGATGGAATGAATTGAAGGAGACAGTGACGATTCATGAATACATCTTAAATCATAATAGTCATAATTTGCTTTTTTCTCTTCAAAAGAGAAGTCGCTGCTGTACAAAAGCATGCAAAGCAAAACTGCAGGCTGTTTTATCATGTCATACCTAAATATCCTGTCATACGCCCAGTTTTTGTATATTGGAATCTGATCTTCAGGAATTGTTGAAAGTTCTATATGAGGCAGGTTAAAGTAGCCTTCATGCTGTTCGAACACCTTGCTCTGAGGGTCTTGAATTATATTCATATTTTTCGCAATATCAGCCCATCTTTCCACTTCACTGTTTTCAAGCTCTGTCTTTCTGGTTATTTCATTATATAACTTTTCATCTTTGGCCTTTAGCAGTTTCAAGACCTCTATAGTAAACTCAAAAGTCTTCTTTGCCATGTAATTTGTGTAAAAATCGTTGTTTACCATCATGTGAAACTCATCTGGCCCCATCACTCCAAAAAAGCCATACTTGCCATCTTTTTGCCCAAGTTGGCACCTGCTCTCCAGCATCCTGCAAACCTCAATTAGTATCTCTGTCCCTTTTTCAAACAAAAACTTTTCATCTTTTGTGACAATATAATAGTGATAAAGTCCGTATGCGACAGCTGTACTTACCTGAAGCTGCAGATTTGCATGCTGCCACAGCGTACATGACTCTGTACCGTCAATTGTGGCGATTGGATAAAATGCTCCTTTCAAATCAAGCTCTTTTGCTCTTTGTTTTGCCTGGGGCAGGGTATAGTATCTAAACTCTAAAAGCTTTTTTGCTGCATCAATGTTTGTAAATAGGTAGAATGGAAGACAGTAAACTTCACTGTCCCAGAACGAATTGCCATTGTACACTTCACCGCTCAAACCTTTTGCGCCAATCCCAGCAACAACCTGTTGTATGCCTGAATATGCTTGCAGCATCTGAAATATGCAGAACCTTATACCCTGCTGGTTTTCGCTATCTTGACCTATTTCAATATCAACTTCTTCCCACATCTTCTCCCAAAATTTTTCATGCTCTTGTTTTAACTTTGAATAGCTATATTGACCAAATATGGACTGACAAAGTTTTCTATTCTCACTCTGCAAATTTTCATTTAATCTCTCAAACGAATTTATAACAACAACCTTTTCAATCTCTATACTTTCATTTTCTTCTATATCAAAAACCATCTCTTTTGCTATGATCTTCTCATCTTCAACAATTCCTTGCTCATATGCCTTGCTTGCCTCTATTTTAAAGTTTGCAAAGCTTATTTTGTTGGTCCTTATTGTTTTACATCCAATAGAGATGTAATCATTTTCATTTGTTTTAAATAAGCACTCCCAGTAGTTTGTGTCATATATCCTGTGCTTGTGAGAAAAATCAACCCCACTGATGATTTTTACCTTACCACTTTTATTCAACGATGTAATTTCTATCTTCTGACAGCATACATTGTTTTGAGTCATGCTAATAAATCTTTCAAACTTGAGCTTAAAACTTGAACCTTTTTGGGTGTGCCAAATAAATTCTCTTGTCAAAATACCTTTTTTAAGATCAAGCACTCTTTTATACTCCGAAAAATTAGATTGGTTCAGGTCAAGCTCCTCACCATCTGCGATAATTCTTGTGTACAGCCAGTTTGCATTGTTGACAACAAACTGGGTTCTGTTTGGCACTCCTTTGTATGAAGGTTTTTCATATATTTCTTCAAACACACCTGCAACGTAAGTACCGATGTGAGTGTCACCCGTATAAAGCTCATCAAAGTATCCTCTTGTGCCAATGTAACCGTTGCTCACAGTAAACAGAGATTCTAAAACTCTCATGTTTGATTTGTCAAAATTTTCTTCAATTATGCACCATGGATCTATTTTTACATATCTGCTACCCTTTTTGTTTATCACTCTGCCAACACCTCATCTTTTTCTATTTTGTCCGTGAAGTTCTGCAAAAAGTTCTTACTTCAAACTTCCAATTACAACACCTTGGGTGAGATATTTCTGGAAGAATATTACCAATACCACTGGTGGCAATATTGCATAAAGCACTGCTAACATCTTCATATCAGCAGACATCCATGTATTCCCGAAAGACATTTCATATATCTTTATCATAACTGTGTAGCTTTCACGATTTTTGAGAACGATATAAGGCAGGAGAAAATCCGACCATGAAGCATTTATAGAAAATATTGTCACCACCATTATTATTGGAACGCTAAGTGGCATAACAATCTTGTAAAACAGCCTCAAGTTAGGGCATCCATCAATTTTAGCAGCTTCAATTATTTCTCTTGGAATCTCATCAAAGAAATTTTTAAATAGCAGCACATAAAAAGCATTTGCACCATAGCTGAGCCACAGTGGAATGTATGAGTTGTTTAATTTAAGCGCAACTATATTTTTAAAAATAGGTACAAGATTGATGGTTGCAGGAATCATCAAACTCCATAAAATTAGATTGAATACAAATCTATACCCTCGCGGCTTGATGATTGAGATAACATATCCTGCCAAGCCATTGAAAACTATTGCGCATACCACACTCCCTGCTACTAAAATGAAGGAGTTTATATAGTACTTTGTAAAATTGAGAGTTTTCCAAGTGGTTATAATCTTTTGAGGTTCAAATGTATGTGGAATTATGGTGGGCGGTACCTGAGCAAACTCTTTTATATTCTTCAAGCTTGATAGAAATACCCACAAAGGCGGTGCTAAACACACAAAAGCAATGCAGCAGCTAATAAACAAGAGTATATAATAAAGTGCTTTTACACTTGGTTTTCTGAGGTCTAAAAAATTTATAATACCAGTTGTTTTGGAATCTAATCTACTCAAGTTTCTGAGCCCCCTTGCCAACTTCTTAAACATTATTATTTTCTTTTGTAGCTTTCATATATATGAAGGTAAGACACATTAGAATCAAAGTAACCAGTACACTTACAGTTGCAGACTTTCCAGCAACAAAATCAACAAAAGCATAGTTGTAGCTCAAAAGCATCAACGACAGCGATGCGTTGTTTGGTCCACCACCGGTTAAAACAAGTGGTTCGTACAATACCTGGAAGACAAATATTATCTGCATTATTAAAAGCATTCTTGCTGTGGAATAAAGCTCTGGCAGTGTAATGTGAATAATTCTTCTAAAAATCCCTGCCCCATCAATGCAAGCAGCCTCATACAGCTCCTGGTTTATCCCCTGAAGCCTTGCAATGTAAATTAGTGCTGTTGAACCTGCCGATTTCCACGTCATGATGAATATTAAAAGAGGAATTGTAAGTTTGGGATTTTGCAGCCAGTCAGAAGGCTGAAGACCAAGCTTTATCCTGATAGCATTCAAAAGCCCGCCTTCGCTTGGGTCAAACAAAAATCCCCACAGAACAAGCGCGGCAACACCAGGAACCATATTGGGAAAGTATATGGAAAACCTGAAAAATGAATTTAGGTATACCATTTCATTAACTATCAGTGCGACTATAATGGGAACTAAAAAGCCTATGATGAGTGACCAGATAACATAAAAGAATGTATTTATCAGCGCTTGATGAAAAACACTATCTTTTAGAACGTCTATATAGTTTTGCAATCCTACAAACCTTTCCATTCTGAAACCTTTTGTCTCGTTTAAAGAAAGTATCAAGCTATAAATCATTGGCTCCCAAATGTAAAAGGTAAAAAGAACTATGCTTGGCAGCAGAATTAACCACCCAGAGATATTCTCAGATAATCTGTTGGATAGTTTCCCGCTCATTTTTTTATTCACAACCTAACCCCACCTTTTTAAAAGCTTTACATCCGCATATGATGTCCAAACAAAAAATTCAATTATGGGAGGAAGCAGTTTTTTCTACTTCCTCCCCAGGATGAAGCTAACTTAAGCCTTATTCTTTAACCTTATCCAAGAACTTTGTTTGGAACTCTTTTCCTGCTGCTTGCAGTATCTTCTTAGGATCGGCATTCTTGTTTGTCAAAACTTGCTGGATGCATCCATCTAATATTCTGTAAAGATCTTGAGTGTAGTAAGGCTCTTCTGGTTTCAAGTGTTTGAATGCTTCATCATAGTATGGTTTGAAGAATGCCATGTTGACATTTGTATATTTCTTGTAGATAGCATCTTCTGCCTGAACTCTTTCTTTGTTGACCCAAACAGGAAGTGCTCTTGGCCCAACTGGTAAGCCCTGAGCTGCTTTTTCCTTGAGGCTTATCTCAATAGCATTGAGTGTTTCCTTGTCAACCTTTGGTGACATACCTATAACTTCCAGAAGCTTAAAGCATGCATCAATCTGTGCAGGTGTGCTATTTGATGAGAACATTATTGCTGTTCCGCCCATTAATGTGTACTGTCCTTTTGGTCCCTTTGGAATTGGAACAATTGCAATTGCGTCCTTACTCATCTTGTAGTCCTGAACAGGAAGATTAATAACGTCTGGTGCTGCCAGAACCATTCCAACCTGGTCTGTACCATAATACTTGATCCAATCGCCCCAGCTGAGCAGTGTGTTCGGCAAAAGTACATTGTATTTCCATTTCAAATCTTTGATGAACTGCAATGCTGCAACTGCACCTGGGCTGTCAAGCCCTTGTACCCATTTGTTACCCACTTTCTTTTCAAATTCTGCGCCAAATGACCATGCAATAGCTGTGAAGTGCCAGCCACCTACATTGTCCTTGCTTGGCATGAAAAAGCCTGCTTTTCCTGTCTTTTGCTTTATAATTTGAGCTGTCTTTGCAAGTTCATCCCATGTTTTCGGATATTTTGGCAAACCATTCTTGTCAACTAAACCTGCCTTTTTGAAGAGGTTCATATTGAGGTAAAGCCCAAGTGCATAACCATCGCGAGGAATGCCATAGATTTTCCCGTTATAAGTCAAAAGCTTTAAAACGTCTGGGTTGATGGCCTTGTCATACCCATATTTTTTTGCATATGTTGTAATGTCTGCTGCATATCCTGCTGGTATTATCTTCCTTGGTTCTGTAAACCATGTGTAGAATATGTTTGGTAAATCTCCACTTTCTGCTTTTGGAAGAAATGTTTCTGGTGAATATGAATATGGATCAGGAATCAATTTGATGTTGGGATATTTCTTTTTAAAGTTTTGCTCATACTTTTGCCATGCTTTTTTGCCTGCTTCATCGTTGTCAAGTGGCCAAATACCAACTCTGATAGAAACTGTCTGAGATGCAACTGCTTTTGCCGGCTTTGAAGAAATCAAGGCAACTCCCAAAACAATTCCAGCCAAGAAAATCAATGCTGTCACAATACTCACAATTCGCCAATTCTTCAGATGAAACAACCTGCTCATCACAAATCCCCCTTCAAATTGGTTTATTTTTATTTGACAATTTATATAATAAGCACCCGCTGCTTTGTTTTAAAGCGGGTAAAAATGCAAAAAGGTTTGTAAAATTATTGTTATTTATTGGATACAAAAAGTTTTTGATGGCAAACAAAAAAGGACTGGTCGTTGCTTTATTTGCCAGTCCCTCAATTCTGGTTTCTCCTTGTTTCCATTTTTTACCCCTTCACAGCCCCAGCAATCATACCTTTTAGAAGCTTGTCTTGCAAAACAAAGTAAATTATTATGCTTGGTATTGCTGATATCACAACTGCAGCAAACATTTTGGTAAGCTCTGCACCGTACATTCCCCTGAAGTTCAAAAGACCAACAGGCAGTGTCATAAGTTCTGGTGTCTGTATCAGAACCAAGGGTATCAAAAGGTCGTTCCATGCGCCAAGGAAATTGAAAACTGCAATTGTTACAAAAGCCGGCATCGTCAACGGAAGAATGATCTTGTAAAATATCTTGTACACAGAGCAGCCGTCAATCAAAGCTGCTTCTTCTAACTCTCGCGGGATGGTTTTGTAAAATCCTGTTAGAATGTATATGGATGTTGGCAGGGCAAATGCAACTGTTGGAATCAAAAGTCCTATGCGTGAGTCCAAAAGGTTTAGCTTTTTAAAGTTTATAAAAAGTGGAATCAATATTATCTGTATTGGAACCATGATGCCTGCTAAAAAGTAATTCAAAACTTTTTGGCTCGAGCGCCATATCATCCTCTCAATTGCATATGCTGCCATTGAGCTTATGAGAATGGACAAAACAACGCTCACAGAAGAAATTATAAGGCTGTTTATTGTAAAGCGCTGTATTCCCATGGTTACCCACGCATCATAATAATTCTTAAGTTGAAGTTTGCTTATTTGCGGCAAACCAAAAGGATTTGCCAAAAAGTCATTGTTTGTCTTCAGTGAGTTGTACACAAGCCATATTAAAGGAAACAATGTAAGGATAGAATAAAAAGTCAAAAATGCAAATATGACTATTTTTGCCGCAGAAGAAATTTTAATGTACTTTGCAAACACCACGTTTCACCTCACAAAACCTAATATGCGATTTCCCTTTTAGCTGCGAATTTGTTTATGACAATAGTAATCAAAATGCTCACAGCAAACAAAAAGGTTGACGCTGCACTTCCAAGACCATACTGAAGTTTATTGAAGGCAGTTCTGTATATGTATGTGGCAATTGTCTCTGAAGCAAAATCTGGACCACCTTCAGTCATTATCCATGCCATGTCAAAGTATTTCAGCGACCCTGTTATTATCAAGACTATTGAAACCCTCAAAACGGGCAAAATCTGAGGAATTATTATTTTTGAAACCATTTTAAAACCCTGGGCACCGTCAACAATGGCTGCTTCAATGATATCCTGTGGTATCCCTGAAATAGCAGCAACATATAAAATCATATGATATCCTACCCACTGCCAGCATGTGGTGATGGACAGTGCAAAGATAACATATTTTTGTGAAAGCCACTCTTGCTGCAAAGACTGAAGACCAACAGTTTTTAAAATGGAGTTTATAAGTCCAAAGTCATAGTTATATACAAAAAACCACAGAATACCTATTACCGCACTTGACAGAACGTTAGGTATAAAAAATGCGTTTTGATAATACTTCCTTCCTCTTGTTATATTGACTATACATAAAGCCAAAAAAAGACCCAAGCTCACCTGCAAAATTAAAGAAAGTATGGTTATTTCAATTGTGTGAAAAATTGATGATATAAATATCTCATCAGAAAAGAGCTCCTTGTAATTTTCAAACCCTGTATATGTCATCTCCGATAGCATATCCCATTTAAAAAAGCTCATATAAAAAGAATGTAAGATAGGAAGGGGTACAACCACAGTAAAAAGTATTAGCGCAGGTGCAATGAATAAAGCAATTGCCAATTTATTCCCAAATGCCTTTTCCAAGTGTTTCACCTCGCCATCATCAAATTTTCTCAAAATTTAGATTGAGCCGAAGAAGCCAAATAACTTCTTCGGCTCAAAAGTTTTTATTTTTTCATTTCTTTTTTAGCAATGTCTGCAAGCTTTTTGAATGCTTCAACAGGGTCTTTTCCAAGATAAATGGACTGTATTGTATTGTTAAATCCATCGCCAATTATCGGTCCAAACATGACATCATAATAAGTAAATGAATCTTTTGTGTTCTGATCTTTTAACATATTAAGAACCTCAAGATAAAGACCTGTAACCTTCTTTGGATCAGGATTTACTTTTACAGATGGGAAATACCCTGCTTTTTCAGCCAGAAGGTCTTTTGCATACCTCTGTTCTGATAAGAGCTTGAGCCATGCTGCTGCAGCTTGTTTATTTTTGCAATTTGAACTTACCGCAATTACCTGTTCTATTCCTGCCAGGAAATTATTAATATTCCCTTTCCCACCTTCAATTTCTGGCCATTTGAAAGCACCAACTTTGTTTTTGACAGGTGATTGTGTTGAAAGATAACCTACATCCCAGATTCCCATTACATACATTGCAGCTTTTCCTTGATCAAAAAGATTTCTTGCTGCAACATAGTCCAAGCTTGTTGCACCTTTCGGGAAAGCACCAAGTTTGACCAGTTCCTGTATCTTCTTGCCTGTCTCAATGAACGCTTTGTCTGTCCATGCGTTTGGATCTTTTTGAACCTTTCTATAAGCATCAGGGTCTATTCTGTTTGCAATATACTCTGCATACATTGCCAAGATCCACGGATCTCTTGCATCAAGAGCGAATGGAATTATACCGTTTCTTGTTAAAACCTTTATTACATTTACAAGTTCTGACCATTTCTTTGGCGGTGTCAGATTGTATTTTTTGAATATTTCTTTGTTGTAATATATTACTGTTGCAACTCTAATCTGCGGGATACCATAAATTTTCCCGTTAAATGTTGTAAGATCAAAAACACCGTCTACATATCTATCTTTCCATTGCTTATCCTTGTTCATAATATCGCTGATTGGATACAATCTGTTTGCATCAACATAAGGTTTCATCTTTCCAGCTGCCCACATGTTTAAAATGTCGGGCGGATTGTTTGCTGCCATGGCTGTTTGAAGTTTTGTCTTGTACTGCTCACCTGGAGTGTAAACAGCCTTGATTTTAACACCATACTTGTTGTTGGAATTAAACTCTTTGATAGCCTGCTCGTACACCTGTTTTATTGTGTCAGAGTCAGACACCCAGCTCCAGAACGTAAGTTCATTTGTCGCACCTTGTACTTTCTTTTCACCCACCTGAGTAAGTAAGACAAACGAAAAAGCAAAAATCACCAAAACAGCCAAAGCTATGAACCTTAATGACTTTTTCACTGCATACTACCTCCATTTCGTTTTTTATTTTTCAATTTAATTTTAGTATCAAATGCCCAATAGTTTATATAGACAAACAAAACTTTTTTGTTTAAATTTTTAACTTTGACTCTTGCGCCAAGGCTTTTTTCTTCCACTCAATGGGTGTCATCCCATATACCTTTTTGAATACCTGACTGAAATACTGGGCATCAGAAAAGCCAACTGCCTCGGCTATTTCGTAATGTTTCAAACTGCTATTTTTTAAAAGCCTTTCGGCTTTTTTAAGTCTTGCTTCTGTGAGTATTTCTTTGAATGTCTTTCCAGTTTTGTTTTTCAAAAGCCTGCTAAGATATACCGGATGAAGATGGACATATTCTGCTACATCATTTAGGCTTATTTGTCTTGAACAATTTGCCGCAATAAATTTAAGCACAGTATCGACGATATCTTCACTCCCACAATAACTTGAAATGTCCTGCTGGATGCTTTCTGCGTTTAATTTTTCAACAGCTCTTTTGACTGCCTCAAGAACCTCTTCTTTTGAAAACGGCTTTAAGATGTAATCCATCACACCAAGTTTAATTGCCCTGTGAGCATATTCGAATTCCTTGTAGCCGCTCATAAGTATTACATAAGGTCTTTTCTTTTCATTTTTTATAAACTCTGCCAAGTCAAGTCCATCAATAATTGGCATTCTGATATCTGTCAGAACTACATCCACATTTTCTGTAAGCACAACGCTTAGCGCATCCTCGCTACTTGTTTTGCCTATGACTTTATCAACTCCGGCGATCTTCCAATCTATTGTCTTCATAAGCCTTTCAAGCAAAATCTCCTCATCTTCAACAATCAAAAGAGTGCACATCTTCTCACCTCCCAGCTTGTTCTTTTTCTTTCCATGGAATTTCTATGACAACTTTTGTCCAAAAACCAGCTTTACTTGATATCTCAAAATGAAACTGGTTGTCGTACAGAATCTTAAGCCTTTTTATGATATTGGAAATACCAATGCTGCCATTGTTTATATTTTCCTTAATCTGGGTTATTTTTTGCCATTCAATTCCACATCCATTGTCAACAACCTCTATTTTCAGCTTATCTTCTGCTTTTTTTGATCTTATGAGAATCTTTGCACCATCTTTTTTATTCTTAAAACCGTGGACAATTGAATTTTCTACAAGTGGAAGCAGCAAATGCCGTGGAACTTCGGCATCAAAAACACTGTCATCCTCAGTAGTTATCTTGTAGCTGAGCTTCCCAGAAAATCTTATCTTCATGATTGTAAGATAATGTTCTGTATGCTGGATTTCCTGGAAAAGCGGGATTGTTGAGGTGCTAAAATTTAAGCTTTCCCTCAAAAACTTTGCAAGCGAAATTGAAACCAAAGACACATCTTCACACCGTCCAAGCTCAGCCAAGGCATTTATGGTGTCCAAGGTGTTGTACAAAAAGTGAGGATTTAACTGCATGTACAAGAGATTTATCTCTGCATTTTTCCTTGCAATCTCTTCTTCATACACTTTTATGACAAGTTCATCTATTCTTTTTAGCATCTGATAAAATGAGTTTAGCAAATCTCCAATTTCGTCTTTGCGGGCAAACTTGATGCTATTTTGCAGCTTTGACTGCTCTAAATTTCTCATCTGGTAAATTAGCCTTGTTATGGGCGATGTAATGTTTTCGGAAATAAAAATTAGAAACAACACTGCAAAAATGGCAAGAAAACTAAAACTGAATATCAAAAGCCGTTTTGTGTATGAAAAGTTATTCAGAAGTGTACTTTCTGAAATTATGTAAATTAGTTTCCAATTAAGATCTGGGATAGTTTCTTCAAAGAAAATGAACTTTGGGGCAAGCTTTGTCTCATCTTCTAAAGAAAGTGTTTTAATGATATCTTCAAACCTGTCTGTTGTTTTGAATATAACCTGATTAGAACTTTTATCCACAACATAAAATCCACCCTCTGTAAGATGATACTTTTCGATTATGTCTTTCAAAAAATTTAAACTGAAACTTACAATCATCTCAGCAACCGGCTGGATTTTATCTCTTGAGAAAAGCTCACAGCCAACTACATACACATCTCGACTCTTGTCATAACCACCATTTACATACTTTCCTTCTTGTTTTACTATTCTATTGAAAAAACCTTCTTTGATTTGCTTATCACTTTCATAGGGCACATCACCCTGGAGTTTTGAGAAGAAATATACTTCTTTGCTCTTGTTTATAATTTGAACTGACTGAATAATTTCTTTTGTTGAAATAAACTGGCTCATTTTTGTCAGGATGTTGGTGTACAGAAAAGAGTCCTGGTGATCAGTGTACCTTGCAAAAGTCTTTCCAATATCTGACATTAGGTTATCGTCCATGATAAAGTCGTATTTTATGCTGTTTAGCTCATCAAGGAAATTTTGAACCTCTTCAGTAGCATTTTCAAAGAGGACCTGATTGTAAAGAGTAAATTTTTCCAATGTGGAGTTTTTCAGAGAAGTATATGATAGAAGAAACATTAAAGACATGGGAAGAAGCATTAAAATCACAAAAGCTATTAAAAGCTTGTTTTTAAGCTTTATGTCGTTCCACTTTCCCAAAAGCTTTTTAATCATTTTGCTTTCTCTCCTGATACAAAATGTCAAAAAGACTACACTACCGTCTCAAAAATAGACGGCAGTGTAGCCTTCTTTGAAACTATAAAAGAACCTCGATTTTCTTGCACATTCCTTTTCTGACTTCATAAGAATATGGTTCTGGCACCTTTTCTCCTTCAATTTCAACCACTTTATCCTCAAAATGCAGGATATACTTTGAAGCCTTTGCATCTTGGGCATAAGTGTCAATCTTGCGCGGATTGTGATAAACAACCAGTGTTCTGCCAAATAGAACTGCTGCTAATTGATTTTTACCTAAAACTATAGTTTGCCTGTTGCCATTTACTATAATCTCAACTTCCCTTTCTTCCTCTGTAAACATCCAGCCCGGCAGTTTTGGAGACAGTTTAAAAATTAACTCCCCATTTTTGTATTCAAATGGTTTTTCACCAAATAGCATAATTAGCTCCATATTTAAAAACTCTGTAGTTGTGCCAGAAAGCCTTGCAACAAAACCTGTCCCATGAACGCTCTTGTCAGGATTGCTTGAACTTGCAATAAATGAGGAATTTTCAAATATCGACCTTCCATAAACCGCTGGGTCCATATATGGTGGCAAAACCATTTTGAAGTCTTCAAAAAACTCTGTGTAAAGTCCACCTTTTAAAAGCTCCAGTAAGTACTTATACTCCATGTGCATAAATATGGATTCATTTTCAAGCCAGCCGGGTGTGAATGCTTTTATTCTGCCAAGCTGATTTGTCTCATTTGCAAGGCTTTCGTTTGTCTTGTACATCCTTAGTTTTCTATCAAAAAGGCTACTTTCTCTTACGCTTTGGTAAATTTTTCTTTTCATCTCTTTATCGTCTATCACTTTCATTGCCCTTACCTGTGATTCTAAGAAAAATGCAACCTTTTTCTGTAAAAACTTTTTAATCTTAATCTCCTGCGCTTGAGCATCATACTCATATTCAACAGGCTGGTTTATAAAGTAAGTGTAAAATAACCCTTTTTTGCTATCGAAAGCTTTCTCTTTTGCCTTTGAAAGCTCCTCACTGCACAGGTCTAAAAATTCAATTATCTCTTCCCTGCTTATGCAAGCCATATTGCCACTTACACCAAATCTTGTCTTTTCTCTGTACTCTTCTTTTATGTTATTGCTTTCATCCCAGTAGAAAAGAGTATCTTCACTATCTTGCGTCTGAGATAGAAGTTTTTTTAGCTTTACAAAAAAGCTGTAGAGCTCTTCAAAAACTTCAATTTCCTTGACATCTTCAAGATAAACCTCAAAATACTTTTTCAGCATTCTCACAAGCCGCAAAAGTTCAAATGTCTCGCACACAGATGAACCAAAAATTCCTGGAAGGCCGTTTAACGCATCGTTCCAGCCTGGTTTTGAAGCTTCCATCTCAACCCCAACACCAAACGGGTCCAAGCTTGCCATTCTGTTTAGAAGTATCACCAAAAGCTTTTCAATGAGGCTGCCTGTGTAAATTTCGCCATGGCCATTGTGAGTTCTTACATATCTTTTTTTGTCAGCTCGGGAATTTATAAGCTCTTGTTTTTCTTTGTCAAGTGCATATGCACCGTGCTGTTTTATTTGCCCATCTATAATCTTTATTCTTTCTTTTCTTGGTTTTACATAATGTTCATTGTCATAGTAATAATACTTTCTCTGCAAAAGCAGCTGCCTCATTTTATCAGGATATATGCTTTCAAAGTTTTCGATTAAATCAAAGTTGTAAGTAAAATGGTCTATCCAATAACCTTCACCGGGGTCTGCTTCAATTACCTTCTCCGAATTTACAAGGCAGTAGTTTACAAAGTCTTCTTTTGATATATTGATTTTTATATCTTGGCTCTCCAAAAGCTTTATGAGTTCATATGGCAAAAAGTCTCTTTCGAAAAACTTTTTTAACTCTTCTTTTCCATTTATTATATACTTCTCCAGATGTTTGAGGCTATTTAACCTGTATTTTATACCTTTTACAACCAGAGGATTATAGCTGTCAAGCTGAATGAGGCTCATGAAATACCACACATTAAAATCAAAAATGTCTGGATTAAAAAAGATATCGTTTCGCCTGTTCTGGTTGATATCTCTGAAGTTGCCATTGCCCTGTGAATAATATGTGTCTTGAATTTCAAAAAAGTTATAATCCCTCTCCAAATCACCATGTTTTCGTGAAAACAGATATATGACATCCTTTTTGTCATCAAGCTCAATTGTGAAAGGCACACCGCCACGCAAGATATTGTCAAGATAGCACATTTTGGCATACTCATCTAATTTCTTGTCTGAGGTCACAATTGTATTGTTTGCCAGAATAGCATCGATTACAGCTTTGTTTTCTTCAAACGCTCTGTCAAAAAACTCAGAAGAGTAAATAGAATCAACAAAATGGTTTAGTTCATCAACACTTTTGGCATGTCCTATGATACTGTAGAAGCTCAAAGCCTGCTGCGGTTTTAAAGTCCTCTTTGCATATGCAAAAGCACAGCATGTCTTGTTCGCAAAAACTTGATTTGATATGTCAAGCCTGTCTGAAAAGATAAACTCATATGGTTTTGCTATTTCTGAGCTTATTCCAAAAACAATTTTGGGGTCAATTACCACATCGCATCTTTCAAAGCTGCCATGCGTATTATCAAAGCTTACAAAGAAATTGCCTTCTTTTATCTCAACAACTTCTGTTGTGTCCTCAGCAGATGAATGAAATCTAAAGTATGGAACTTTTTTGTCTAAATTCTCTACAAAGTTCCATGCTTCACTTGTTCTGCTCATATTCTTTAGTGCAAAGTCGTTCTTGCCATATGGGACAATCAGAGCAAGTCCGTCTAAAGCTTCAATATCCACAGGCCTTTCTGACACATTTATTATCTTCAGCTCTCTCACAAGCCCAGCCACATTCTTGTTTGCAAGTGTGTAATATCTTACTTCTGCCCTGATACCAAGATTTGAATTCTCTTCGCAAATCTCAAGATGGTCAGCAAAAATGGACATTTTGCTTTTTGCAAAGTTGAGCAAATTCTCTGTTTGAAAAGGCTCATAAAAGAGATTTTTGTTAAGTTTCAAAAAAGTTCTAAACCCGTGGGTTGATGCAAGCCTGTACGCCCTGTCTGCCGGCAAAAATTCTAAAATAGCGCCATCTTTGTTTTTTGTCCCAAACGATACTATGCACTGCCCCCTGTTTACATAAAAGCACCAGAGAGGAATTCCAAATATACCGGCAATCCCGGGCAAAAAACTTGAAAATGGTTTTGAAAGCTGATAGTTTTCTATGCAAAATGAGTTTGTTTTCTCATCGTAATAGTACTTAGGATTTGCCTGCAATTTCTTTGCCCCCTTCTTTTTTAATTTAAAATACAGGGTTGCAAGACTATACTTTGCCCTGCAACCCCCTGGTAAAATCAAAGTTTCACGTTAGTTCTAATTATTTTACTGGTCACTTACAACAGTCAATGTCACATCATCAAGATATATGTCAAGTGGAAGAGGAGGTACAACCTGGTTTATCGGCCCAAACTCAAATACAACCTTTGTCACATCTGTTGGCTGTGTAACTTTAAATGTGAGAGTATACTCTTGCTCTTGAGTCCCGATATCAAATACAGTTGTTGGAGCATAGGCTATAAACCATGGGGCAGCTGTTAGTTCTTTCCCTATGTTTACCTGAATTTTTGTGTTTTGTGATGCGCTCATTTTGAACTTAAGCTCATAGATAAGTCCGTTTTCAAGTGTGAGGTTCTTTCTTGCAACCTGAGCACTGTACGGCTCCTTTCCAACAGAATTTAAATGAACCTTCAACTTACCATTTTCCACTGTCACCTGTATATCTGATACACCTGAATACTGGTCGCCGCTCCAGTATACCCACTCACCCAGTCCTGTGTCAAATGAGCCATCTGGAATGATCTGGTCTCCCACTTTTTGCGTATGCTGTGCAGGCGGCGCAGTTTCTTGCGGGATCGAATCTACAACTTCGATCTGGATATCATCAAAGTAGATGTCAAACGGCACCTGTGAATACCCTGCTACGTTCCCAATTTCTATCGCAAGTTTTGCTCCAAGGTCTGTAGGATTATTCATGGCAAAGTAGATTTCATACTGTGCCATCTCACTTGTAATATCTATTGTCTTTTTGGGCATGTATTCTATGAACCATGGGTCAGATTTTAGCGGTTTTCCTATTGCAACATTTATCTTGCGCGGATAAGTTGCCCTTGCCTTGAACGAAATCTTATAGTTCTTACCATTTACAAGAGGTATTCCTTCCCTGTAAAGCTGTGGATCCCATGGAACTGCTCCTATTGAACTTACACTAAGTTTTAGCTCCCCATTTTCAATGGACATCGAAACATTGTTATCCGCACTTGACCACCAGTGCCAGTTGTTTATCGTATCTGGAGTGTCAAAGCTTCCATCAGGTAAAAGCTTATCCCCAACAAACTGTTGTGGTTCTGATGGAACTTCACCCGTCAATACCTCTGCTACTTCTCTTTCAAAATATCCGCAGTTTTCTGAAACTTCGGCTATTGCAACGTTGTCAATTGTGACTGTATGAGCTTGAGTTTGCGGATTTGTACCGCCAGGTGACATTGTTCCAAGTCCAATTACAAGTCTTATATCGCTTCTTGTTGCATCCATTACAAAGTCAAATGTATAGTTTTTCTTGACTTTGTCAGTTAAGAGGTGTTTTTGAGCTAACAAAAAATAACAAAGTCTTAATTTATGCGGGTTTCAAGAAGAGAAAAATAAAAAATTTTAAAAAATGTAGGGACAAATTTTAGCTTAATATATACTGAATTTGCTTGACTTTTTAAATATTTTGTGGTACAATATAACAAACTATCTTCAAGGAGTTGCCATATGTTTGTCAAAATTACTAATGCTGGCGGTTATCAGTATGTTAGGTTAGTCGAAAATTACCGTGAAAATGGTAAAGTAAAGCAAAGAGTACTATTTAACTTTGGTAGACTTGATATTCTCAAAGATGACCCCGCTTTTAAAAACATTGTAAAAAAACTATCTGATATTGTCGCTGAAACAACTACTGAGAATACAAAAGCTGTTACTATTGAATCTGAAGAAGATATTTCGGATGCAGTTGCAAAAAATTGGGGATACATTGTATACAGAAAGTTATGGGAGGAGCTTGAAATTGATAAGTTTTTAAAAGGGAAAGCAGCAAAAGAGAGAAAGATAAAATTTGATGTAAACAAAGTAAGTTTTTTAATGACCATACAGAGATTGATAGAGCCAATGAGCAAACTAAGAACTTATCATCAGAGAAGCAAATATTTTGGATTTGAAGAGGATATAGATTTGAATCAATTGTACAGGTGTTTAGATTTTCTTGACAGTGTAAAAGAAGATTTAGAGACATACCTGTATCAGAGAAATAAAGACTTATTTAAGATGGTAGTTGATGTAGTGTTTTATGATGTGACGACAATATACTTTGAGAGTTGTAGAGCGGATGAACTTAAAAATTTTGGGTTTAGCAAAGACAACAAGGTAAATGAAGTGCAAGTTGTATTAGGGCTTTTGGTGGACAAAGAAGGCAGACCGATAGGGTATGAACTTTTTCCTGGTAATACGATAGATAGCAAGACGATGGTAAAGATACTGAGGAAGCTGAAGGAAAAATTTAGTATAGATAAGATAATAATAGTAGCAGACAAAGGGCTTAACAGCAGAATAAATTTAAAGATGATAAAAGAAGCTGGGTACGACTATATAGTAGCAAGCAGATTAAAGAATGCAAGTAAAGAAATTTTAGATGAAGTTTTTAATGAAGAAGGATATAAAAGACTTGATGGCAAAAGATGTTTGAATGCTGAAGAAATTTATGGTGATGAATTCAAATATAAGGTATTGGAAAGAACAAATATTGTCAAGGATGAAGAGGGTAAAGAGTTCAAAATAGAAGAGAATTTGATAATAACGTATTCAAGCAAGAGAGCCAAGAAAGACAAAGAAGACAGAGAGAGATTGGTAAGAAAAGCCAAAGAGCTTTTAGAGAACAAAGGAAGCATAACAGCCTTAGAGAAGAAAGGTGCAAGGAAATATTTGAAGAAGAAATCAAAATCAGAAGAATATGTGCTGGATGAGGAAGCGATAAAACGAGATGAGAAATTTGACGGATATTATGCAATTCAAACGAGCAAAAAGGATATGGATGTAGAAGAGGTTTTAGGAGCATATCACGATTTATGGAAGATAGAGCAGTCATTCAGAGTAATGAAAAGCTGTTTAGAAGTGCGACCGATATATCACTTTACAGAAAGCAGAATAAAAGGACATTTTGTGATATGTTTTTTGGCATTTTTACTGCAAAGGACATTGGAATATATTTTGAGGAGAAAAGGTAAAGGAATAAGTAGTGAAAGGATAATGGAAGCAATATATTCAATGAACTTTTTTGAAATAGAGATAAAAGGGAAGAAATATTTGATAAAGCAAAGAATTGAGGGAGGAGCTGGAGATATACTGAATGTAATGAAGATAAAGGGTCCAAAAAACTTCATGACATATGAGGAAGGCTTAGAATTTATTGGTATTAGCAAATGATGTAGTGACAAAATTGACGACCAAATTTTGTCAATCCCAGTCCTCCCAAGCTTTTTGAGCTTCAAACTGACAAAGTCAAGTGGAGTGTCAAAGCTTCCATCAGGTAAAAGCTTATCCCCAACAAACTGTTGTGGTTCTGATGGAACTTCACCCGTCAATACCTCTGCTACTTCTCTTTCAAAATATCCGCAGTTTTCTGAAACTTCGGCTATTGCAACGTTGTCAATTGTGACTGTATGAGCTTGAGTTTGCGGATTTGTACCGCCAGGTGACATTGTTCCAAGTCCAATTACAAGTCTTATATCGCTTCTTGTTGCATCCATTACAAAGTCAAATGTATAGTTTTTCATCTTATCTGTAAGTGGTACATATTTTTCAAGATGACCATAGTAAGTAGAGTCGTCTATTTTTATAAACATATCTCTTGCAGATGTTGATTTTGCATCAAACGAAATTCTGTATGTTTTACCACTCTCCAGAGTCATTGGCCCTTGAATTACCTGAATGCTCCAGAAGGCAAGACCTATATTTGTAATTGAAACTTTCAGCTGTCCTCTTGATACTTGAGCAGAGCCAGTTCCACCATTGCCAAACCAAGTAGTCCAGCTGTCAAGGTCTTTTGAGAAGTCTCCGTTTTTGATAAAGTTCGGTGAAAATTCGATGTAATCCAAATCAACATTGTCTGCCAAAAGCTGCATATTATTTTCGCCTGACTCAAGATAAACTGTGTCTGATACAATTGCCCAGTTACCTGATGTTGGAGCAACTTCTGCATCATAAACTGCGCTTCCTACTACAAGCTTGAGGCTTGATCCTTGCCCAGCTTTCAATTTGTAGGATACAAGGTACTCTCCTCTCTTTGGAATATTGACGCTAAAGCTTGCAGTACCACCTTGAGAAAACGCTACATACTGTCCATTGTTTGTTGCATTTGTTAGTGAGCCAAAGTCTTCAGCTTGAACAACTATAAAGCTTGATGGAAGAACCTTTTTGAGTGAGACATTGTCTATTGCAACATCTGAATTGCTTGATCCAATTTCGAACACAAGTTTAGCTCTTGTGTCGCTTGGCAAATTATCAATTGATTTTAAGTTGAACTTGTACGTATTCCAATCAAGTGAAAGTGAAACTACTTTTACGTCTGTAATTGGATTGAAGTTCTGATCAGATATATAAACCTTTATTTGTCTTGGACTTTCAAAAGCTTTTGCTGAGAATGCAAGCAAGAGATTCTCACCAGCGCCAACTTTTATGTTGGACTGAACAAGTTTAATATCCGAAAAGTTTTGTCCACCGTTTGCTATAACAGCCTTGAAATACCTGTCTTCTGGCTTTGAACCAATGGTATACGTTGCATCTGCTGCAGTTTCTTTCACAAACTCCCATGCTGCAAACCTACCGTCACCCTGGTCAAACGTGCCATTGTAAATGAGGTTACCGTTTGGCAGAGGTTCTTTAATTGCGTTTGGGTCATTTACATTGTACTCAACAAGTTTCACTTCATCTATATAAACAGGTAGGTTATTTAGCCCAACATTAAATTCAATCCTTGCTCTTGCATATGTGCTGCTTTGCATTGTGAAGATGTATGAATAGTCTTGCCAGTCAGAAGATAAATTGAAGGTCTTGACAGCATAGTCAATCCAGGTAGAGCCGTTATCTCCACCGCCACTTGAGAACTTTACTTCAATTGTCCTTGAACCTTCACTTTTTGCTCTAAATGTAAGCTTATATGTCTTTCCTTTTATCAAACAAATAGGTCTTTGAATTAGCTGGACAGAATATGTTTGTGAACCTTGCTTTGTTATATTTATCTTCACAGCTCCACCAATGTTTTCAATCGTGCCGTCTCCCCCAAAGTCAGGCAGGTGCAAAAACTGCCAGTAATCTGTGTTAGCAACACCTTCTATGCCATCAACATCTGGGCTGTCTTGGTCAAAGCTACCGTTATAAATAAGGTTCCCATCGCTAAGTGGTGGTCTTGTGTCCTGAGGATAGGTTATACTTTCCTGTGGCTTTGCTACATTGTCAGAGTAGGTAACTCCTATTGGTTTGTATACTCTTACCCAGTCAACAACCATTCTCTGCGGGAAGTAATTTGCATCCTGTGGCGGGTACCCTGGCCAGTTACCACCAACTGCAACGTTGAGTATGAGGTAGAATTCCCTGTCAAACGGTGCAGGATAGGTATAATCAAAAGCCTCGTTTGAAGACCTTGAAAACCAGTCACTTGTTTCATAGTAAAGCTGCCCATCCACATACCATTTGATTTTCCCTGGTTCCCACTCAAGACCAAATACATGAAAGTCGTCAGAAAACTTCTGTCCGTTTGGCAAGGTGTAATTGCCGCCATGGTATGTGTGAGGATTACCATAATGGATTGTTCCATAAACCTTGTTTGGCTCATGACCTAAAAGTTCCATTATATCAATTTCACCACAAACAGGCCACCCACCATAAAGGTTCAAATCCTCTGGCATCATCCAGATAGCCGGCCACACACCCTGGCCTTCCGGAAGTTTTGCTCTGACCTCCACCTTGCCATATGTGAATGAGAATTTGCCCTGGGTTGTCAGTTTTGCAGATGTATATGGGCTTCCCTCAAAGTTTTCTTTTCTTGCTTCAATTATTAGATTTCCATTTTCCACTCTTGCATTTTCTGGTCTTGAAGAGTAATACTGCAGCTCGTTGTTACCATATCCGCCAGCACCGATTGTAAAGTTCCACTTTGTTGTGTCAATTGAGTTTCCATTAAAATCATCTTCCCAGACAAGCTGCCATGTCGTCTGTGTTTGATTGCCACCCTGCTGGTTCTGGTTATTGTTTCCTGTCTGGCCTGGAGCTGCACCCGTTGAACCCTGACTGCTGCCGCCTGTAGTGGAAGAACTGCTGCCTGAAGATTGAGCAGGTAATGTACTTTGTGCAGCTGTTGAGGATGAAGGTTGATTGCTTTCTACAGCACTTATATCAACCTTTTCGCCTTTTGGCAAAGCCTTTCCGTTTAACACAACACCATCTGAATACACAGCTGCTTCATTTATCTTGCCATTTGAATTTATCTTCAAATCCTTCGCAAGTGCCTTTACAACAACTTTTTCTATACCTGACTCTTTATCGATATTTAAGTTTCCATTGCTATTTAGCTCAACACTGTCAATCTTTGAACTTGCCACTGAAAGTGTAAAGTTTTGAGCAAGGTCGCTTACAACCAAGTTTTTTACTTTTGAGTTTTTGATATTTACCTTGCTGCTTGGAGAATGAATATAAAGCGCTTCACAGTTTGCTTTAATTTCAACATCTGCAGATTGACTTCCACTCTGTTTTAATGTAATAAACTTGATTGAACTTTCATCAGACACCTGTGTGACCTTTGCCGATGACAACACAATTATATTCTCAGCTTGGCTGTTTTTATAAAGTTCAATATTTGTCTTTGAAAGCTTGCTATCAACAACTATTTCTCTAACTTTTGTATTCACAAGCTTGACAGAGTTTTCTCCACCGCCAAATACCAACAATTTTCCACCATCAATGGTCACGTTGTTCAAAGTCACAGAGCCATCTTTTACACTCTGATTTATATATATATTGCCCTTTATTGAAACATCTTTTATCTCCACATCGCTGCTATTTACTATTATGAATCCTTCATTTTTTGACAAACTATATTCCCCCGGTTTTGTAACTATCAATGATCCTATGCCACTCAAAAGCTTGACAATCTCAGCCCTGGTTATCTCCTTTTCTGGCTTTAATGTCCCATCTGGATAGCCTTTAACAAACCCAAAACTGATAAGTGCTGCCACACCCGATAGATACCTTGGCTCAATCTTTTGAGCATCTGAAAAGCTGTTTAAAATATCAGCCTTTTGACTGTCAAGCTTTAAAGCTGCCGCAACAGCAGCAAAAGCTTCCTGTCTTGTAACAAACCTGTTTGGATCAAGCTTCCCTTCTTTCACAAACAATGTCAAGTAACCTGCTGCCTGAGCTTTTTTAAGTTCTCTGTAATACCATGCAAGAGGGCTAATTCTTAGGCTCACATCAAGCGGAGCTTCCTGCACAAATCCCATGTAACTGTTCAGAATTTTACAAAATTCTGCAACAGAGATATTCTTAGCTGGTTTAAAAGTTCGGTCAGGATACCCGTTTATCAGCTCAAGCTGATAAAATCTTGTTATATCCTCCTTTGCAAAATTAGTGGAAATGTCCTTGAAGATTTGACCTGAGCTGGCTTTTGCTATTCCTCCTGGAAAAATGCTCATAATTAAAAAGGTAAACAGCAAAATATTAGCAACAAACTTTTTTGCTCGCATCCGCCTTCGTACCTCTCAAAAATTTGATATTCTTATATCTTAGATTTATCAAACTCTCACAAACAAAAAAAGGCATCATTTTTTAGTTATAGTTACTATTTTTAAGTCTTTTTTTAAAATCGGATGCGTGCATATGTTATTATCATTGTTTTACAATAAGCTTCCTATTCTTGCAATCTTTTTTGAGTATCTCTGTATTCATTTGGAGTAAGTCCTGTAATGTCTTTGAATATTCTTGCAAAGTGTTTGGGATTTTTATAACCTACCTTCTCGGCTATCTCCCAAACTTTTAAATCGGTATTCACAAGAAGTTCCTTGGCTTTTTCAATCCTCACTTTGTTTAAATAGTCCAAAAAACTCATCCCTATCTTTTCTTTAAAGATGCTTGAAAAGTAATAATAATTTAGCGACACATGGTTTGCCACCATTGCCATGTTTATGTCCTTGTGATAGTTTTGATTTATAAATTTAATGGCCTCATCAACTTCATCTTTCACATTCAAAATTCCCTTCAAGGAACTGACCATCTCTGTTGCCTCAACAATAAACTTTTTAAAGTGGTTTACATAATCGGATATAGTTGTAAAATTGAACATGCTGGCAAGCACTTGATATTCATGGATGTCGAGCACCTTTTTAGGCACGTGATGGCAAAACCAGTCCACAATTTGTGTGTAAAGTTTTTCGGAAAGTGCTAAGATGCTGTCTGTCGAATATTTGTTAAAAAAGTGGTAATCAAAAATGTTTTCCAAAAACCTAATTGCATCTTTTTGCTTGCCGGCAAGAATTAATTCTTTCAACTTTTCAATCCTGTCAAACTGACTAAGCTTTTCTTTTTCACGCCAAGAAATCTGTGACCAAAATTCAATATCTTTGCTTAAAATAAAGCTGTAGAGTGCTGTTTTATAAGCTCTCTCATAAAGCAGTTTCACATTCTCAAAATTTTCGTGCAAGTCACAAATACCTGTATAAACTTTTCTTCCCGTCAAAGTCTCATAACTTTTCTTTATATCCTCATAGCAAAAAGCCATTTTTGTAAATATCAAAATGTCTTTTCTCTGGTTATATATGGTAGAAACATAGCTTCCTTCCGGCAATATTTTACTGAGCTTTAACTTGTCCTCTTCTGCCGAAAAATCGTTTTGGTCAGGGTTACTTCCGGGTAGAAGAAAATATACAGCCATCACTTTTTCATCTGCTGGTATTTCCATATCCTTTAACCTTTCTTTGAACCTGTCTATATCCATTCCTGAAAAGATGATGTTGTTTATCTCCGACTCAAACATCTTTGCTCTCATAATTTTTTGCAAAGATATAAGCCTTAAGTTATTTTCTTCCTCTTGAAGTTCACTTTTGACCTTTTCTACAATTTCGATAAGCTCTTTTTTATCTACAGGTTTTAAAATATATCCTCTTGCTCCATATTGCATACATTCTTTAGCATAACTGAACTCATCATATCCACTTATTACGATAATTTTGGGTTTATGAGACAAATTTTGGATTTTCTTTAAAACAGATATTCCATCCATCTGGGGAAGTCTTATATCTATTATCAAAATGTCAAATTTTTCTGAAAAGAGAAGATCCAGAGCCTCTTTTCCATTTGATGCTTCTTTTATTTCATCTAAATCGGCAACATTTCTCTCTAAGATTGTTCTGATACCTTTTCGAATAAGCTTTTCATCATCGACAATTAGCACCTTTCTCATATTCTTCCCGCCTTTTTTAAAATGAGAATAAATCTTAAAATCTATTGTACGGCAAAGTTATTGTCACCTTTGTGAACTCGCCAAACTTGCTATCTATCTTAATTCCGAATTCCTTTCCATAGGCAAGTTTTATCCTTTCGTTTACATTCTTGAGAGCTATTCCTTGGCCTTGATAACATTCTGCTTCTGTATCATTTTCTAAGGCTGTTTGAATTGCAACAAGCTTTTCCTCTTCAATCCCAAGTCCATCATCTATTATTGAAATGACTATGTAATTGCCAATTATGCTTCCGTCTATAAAAATGCTTCCACCCTCGCCTTTTGGTTCAATTCCATAATTTATTGCATTTTCAACTATCGGCTGCAAAATAAGCTTTGGCACCTCAATATTTAAAATTTCATTATCTACATTTACAAGAAGTTTTATTTCCTTGTCATATCTTATGTTCATGAGCGAAATGTAATTTTGAATATTTTCTATTTCTTCTTTTAGAGTAACAAATTTCCTCTTCCAGCTCATATTGTATCTCATCATCTTGCCAAGTTTTGTTATCGCGTCTGAAACATCATAATTCTCACTGTATTCTGCCATCATCTTTATATTTTCAAGCACATTGTAGATAAAATGAGCATTGATTTGAGACTGTAAAGCCTTTATTTGAGCGTCTTTCTGGGCAACCTCTCTTCTGACCATCTCTCCAATCAATATCTTGAGCTTTTCCACCATGTTCAAAAAATGCTGGGCAAGCTCGTCAATCTCATCATCACCTTTAATATCAATTGAGACGTCAAAGTTCCCGTTCTCAACAGCTCTCATGCTGAGAATTACCTGTCTTAGCTTCTTAAGAATCAGAGTGATTAAAATAAAAATCAGGATTGATGAAGCAATAATTAAAATCAATACTTGCCCCAGCATCTGAAGTGTTATTCCATTTATTTTTTGTGCAAGTTCGTCAAATAAAATGAGCTTGTAAAGTTTTATGTTCAAGGCAGGAATAGAAGTGTACACAAACGCTGCTGAATTTTTGTTAATCTTTAAATGAACAATTCCCTCATCCTCTTGAGCTGTGCTCTTTTTTTCTAATATTTCAATAAGCTTTTTACTGCTAATATTGAGTCTTTTTAAAAAAGCAGGTGTCTGTTTACTGAAAATTACATCTCCATCGTCAGAAATAACAATTGTAACTGAATTGTCACTTTCCCGCGAAAGCTCGCTTGCAAAAAACTCATCAACTTTCATGTTAACTTCAATTATACCTATCAAATTGCCTACTAAATCTGTAACCTTTGTATACAGCGACACCACCTTTTCCTCATTGTTAAGCGGCGGTCCAAGTATGTCAGTGTTGTTTAGTTTCCAAAGTGATGTCTGTTTTGTATCAGACAAGAATCTATCTATAAACTTAAAACTTTTTAACCTCTCTATCTGGTACAATGTGGGCCACATTTCAGGAATAAAATAGTTGTTTGTAAAAAACCTTATCCTGTTTATGTTGAAATTCACATACTGAAGATATTCTATCTTGTCAAGAACATTTACTTTAAAAGAAAAAATCTCGTCGATACTTCTTTCCTGGTACGTGGATACAAACTCAATAAATTCCTGGTTGTTTAAAATAAATTGAGTTGCTTTGATAAACTGTTCAACATTCCTTACAACATCATTTTTCAGTTTGCTGACCTCAAAATTGACATTGTTTATATACTCTTTTTCTGTCATAATCCTTACCCTGTAAAAAGCATTTACCTGAAGGATTGCAAGCGGCAGTGCAACTATGAGAACATAAGTTAAAATGAGTTTTTGACGAATGTTTAATTTAAATATGTTCCTTACAAGCCGTTTTAATTTGGAACTATCCATTACGATCAATCCTCATTTTCTAATTTATACTCTCATTATACCAGGACCTATAAGACCATTCAAAGTGGCAATACCTCCCTGTTTTTAAAAAAGGCTGATGGCATGAAAAACCATCAGCCTTTTGAATCTTGAAAAATTCCTCTTTTGTAACAAAGCAACAGACTTTATTTAATTCCCAGCTTCTTCTTGTTCTCTTCTAACTTCTTCTGCTGCCATGCAAGTAATTTATCAAAACCTACTTGCTTTTTGTAGTTCTGGAACTCTTTGAAGATTTTATCAAACTCAGCTGGTGATTTTGCCATTATAAGTTTTGGCAGAGTCTGGCCCCATTTAAGAGCAATCTTTCGTGCGATAATACCCTCTGGGCTGTCAGCAGGTGGATTTAGATTGTCATACTGTGCATAGCTAACAGTTTTTCCAAGTGTCCAATCAGCCATCTGTTGTAGGTATGGTGGCATGCCAGGGTCCCACTGGGATACATATGGCCAGTCACCAAGCATCCAGTAGGTAAGCTCTGCACCGTACTTCTTATCAAATGTTGGCCTGTCTGTCTGCATAAGTTTTACTACATCTGGTTTGAACTGTTCTTTGCCATTTATTACATCCCATGTTACGCCCTTTTGTCCAAGATAGAAATCTTTCTGACCTTCTGGGCTGAGCCAGTAGCTCATAAATCTTATAGCTCTCTTTGGATCTTTGTTATTCTTTGAAATCATGGTAAGAGTCCATCCCGCGATGCCAGGACCTGCAAGTTTTGGCTTTTCAAGCTTTGAGTTTGCAGGACCGTCAACTGCTATATAAATCATGTTAGGATTTTTCTTGTAAAGTTCTTGCTGCTGAGCAACAAAGTCTGTTCTCTGATAAATCATACTAAAGTATCTTCCCTGAGCAATCTTTTCTTCCATCTGCGCTCTCTTGTCAATAAACACATCCTTTGCAATGAGCCCTCTTCTATAAGCTTCATTAAATGTCTTGAGCCATCTGATATACTCTGGATGTGCTACAATGTCATAAAGTTTTCCATTCTTCTCACGTGGCAGCGCCAAGAAATTCCACAGGTAGCTCTCAAGTGAGTAGCAGCCTGTGTCCGTAAATTCATGGAATCCAATTGGAATAAGTGGCTGGCCGTTTACTGTTGGGAATTTCTTTTTAGCGTCAGCCAAAGCTTTCAAGAAAGTATCTGGTTTTCTCATGTCAGGCTTGCCAAGAGCTTCATACATATCCTTTCTTACAAGGAATGTTTGATTAGAATAAATTTTTAGTTTTGGATTCTGATAATCACTTGGTGTATAAGATGCGTTTGGATAGCCATAGACATGCCCATCTGGTTCTGTATACCAACCAAGTCTTTGCTTGTTTGCAACTGTGAAGAAGTATGGATCATACTTCTTTGCAAGCTCATCCAAAGCATATACAAGCTTCCCTGCAATCATTTTTTTAACTGCTTCTTCCCACCAGCCAAGAGTTATAAAGTCTGGCAATGTGTTTGAAGCAATCATAACATTGAGCTTTTCATTTTCATTTCCTGCTGGGACAATGAAGTTAATCTTAACACCTGTCTTTTTAGTGATGTAATCAGAAACTACATTGCCACCCCATTTTGTGCCGAACCATGAAAAGTTGATGTACCAGTCGAATGTGATTGGTTTTTTAGCATCCTCTTTCCAGCCCGGCTTGACAGAGCTTGCTGCACTGCCAATCGCAAATGGAATTAAGCTTGCAACAAACGCAATGACTACAACCACAGCAAAAAGTCTTTTGAGTTTGAGCTTTTTCATGCTAAAAATACCTCCTTTTTGTATATTTTTTTATTTTTCATTAACTGCACATAACGTGCAGTCAACGCCTCTGAATAAGTTTTATTGTCACCTTCTTATCCTTTTATAGCACCGATTAAAAGACCTTTAACGAAATACTTCTGCAAAAATGGATAGACACACACAATTGGTAATGTGGTAATAACCATTGTAGCCATTTTGAGGGATTGAGAAGTTACATTTCTGGTTGCAATCCCACCCGGTGCGTATGCGAGCATCTGATTTGATGTTGTCTGGGCTATGACCTTGTACAAAAATGTTTGTATCGGCTGAAGCTTTGGATTATTTATGAATATAACCCCCATAAAATAGTCATTCCAGTTATAAACACCTACAAAAAGCGCTATTGTCGCTAAAACTGGTGTTGATAGTGGAAGTATTATCCTTGTAAATATTATAAAGTCGTTTGCACCATCAATTTTTGCAGACTCTTCAAGTTCAATGGGAAGTTCTCTGAAAAAGGCTTGAAATATAATGAGATTATAAAAGTTGAACATTCCAGGTATTACATAAACCCAAAAGGTATTGTATAGTCCCAAACTTTTAATAAGCAGGAAATATGGTATAAGACCTCCTCCAAAAAAGAGGGTTATTGTTCCCATGGCCATGTAAATCTTTCTTCCCATGAGTTCTTTTCTCAAAAAGGCATATGCAACCATTGCAGTGAAAAATACATGCAGCGTGGTTGTTATAACTGTTCTTGCCACTGTTACCATGAACGCCGTTGTTATGTCGCTATTGCTAAACACTGTTTTATAGTTATCCAGCGTAAACTTACGAGGCCAAAAGTAGATGCCGCCAAGCATTGCATCTTTTCCTTCGTTAAATGAATATACTATGATGTACCAAACTGGATATAATGTTAAAAAACATATTATAAGCATTAATGTTACATTAAATATGTTAAATATCTTATCCCCAACTGAAGGCTTGATTTTCATATCTTTTTACACCTCTTTTCATAAATCAAGTTTGCAGTATAAAGGAAATTAAAATTAGAATAATGACTTATCAGTAAGTTTCTTTGTTACTCCATTTGCAGTAAGAAGTAATATCAGTGCAATTATTGATTTGAAAAGTCCTATTGCAGTTGCATATGAAAATCTAAATGCTTCTATTCCCATTCGGTAAACGTAAATATCAATTACATCTGAAGCATCTGCATTAAGCGGGTTTCTGAGAACAAATATCTGGTCAAAGTTTGAATTCATAAGTCCACTTACTGCTAAAATAAACATAATAGCAATTGTACCAGAGATACACGGTATGGTTATCTTGAACATCTTTGTAAACCTTCCTGCTCCATCAACCGTTGCTGCCTCATAAAGCTCTGGGTCAATTCCAGCAATTGCAGCTAAGTATATTATCGCATTCCAGCCAAGTTCTTTCCAAACTTCAGACACAACCGTGATTCCCCAAAAATACTTTGGTTCTGCCAAGAAAGCTATAGGCTGCTTTAATATTCCTATTTTTGTTAAAATTATATTTATAAGACCTGTTTCTGATAGCCAGTTCATAAGTATTCCGCCAAGCACAACCCAAGATATAAAATGTGGCAGGTAAGAGATTGTTTGAACAGTTCTTTTGAACCTGACTGACACAAGCTCATTTAGAAGCACTGCAAACAATATGGGAAGAGGAAATCCTACAAGAAGTTTGAAAAAGCTTATTCCCACTGTGTTTTTTATTATCAGCCAGAATCTTTCATCAGCAAAGAATTCCTTAAAATTAGCAAGACCTACCCATGGTGATTTATTAAATCCTAAAGTAATGTCGTATTCTTTAAATGCAATTATTATTCCATACATTGGTATGTAGTTAAAAATAATCATCCAAATTACACCAGGTATTGCCATTGCCTGAAGGTATTTTTGTTCATTTAACTTGTGCAAAAATCTTCTAAAGCCACTTTGGCGGCCATGCTGCACATTCGGTGAAATAGCTGATTCCATAATACATCGCCTTCCTTCTGTAGAGGTTATATTTTTTATATTACATAAGCTACAATTTATTTTTCTGATTTTATTATAAAATGGGGCAAAGTCTATAAAAAAGAGGGCTTTTTTAAGAAGTGGTATCTAAATTTAAGATTTTTAAGAAAAACAAAAAGGCAGAGGCTCTAAAAGCTTATAAAGCCCCTGCCCTGCTCATTTTCTCTACTTCTCAGCTACTTACTCTAGCATCCCCGTAAACCCGTTTATATAGTAAACATTGCCGTCTGCAACAATCCGCCAAACAGGGATTGCCTGGCCTTGGATGACGTTGAAATCTTTTAGATAAAACCCGAACCTTATATTTTGAATTTCTTTAATGCCTCTTTGCTGGTTCAAAAGGTTAAAAATTGCCTCTAAAGCTGAAATTGCTCTGCTGCGTTTAATCTCAAACCTTCTGGGATTGACTTTTGTAAAGATGTACAAGGTATTGTTTCCCTGTTTTTTTATCGTGAGCCTTCCATCAAAAATGGGATAGCCTCTGTACACCTGGATATAGCTTCCGTCATAGTCTTTTATATAATCGCTTCTTTTTATGTCAAAAAGTTCAAACGGGTCTTGGTAATATTTGGACTCCAAAAAAAGTGTTTGGTTTATGATTTTAAGGTGGTAGATGCTACTTTCAAACTCATTTTGATATCTGTCAACCCTTTTTCCAAAAAGTTTTGTTACAATATTATCATACCTGCTCTCAACGGCAACACCAAGCTTTGATACATAATAAATCTTTCTGTCAATTGGGCACGAAAGTTTTATGGAATTTTGTGAAAGTATGCTTTTTGCCATGTTTATCTGCTCAGCTGTCAAGCTTTCTTCTTTTGGAAAAAGATTGAGATATTTTATGACAAGAAAAACAAATATCAAAAGGAACACCACAATTGCAGTTGTTTTCGCTTTCGCCCAGTTCATATCTACTTTCAAATCTCCTTTTTACTACTTTATTGTTTCAACATATACAACCCCGCTCTGGGTTCTTATCTTCCAGTAAGGGTATGAACTTGCCCCACCTGAAATATATTCAAGGTCTATCTCCTCTATAAAGATATCCCCTTTTCTTTCCTTTATAGTGTCAATTGCTGCAATTCCGTCAACCTTTATCTGAGATGTCCTCACTTTGAGAATGTCAAAAAGATGCCCTGAAATCTTCTGTAGTTTTCCACCTTTTACCTCAATCTCTACACAAAACCCTTCATCTCCTGCAACCACATCAATTCCATTTGCCCTTAGAATAAGATATATCTTAAAATTACCTTCTTTTTGGACTTCTAATTTGCAAACTCTCAAGTCTTCATCTGTGTAAAATGTTTTTAAGTAAAATATCAGCGCATCACAAATGGAATCAATCTTCTCACCAAAGACATTCTCTGTGTATTCAAAAACAAATCCTCCATCATTCTTTAGCTGAAGGGTTTTTCTTTCATCTGTTATTACCACATCACCATTTTTTAGAATATTTTTCCTTGTCAAAATAGTGTCTGGGAAAAGCCGTCGTATAGTTACCTCTTTTTTGTAGCTGCTCTGTCTTGTCTTTATCTCAGAAAACTGGACATCTGAAAACTCAACAGGTATCAAGATGTCTTTATTGGCAATCTCAGTAAAACCAAGACTATCTGACCATGAATATACAAGTTTTAAATCCTTTTCAATCAAATCTTCCAAAGGCATAAAGCCAAATTGAGAAAACTTCATCACAACTGCTCTTTGCTTTTGAGAGTTGAAAAAGTACAGTAGTGTAGATGTTGCATTTTCTTCTATGAAAATCCTGTCAAAGTCAAAGCCCTTTGGAACCTCAGCAATACTTCTCTTTGTCAGCTCATACACAAAAGTGCTAAAGTTTATTGGATATCCATAGCTCAAAATTAAGAGTTTTTTCACCTTGAAAAAGTCAGCAGAAATGCTTTTAAAGCTTATTTCAAACTCTTTCTTTACAAGTGACTTTTCAATTCCTTCTATGAATTTTGAAACCACCTGTGAATATTGAGCTTGATTGCTCAAGACTCTCACAGCTACATTCTTCGAAATGTTCAAATACATCTCCTTGGGAGATACAAGAATTTCTCTTGCTTTTTTTAAAAGTTGCTGCTCAGATTGTTGTTTTTGAAAAATATCAACTGCTTTTACAATATCTTCTACCTTGTAGTCAAAATAAATCTTGTAATACAAATAAATGCTGAGTATAACAAGTATACTCAGCACTATGCTTTTTATAGCTTCAGTCTTACTTTTTCTCATCCACCTTACCCTCTTTTTTTATTTGCCCAGAGAACTTATAAAATTTGATATTGCCTTTTCCACCTTGGCAAGAAAACTTTCTTTCTTTTCATATGAGACTTTTAGAAGACTGAGCTGAATGTCGCTATCTTTCTTTGCAACAACCAGAATATATGTTGTACCCTCATTTACATCAATTTTTTTGGCAAAATAGCCGGACTTTCCTACCGTAAACTTTTCAACAAGACCCTGCTGCGAAAATGCTTCTTTGTTGTCTTTCTTTGTATATATGCTAATCTCCACACCCTCAGAACTTTTTCCAGACAAAACAAATACTGAAGTTGTAAGATTACTGTCGTACTCTGCTATCTCAACAAGAGAAGATGCAGTTGCCGTGACTTTGCTGCCATCTATCTCAACTGAACTTATATTCTTCGCTTGGGCAGGTGTTTTGCTGCCATCTGCAAAAACCACAGTAGCTATTGACAAAATGAATACTATCGATATTATCAGTGCAAGCTTTTTCATTTCAGCCTCACCATCAAGTTACAATCATCCTAATTACATTATACAATTTTATTATTACAAATTTGTTACAACCGTGTTAAGAGCGCATTACAAAAGTGGTCAATTTTTTTTAATGGGTAGTACAACAGTAAATTTAGTACCAACACCTTCTTTACTTTCAACCAAAATCTTCCCACCGTGTGCCTTTACAATCTCATCAGCAATCGAAAGACCAAGCCCGCTGCCACCAAGGCTTCGCGACCTTGCCTTGTCAACCCTGTAAAACCTCTCAAATATGCGCGGCAGGTCCTCTTGAGGAATTCCTGGTCCGTTGTCCTTTACAGTTATCCTCACATGCTCCTCATCCTTTTCAAGCCCAACCTCTATTTGCCCGCCTTCCTGGACATAGACAACAGCGTTGTTTATAAGATTTATCAGCACCTGTTCAAGCCTGTCTCTGTCAGCCTCAATCACCACATTTTCCTGCGTACTGCATAAAAGTTTTTGGTTTTTCTTCTTTGCATGAATCCTCATCTTTTCACACACAAACCTTACAAGTTCACCAACATTTACCTCTTCAATTTTCAAAATATTCTCACCACTGTCAAGTCGCGAAAGATACAAAAGGTCAGAAATTAGTCTTGTCATCCTGTCACACTCTTTTATTATCACATTTAGAAACTTCTTTTTCACAGTCTCATCATCAACATCCAAAAGAGTTTCAGAATAGGTCTTTATGGTGGTTATTGGAGTTCTAAGCTCATGAGACACATCTGCAACAAACTGTTTTCGCATTCTATCAAGCTTTGCCTGCTGAGTTATATCGTGAAGGATGAATATTGTACCAGTGCCCTGGTAAGAGTCTATAAAAGCTGCTGTGCTTACCTCAAGCGTCCAGCCATCAACTTCATATATTAGCGGTTGCAAAAGTTCCAAATCTCTGTTGGATTGAACTTGCTGCAAAAACCTTTCAATATCATCTTTCAAAAATCTCTTGGCACTTTCGTTTATATGAATTATTTCATTTTTGGAGTTTACAGCCAAAACTCCATCAGACATATTCTGAAGTATTCTTTCAAGCTTTTGCTTTTCAAACTCAAGTGCTGAGATATACTTTTTTACGTTTGTCGCCATAGTCCTAAAAGCGCTCGCAAGTTTGCCAATCTCATCCTGGCTGGAAATTTCAATTCTAACATCAAGATTACCCTGAGCCATCTCAAGTGCCTGTTTTGTAAGCTTTCTGAGCGGATTTGAAAGAGTCTTTGCAAATAGAAAACCAATAAAGAGTGAAAATATCATGGCAACAACGTAAGCCATAAGCAGAATATTTTTTATATCGGTAACGGTTGCAAGAACGCTCTGGACAGAAACTTCCAAGTACAGAGCTCTTTCTACTGTCCTGCCGCTTTTTACAGGGAATGCAAAAATCATTGTCTGGTTTTCAACATCCTGCTTTACAACCTTGTATCCTGCAAGGCTTGTTAGAATCTCGTCTGACGGGAAAAAACTAATGTCCATCCTTGGAAAAGATGCTAAAAGCCTGCCCCTGCTGTCTGTCACAATGAGCTTTTGAATCATGAAGCCGTACTGACTTTGTTTCATCGACTGATCGACTATAGCCTGGATTTTTTCCTGTGTCAGATTTTTATCTTCTAAAACTCTGAGTAGTGACGAGCTTACCATAAACTCAATTTTTTTCTGGATATCCTCATAAAAATAGTTTTTTGTCCTGTCAATGACGAAAAAGCTGGATATGAACATAAGCATTAAAATTAAAAGTCCAAAAACAATTATGAGTCTGCTTTCTATGCTTCTTGTCATGGTATATTTTATTCCCCTTACTTTTATATGTTAGGATTAAAGTAGTAGCCAATTCCCCTCTTTGTCAAAATAAAATTGGGCTCAGACGGATTATCTTCTATCTTTTCCCTAAGCCTTCTGACAGTAACATCAACAGTTCTCACATCTCCATAGTATTCATAGTCCCAAACCTTTTCCAAAAGCTCTTCTCTTGAAAACACCTGACCCTTTTGTGACATCAAAAACTTTAAAAGCTCATATTCTCTTACGGTAAGTTCAATAACTTTACCATTTTTCTTCACTTCAAACGTCTCTGGGTTTAAGGTCAAAGCCCCTGCTTTTAACACCTTGCCATCTTGCGAAGCGCTTTGAACTGTCCTTCTCAAGTTTGCTCTAATGCGCGCAATAAGCTCTCTTATTCCAAACGGTTTTGTTATGTAATCATCCGCCCCAAGCTCCAAACCCAAAACTTTGTCAACCTCATCAGCCTTTGCTGTTATCATTATAATAGGAACATCCGAAAACTCACGAACCTTCTTGCAAACAGAAAATCCATCAAGTTTGGGAAGCATTACATCCAGAAGAACCATGTCGAAGTTTTCAGCCTTTATTTTATTTAACGCATCCTCACCGTCATACGATGCTGTCACCTTGTACCCTTCTTTTTCCAAGTTGAACTTTATAATATCAACAATTGGCTTTTCATCGTCAACAACAAGAATATGTGCTTTGGACATAAGGTTTCAAATCCCCCTTTTTTTAAATGGAACTTTTCAATATTACCAGTCTGATAATTTAATTATACACTAATTCGATATTTTAATGTATAATTGATTTTGGAGTAACTTCAAAAAGTAAGTCCTTATGCTGCTGGAAAAGGAGGGTAAAAAAGCTCTTAAATCCTTTTTAAGAGCTGTAATCCTATGGAAAATAAAAACGTTGCATTTGAAATATTCCTTTGGCTTTTGGTATACCTTTGCTTTTTTGCAGGCACTAACTTGTTTTCAAACAATGGAATGCTTCTTCTTGTCTGGTCGCTTGTTTGCTTGATTATTGTATTCTTAATAACAATCATTTTAAGATTTTACATAACATCAACCCTGCTGTTTCTGCCAGGTTTTGTTATATCATGTATCCTTGCTATTCTGTTTATGTTCAATGTCCGCTTCCCACACTTTTTGATTTTGCTTTTGCAGGTTTTTTCAATACATTTGATGGGATTTGTAGAATTTGCAAGAGAGTCTTCCAAGATGGTAATTCTTCAAAGACCTCTTTATATTTACATACACGTGGGTCTAAACCTTGTGCTATTTTTGATTCACCTTTTTGTCATTTACCTTATTTCAGAGCTGCCAAGGCAGCAAAGACCAAAAACTCTGGATTTGACATACTCAAGGCGTAGACGAAGATAAAGCTATTCTGGAAATTTGCCAAAACAAAAGAGGGGGTTTAAAAGTCTTCACACCCCCTCTTTTTTGCTCCTATTCTCAAGGGATGCTCTTATAAAATCTGTAAAGATTGGATGAGGTCTTTGCGGTCGCGACTTGAACTCGGGATGAAACTGCACGCCCAAAAACCATGGATGGTCTTTCAGCTCTATTATCTCTACAAGCCTTCTGTCTGGCGATATTCCTGAAAATACCATGCCGGCTTGCTTGAACCTTTCCTTGAATTCATTGTTGAACTCATACCTGTGTCTGTGCCTCTCATACACAAGCTCATCGTTGTAAATTCTGTGGGCAAGAGTGCCTTCCTCAAGCTTGCACGGGTAAAGGCCAAGCCTCATAGTACCGCCTTTTGTGAATATGTCCTTTTGCTCTGGCATGATATCAATCACAGGATATGGTGTTGCTTCATCAAACTCTGTTGAGTTAGCTTTTTCAAGCCCAAGCACATTTCTTGCAAACTCAATCACAGCACACTGCATTCCCAAGCATATTCCAAAAAACGGAATCTTATTTTCTCTTGCATACTTTATAGCTGCAATCTTGCCTTCAATTCCCCTGTCACCAAATCCGCCTGGCACCAAAATCCCATCTGCCTCTTTTAACATCTCATGTGCATTTTCATAAGTAACATGCTCTGCGTTTATCCATAAAATCTCAACATGGCTGTCATTTGCAATTCCTGCATGCTTTAGCGCCTCTGCAACAGAAAGGTATGCGTCATGAAGCTCAACGTACTTTCCAACAAGGGCAATTCTGACATTCTTTTTGAGGTTTTTCTCTTTTTCAACTATCTCAATCCAGTCAGAGAGGTCTGGCTTTGTGCAGGCAAATCCAAGCTTTTCGCATATAATCTCGCCAAGCCCCTCTTTTTCAAGCATGAGAGGCACTTCATACAGGCTTTCTGCATCAATGTTTTGAATGACATATTCAGGTTTTAAATTGCAAAACAGTGCGATTTTGGCTTTGAGGTCCTGTGAAAGTGGTTTTTCTGTCCTGCAGACAATAATATCTGGCTGAATACCAATTGACCGAAGTTCTTTTACAGAGTGCTGTGTGGGTTTTGTCTTCAGCTCCCCAGACTTTGACAGGTAAGGAACAAGGGTAACATGAACATACAGAACATTTTCTTTACCAATGTCTGTCGCAACCTGCCTTATTGCCTCCAAAAACGGAAGGCTTTCAATGTCGCCAACAGTTCCGCCAATCTCTGTTATAACGACATCTGTTGAGTTGCTCTTTCCAAGCCTGTAGATTCTCTCTTTTATCTCATTTGTAATGTGAGGGATTACCTGTACTGTGCCGCCAAGAAAGTCGCCACGCCTCTCCCTTTGAATTACAGACCAGTAAATCTTTCCCGTTGTTACATTGCTGTTTTTCGTGAGATTCTCATCAATAAACCTTTCATAGTGTCCAAGGTCTAAGTCTGTCTCTGCACCGTCGTCTGTAACAAACACTTCACCGTGCTGATAAGGACTCATTGTCCCAGGGTCAACATTTATATACGGGTCAAACTTCTGCATTGTAACTTTCAAGCCGCGTGCCTTTAAAAGCCTGCCAATTGACGCTGCTGTGATCCCTTTGCCAAGCCCAGATACAACCCCGCCTGTGACAAAGATGTATTTGACTTGTTTTTCCATAGCTAAAAACCTCCATGGAATGTATATATGAAGTTGTTTTTTGTCTTTAAGATTAAGCATTGTATCATAACTTTTATATTTTAAACCATCCATCATTGGTTAGCAAGATGAAAGTTTATTTTGTAACTTCGCTTTAACTTCGCATAAAAATTGAACTTTGAAAATTGCTGGTGAGTAGGTTTGTTCTAAACGGTAGGACAACAGTACCTATAAAGAAAATCAGCGCATAAAACTGCAAGATAGCAGGCGAAATATCGAGGGAGAAAAGAAGGTGAAAGTAAATTAAATGTAACATTTAAATCTTTTGATGCGTTTTATAATTTTGATGTATAATAATTTCTTGAAAGGGTGTGATTGTTTGAAACCATCTTTGATTTTTGCCATTGGACTTTTGTGTGGCATAGGCATTATAGTGATTTATAATAAATTGTCACCTTTTTTCAAAAAGAAAAAACCCCTTATAAAGATTGCACCTGAGCAAAAGTCGTTTGATGAGCTTGTTCAAGTTTACAATAGCGTATCTCAAGATATAAAAAGAAATTTGGAAGAATACTCTTCCTTCCCAACCACAGATTGTGGAAAGCTTTTGGCTGCAAGCCTTTTTACTCAAGTTACTGTGTGCCTGAGCATTCTTTCCTCTTTAGAAAAATTTGGCATTGACACAAAAGCTGTGTTTGATGAAATCATAAGCAAAGGCAAAGGTGAACAACAATCCAATTGAAATTTTTATTTTTTATGCTGGAGGTGTTAAAAGTTGACGACAAGAGAAGTTTTGCAAAAGATTACTGTAAAAAAAGGAGATATCACAAAAGAGCAGGTTGACGCAATTGTAAATGCTGCAAATTCTCACTTAAAGCATGGCGGTGGCGTTGCCCTTGCAATTGTAAGAGCAGGTGGGCAGGAGATACAAAAAGAATCAGATGAGATTATAAAAAAGATTGGCTTTCTGCCAACAGGAAATGCTGTTATAACAAATGCTTATCGCTTGCCTTGCAAGTTTGTAATACATACAGTCGGTCCAATCTACGGTGAAGGCAATGAGGATGAAAAGCTCTATAGAGCAATCTACAACAGCCTGTATCTTGCTCACCTTTACAATTTAAAAAGCATAGCACTGCCTGCTGTCAGCAGCGGAATATTTGGATTTCCAAAGGACAGATGCGCAAAGATTTTGATTGATACAGCAGTTGACTTTCTAAGCTCTGTAAATACAAGCATTGAAAAGATTGTGTTTTGCCTTTTTGATGATGAGACTTTTAACTACTTTTTAAGCTATTATAATAGCAAATTCAGCAGGTGAACTACCATCCACTTTCAGAGGTGGAGGCTTCCTGCTTCATTGACCAGACTTGCTGCCATGGCTTTATCCCCGGCAGTAGAGATCCAATCTCCACAGGCGTGAATTCGGGTAGTTCCTACCCTACTGACTCCTTATATATGCAACTGCATACTTTCTTAGATTCTTTGCTGCATTTTCATCTCTGTCATGAACTGCTCCACATTCAGGACATTCCCATACTCTGTCATTTAACCTCAATTCACTGTAAATATATCCACAATTACTGCACATCTTAGATGATGGGAACCTCCTGTCTACCTCTATAATTTTTCTGCCATACCAATCTGCTTTGTACGAAAGGTATCCTAAAAACTTCGACCATGAACTGTCCATTATGTGTTTTGACAGTCTTGTCTTTGAAAGTCCCTTTACATTCAAACTTTCGACCACCACGACTTGGCTCTCGTCTATGATGGTCTTGGAAAGCTTGTGCAAAAAATCTTCCCTTGCACTCTTTACATACTCATGCTCTTTTGCAAGCCTTTTTCTTGCTTTCTCCCAGTTTTTAGAGCCTTCCTTCTTCCTCGCCAGCTGCCTCTGCAACCTCTTGAGTTTCTTCTCAGCTTTTATAAGATACTTCGGATATTCAACCTTAAAAGTCCCTGTATCATTTACAATTGTTACAAAGCTCTTCAAACCCAGGTCTATTCCACAAATAAAATTCTTTGGCTCTTTTATATCGTTTCTCGGGTCCTGTACATCCACAAGTATGCTCACATAATATCCGCCTGTTTTCGTTTTAACAATTGTTGCAGATTTTATTTTGCCTTCAAACTTCCTGTGAAATATTGCTTTTATTCCGCCTTTTATCTTCGGCAGATAAAGAAAACCTTTTTCAAAATCTACTCTAATCGTTTCTCTACCATTTTTAGATTGCTGATTATTGGTTGTGTATGACTGCTTATCTTTCTTTTTCTTGAACTTCGGTATTCTAAAGTGCTTCGGATTTTTGAAATAATCTCTAAATGCCTTTTCCTGCTGAAGTTGAACATTTGCCAGACCAAGACTGTCTACTTCTTTCAGGAAAGGGTATTCTCTTTTATATCTTGCAGGAGTTATTCTTGGAATCTTTTTACCCTGGCTTAATGCTTCTAACTTCTCTTGAAGCATCTTGTTCCATACAAACCTGCAACAGCCAAAAGTCTTTTCAAAAAATTCTTCTTGGGCTTTATCAGGATATATTCGGTACTTATAAGCTTTCAGCATTTTCTTTTCTCACCTTGACTTTCAATGTATCTTCTAATCATTTCAACTGGAGCTCCACCACTTGTCAGCAAACAATAACTTCTTGACCAAAAATATTACTTCCACAGCTACTGAATATTTATCAACCGCAATTCATCTCCACCTTATTGAAGATGGAGACTTCTTGCGGAAAGTTTGTTAAAAATATTAACCCATATTATAATAAATGCTGCAGCTTTTCAGCGTAAACTGCAACATTTTTCCTTAAGTTTTTGTTTCTAATTTTTGTTATTAAAACTCCTAAATCAGAATTCCAACTTTTTCCTTTATTATCCTAAGGTCAATATCATGTCGACCATATTCTTCCTTTGTCTTTTCTGTAACTTCAATTAGATTTTCTATTTTCTTAGACGTTTCATCTTTAAATTCCATCATGCTTTCCTTAAATTTTTCCATATCTTTTTTAAAGTTAAAAACCGTGGCAAAACTATTATAAAGCGTATTTATACATCCTGTGTTCTCATCTACAGAATGCTTCAAGTTATGCACAGTTCCTTCCAAGTTCACTACTCTTTCTTCCAGGCTAACTACTCTTCCTTCCAAGCTCACTACCCTTTCTTCCAAGCTAACTAATCTTCCTTCCAAGCTAATTACTTTTCCTTCCAAGCTGTCTACTCTTTCTTCTAGGCTGACTATTCTTTCTTCTAATCTACCTACTCTTCCTTCTAAAGCACTTACTTTCTCTTCTAAGTTGCCTATTCTCTCTTTGAGTCCAACAAGTTCAGTTTCTACCTTATCAAGTCTTTCCTCTACCCTGTCAAGTCTCTCTTCAACCCTGTTAAGGCGTATTTTTACCTCTTTCATATCTGTTTTTAACTCTTCTATTCCTAAGACTATTCTCTCTAACATTTCCATCTCTGACATTTTAGTGCCTCCGTGGGGGATTTGTTTTTAATATTTTATCAGATTGGAATCAAAGATTCAATTATTCTTGATTACTTCAAAAAACACAATTTCTAATAAGCATTCTCCATAAATTTGCCACCAAAGATGGTTGCCAAAATAATTTTAATGTCAAGCCAAAAAGACCAATTTTCTATGTACCAAATATCATATTTTATTCTCTCTTCAATTGAGGTATCCCCTCGCCATCCATGAATCTGTGCCCAGCCAGTAATTCCCGGGCGCACACGATGCTTTATCATGTATTTTGGAATTTCTTCTTTAAACTTTTCCACAAAATACGGTCGCTCAGGTCTTGGTCCAACAAGGCTCATATTGCCAATCAAAACATCCCAAAGCTGAGGAAGTTCATCCAAAGACAGCTTTCGTAAAATCCTGCCAATCGGTGTTCTTCTTGGATCATCTTTAGTTGTCCATTTAACCTTTTCCTCGTTAGGGTCTTGAACATACATTGTTCTGAACTTGTGCATTTTGAAAATGCGCCTATTGTAACCCACTCTTTCTTGTGTGAACAAAATTGGTCCTTCCGATGTCAATTTTATTAAAATTGCTATAATTATGAACAAAGGTAGGCAGAGGATTAAACCAAATAGCGAGACAACAATGTCAAACGTCCTTTTTATAAACCTGTTTGACCATTCATCAAGTGGGGAATAGCGTATGTTTATTAGAGGAATACCTTCAAACTCTTCAACTTGGGCTTTTGATGGTATATACCTTAAATAATCTGGAATTATATAAGTTCTTATTCCATATTTCTCACATATACTTATTATCCAGTCTAAAAGATGATATTCTTCAATTCGTAAAGCTATAATAATTTCGTCAACATTATACTTTTCCAATATTTTTTCAAGATCTTTAACCTCTCCAAGAACATTTGTTTTATTATCGTGACTTTCATTATCCAATCCTAAATATCCGATCAAGTTGAAAGTTAGAGCATACTTTTTTATATTTTCTTCAAAAGCCTTTGTTAATTCATTACGGCCTATTATTAATATATTTTCTCTCTTTGTTTTTTTGTTTTTAATATTTAGCAAAATTATCCTTTGTATTGCAATTCTGCTTAAATTATTAAACAATATATTCAAAACAGTAAAAATGAATAAAAAAACTCTAGAATAATCTGTCCATTTCAACAAGTATAATATCACGACAATGAGAATAACCACAATAACATTAACTTTAACTATGTTAGCAAAGTTGCCAAAACTATTGTGCGTCACCTTGTAAAAATTAGAAATATTCGAGATAACAAAGAATAAAATAATATAAAACAGAAGTATCAAAAGGTAACTTTCTAAATTCAAATGCCCTGTGTTCCTGAAAATATTACTCTCAAACTTTATGTACCAAGCAGCAAAAAAAACTATTGGACACAAAACAATATCTAATACTTTCAAAATACCTATAAAAAAATTTTTTACATTATGCATGATCTTTACACCTCTCCCTCTGTCTCTCGTAACACCTTACATCATTTGCCACCATAAATTTTCTCATAATACTCCATATATTTGCCAGTTGTCACTCTATTTAACCAATCTCTATTATTCAAATACCAATTTATTGTCTTAACTATTCCATCTTCAAATTTTGTTTCTGGTACCCATCCCAATTCCCTCATTATTTTTGATGGATCAATTGCATATCTTCTATCGTGCCCTTTCCTATCTTTTACAAATCTTATTAATTCTTCTGAAATAGTCTCGTCAAAATTATTCTTTAGATAATTAATTATCATCTTTACAATCTCTAGATTAGTTCTCTCATTGTGACCTCCAATATTGTAAATTTCACCTATTACACCTTTTTCTATCACCAAATCAATTGCTTTGCAATGGTCTTCAACATATAACCAGTCCCTAATGTTTAATCCGTCCCCATAAACAGGAATTGGCTTTTTGTTTAAACAATTGTTAATAACAAGCGGAATCAACTTTTCAGGAAATTGATAAGGACCGTAATTATTAGAACATCTCGTTATGTTAACAGGCATCTTATATGTATCGAAATATGCTTTTACAATTAAATCTGCTGCTGCCTTACTTGCTGAATAAGGACTATGTGGATCAAGAGGCGTTTTCTCAGTAAAATATCCTGTTTCACCTAACGAACCATACACTTCATCAGTGGATATTTGAATAAATCTTTTACCATCTGTCCACTTACCGTTCTTATACCAAAAATTCTTTGCCACATCTAAAAGTGTCTGTGTCCCCAACACATTTGTCTTTATAAAAATGTGTGGATCAATAATAGATCTGTCAACATGGGATTCAGCAGCAAAATTTACAACTACATCTATTTCATATTCTTCAAAGATGTGTTCTATAAGTTCTCTGTTTGTTATATCTCCCTTAATAAATACAAACCTCTTTTTTTGCTCTGGTGTCAATTTTGCTAAATTTTCTAAATTACCTGCATAAGTTAATTTATCCAAACCGATTATTTTCCTGTCTTTATATTTGTCAAGGTAATAATAAACAAAGTTGCTTCCGATAAAACCTGCACACCCCGTCACCAATAAATTCATACCTATTCTCTCTCCTCTTATATTAAATTTATCTGCTTTAAGTACCTCTCAGTAGCATCTTGCCACGTTGGCATTTCAAAATTTACAGTCTCCTTTAAACCAAAATTATCTAACACTGAATACCCAGGTCTTTTAGCAGGTAGCTTAAAATCATCTTTTTTTGCTCTTTCAAGCTTCCCTTTCCAGCCAATTTTTCTTAGCACAAATTCTGCCCATTCAAATCTTGAAGCAGTGGTGTTAGTGATGTGATATAATCCAAAAGCTCTTTCTTTTAATAACAAATAAGTAGCATATACTAAATCATCCGTATAAGTAGGTGCACTTATTTCATCATCAGCTATCTTTAATATATCTCTTTCTTTGCTCCAATTAAGAACCTTTCTTATGAAGTTTGCATTACCTATACCAAAAACCCAGCTAACTCGTATTAGATAGTAATATTCGGTCAAAGTCATAAACTTTTCTCCTAATAGTTTACTCTCTCCATACTTATTTATAGGAGATGGAGTATCAAAGATAGTATAAGGGGTTGATTTTTTGCCATCAAAAACATAATCAGTAGAGTAATGCACTAATTCAATTTTATTCTCAAGTGAAATAATAGCAAGATTTCTTACCCCTAATCCATTTACTAAATAAGCTGTTTTCCAATCTTCTTCAGCCTTATCAACTGCATTATAAGCTGCACAATTTATTATGTGTGTTATATCTTTCCCTTTTACAAACTTCCTAAGCTGTTTTAAATTTGTTATATCAAGCATACCATGGTCAGCAGCTATATACTCAATACCTTTTTTCGTGAAAAATCTTTGAAACGCTTGGCCTAACTGCCCAGCCGCACCTGTAATCAAAACTTTCACAGCTTTTTTCTCTCCTTTTTCATTCTCAGCCATTCCTCAAAAGTAGGTAATTGACTATCTTTCTCTGATAAAATTGGTTTGTCTATTCCATATTCTTCAAGAGGCCATTTTATCTCTAAGTCAGGATCATACCAAATTATTCCTCTATCATATTCTTTATAATAGTACTCTGTAGTTTTATACAATACATCTGCCCATTCACTAAGTGTCAAAAAACCATGTAAAAATCCTTCTGGAATATATAACATCCTTCTATTGTGTTCGTCAAGGACGATGCCAAACCACTTTTTAAACGTTGGCGAATCTTCCCTTATATCTACTGCCACATCAAAAACGGCACCTCTTATTACTCTTACAAGTTTGCCTTGTGGATAAGGTTCTTGAAAATGTAGTCCCCTCAACACACCCTTCTTAGATCTTGAATGATTGTCTTGGACAAACTTTATATTTAGTCCGATTTCATTAAATTCTTTCTCATTCCAACTCTCCATAAAAAAACCTCTATTGTCTTCAAAAACTGTGGGCTCTATTATATATAAATCTTTTATTGGTGTCTCTATCTTTTTGAATTTTGCCACTTAACTTTCACCTGCCAATTCCATGAGATACTTCCCATATTCACTGTTTCTCATCTTATATCCCAATCTATACAATTGTTCTTTATCTATATATCCCATTCTATAAGCCACTTCTTCTATACACCCTATGTAAAATCCTTGCCTTTTTTGAATCGTTTCAACAAAATTTGATGCTTCAAGAAGCCCATCAAAAGTTCCCATATCCAGCCACATAAACCCTCGCCCAAATAGTTCAACTCTCAGTTCGCCTAATTCTAAATATTTTTTTATCAAATCTGTTATTTCTAACTCGCCCCTGTTAGAAGGTCTAAGGGTTTTTGTTAGTTCAACTACTTTGTTATCAAAAAAGTAAATGCCAGGTATTGCATAATTTGACTTTGGTTTTTCTGGCTTTTCTTCAATTGAAATAACATTCATGTTAGAATCAAACTCAACCACTCCATATGCTCGAGGGTCTTTAACATAATATCCGAAAATAAGCGCTCCTTTTTCTAATCTAACAGCTTTTTTTAATAAACCACTAAACCCCTGTCCATAAAATATGTTATCACCCAGTATAAGCATACATTTGTCAGAATTAATAAACTTTTCACCAACAATAAATGCGTCTGGTAATCCACGTGGACTTTCTTGAACCGCATATTGAATATGTACTCCTATTTGTGAACCATCTTGCAACAGATTTCTATATAGCTCTACATATTCAGGGTTTGTAATCAAAAGAATTTCTCTTATTCCTGCAAGTAAAACAGTTGAAAGCGGATAATAAATCATTGGTTTATCATAGACAGGTAGCAGCTGTTTACTTATTGCCTTTGTAAGAGGATACAATCTTGTGCCACTTCCCCCAGCTAAAATTATTGCTTTCATAGTTGTTCACCTACTTTTAAGTATTCATAATATATATTATCATCTTACTTTTTCTGATAATAAATACTTACAATATTCTCTGTAAAAAAGAAATTTTTGAATCCACCATTTGAATTTTTTTTCAACTCTTTTGCTTAAAGATCTTTTTTCAACTTCCAAGTTTGAATTATTAGCATGTTTTCTATACATCACCAAGGGCTTATCATAAAAATTAATCTCATAATAAAGCGAAGCAATAAAAGCAATCCAATGGTCCTCATACGGTAAAATAGTTGGTATAGGTAATATTTTATCTAAAAGCTCTCTCTTAAACATCATTGTTCCACCAGAAACAAAATTGTTTTTTAGTAATTCTTTTGTGGGTTTCCCTCTCAAAGGTGTAATATTGTATTCATTCCAAAAAGATTTTGAAATAATATTTCCATATTCGTCTATTAAAGTTAAATCAGAGTAAGTAAGAATTGTATTACTTGCTTCTGTTAACATTTCAACTTGAATCTGGACTCTGTTAGGATAAGAAAGATCATCTGCTCCTTGAAGAGCAATAAAATCACCTTTAGCTTCGTAAAATCCTCTTGTCACAGTACTTATAATTCCACTATGAGCTTTTTTTATTATCCTTACAAGTTTACTTCTACAATAGTACTTATCTAACACTGTCAGCGTGTCATCAGTAGAGCCATCATCAACCACAATAATTTCAATTTCAATATCCTTATTTACTTCCTGATCTAATAAACTATCTATTGACTGTTTTATAAATCTCGATGCATTAAAGCATGGAACAATAATTGACACTCTTTTCAATTTTACTTCATCTCCCTAATCCATTGAATCGTTCTTTTAATTCCTTCCAAAAGCGTAATCTTAGGAGTCCATCTCAATATTCTTCTTGCATGTTCAATATTAAGTACCCTTCTTCTAACATTGTCAATATCCCTTTTATCAACATATTCTATTGGAGAACTACTATTTGTTATCTTTAAGATAACATCAGCTAGTTGATTTATTGTAATTTCAACCCCCGTAGCTATATTAAATGTTTCACCTATTGCTTTATTATTTATTCCTGCTAACAATGTCGCATCAACTACATCTTCTACATATGTAAAGTCTCTTGTCTGTTCTCCGTCCCCATGTATTTGTAATGGTGCTCCATTTAATGCATTCGTTATAAACTTTGAAATTACCCCACAATATGGATTTAAAGGTGTTTGGTACGGACCATAAACATTAGAATATCTAAGAATTGTTACTGGTACTCCATAGGTTTCATAATAGGTATTACAGTAAGACTCACTTGAAATTTTAGATGCCGCATATGGATTAAGAGGATACAACAAATCTTTCTCATTAATTGGCAAATATAAGGCATTACCATAAACTGAAACAGACGAAGCATAAACCAATCTTTCAATTTTAGAATATCTGCTTGCTTCTAATATATTGAATGTCCCATATACATTTGTTTTAAAATCTAAATATGGGTCCTTTGTTGAAACAATTATGTTCCTTGCTGCAAGATGAAAAATTATATCGCATTCTTTTACTATATCACGTACCAAATCATAGTTTTCAATATCTCCATGAATAAATTCCACTTTTTTAATATTTTCTATGTTTTCTAACCTTCCTGTAAATAGATTATCCAATACTATTATTTTTTTGACATCAAAGTTTGCTAATTTCTTTACAAGATTTGTTCCAACAAATCCTGCTCCGCCTGTCACTAAAATCACTTTATTTTTATAGCTTTCATTTAAATTAATATTCACTTCCATATACCTCCTGTAAATAAATTTTGCGCTGTATTTAGCAGAATTATAATCCTAATTTCCAAATACAATATTTATATCCTAAATTTGCATATTAGATATCAACAAAATTTTGTGGTAACAACAAATGTATCTATACAATATTTACAACTATTATCTCATTTTCTACTTTTATTCTATATATCTTCATATGTCCTCTCTCATGTTCCTAGAATCTTTTAATTTTACTACCAATTATTTCATCTCACCCATTATATGTTGAGTCATTTCTCAACTTTGCTGTCAATGTTTTAAAAAAAGTCAACAACTCATTCCCAATTTGTTCCCAATCAAGTTGAGTTTTTTGATATTCAAAAGCGTTTTTACTCATTTTAAGTCTTTCTTTTTCATCTTCAAGTAAATAAATACTTTTTTCTACAGCTTCGTGGTTATTATTTATATCAAACAAATATCCTGTTTCACCATCAACAACTTGTTCTGCTATTTCTCATACATTTGAAGCAATTACAGGTTTGCCAAATGCATAAGCTAATGGAATAACACCAGATTGAGTAGCTTCAATGTGCGGCAAAATAAGAAAATCAGCCATATGAAAAAATTCCGGTATTTTACAATTGTCAATGTATCTATTTACAATTTTGATATTGGTATTTTCCTTTATCTTAGATAAATATGGTATTAAATCACCTTCACCAACTATCCATAATTCTACATTCATTCAAAATATTTAACTCCTTTATCAAGATACATATTGTAATATTCTCATTTAATATATCATCTCCTTGTTCTTATTACTACCTTTAACAATTATTTGTAATATAATGACTCAAAATCTAATTACAATTATTATTAAAATTGTTGTTCCATTATTAACTCTTTTTGTAATAAAACTGAATAAGTTAGCAGTTTGGCGAATATAGCTCTGCTGCCCAGCAAAGTAAAGAACCTATGTAATTTTATTTTTGTTTGAAATAATCGCAAGATTTTTTGTCCCGAAGTCACTCACTATATAAGCTGTTTTCCTATTTTCCTCAGCTTTATCATCAGCAAGAATAAATAAATCTTTTATTGATGTCTCAATCTTTTGGGATTTTGACTTTCTTTTTTTGAATCTCTGTGTATCCCATTTTATTATTTCTATAATCCCTAATTGCTTTCAAAACAATCCTTATTTTATCTTTTTGTCCTTTGATTAGCCAAATTAAAAACTTTACCATTCGAGTTACAAAAAAATAGGATAAATAATAAAACTTGTTCTTTTTGTTAAACTTATTATTAAAATAAAGCCTGTTTCTATTGGAATAGTACAGAGTTATTAATGATTCTTCACCGCCAACAGTACTGCTAACCTTATGCCAAAGCTTTGCAGAAGGCTCATATAAAATTTTAATACCTGCCATTTTAGCTCTTACACAGAAATCAGTATCTTCATAGTAAAGAAAATACTCTTCTGCCAAAAATCCTATTTTATCAAAAACTGATTTATGTATTAAAATGCAACATCCTGTAGCAAAATCTATTTCTTTTCGTACATCAAATTGTCCTTTGTCTATTTTATTAACTCCATAATGAAAGCTTAACCCTTTTTTCCAGTTCAAACTTCCCCCCGCTGACCAAATTTTATTTGGACTATCATAGTAATATATTTTAGGTGAAATAATTGCATTATTATTTTCTATGGATGCCTTAACCATATTTTTTATTAAATCTTTATCTATTTCTGTATCATTGTTAAGTAAAAGGACATATTCACATTCATTTTCCAATGCATATTTTATACCAATATTATTAGCAGCAGAAAACCCTAAATTCTTTTCATTTTTTATTATAACAATTTTACTATTAAATTCTTCCTCAAGCAACCTGACAGAATTATCACTTGATGCATTATCAACTACAATCACTAAATAATTTTCATAAGATGATTTCAATACACTTCTAACACAAGTGCTTGTATATCTTTCACCATTATAATTTACAATCACAACCCCGACTTTTGGATTTGTCATTTTATAATTCTCCTTTTTATCTCTGATATAATAATCTTGCCACATCTGGATCTCTTAAAAGCATTTAATCTCTTAATCCCAACCCATAGTAAAGTGATTTATGCTTGTCAGCTATTTTCTCCCAATCGAATAAATTCTTGATCTGATTTGTTTTTGCAATTAACTTGTTCCTATATTCCATATCATAGAAAAATTTATCAATATTTCTTGATAATCCTACCACATCATTAGGTTTTACCAGATAATCTCTGAAAATCTCTAACAAATCTGGAGATGTCAATTTTGTATAAGTTGATAAAACTGGAACATTATGAACAACAGAAGCTATAAAACTTCCTCTTCTATATGTTAAACCATCTCTATATGGTAATACACATAAATTTGATGCTTTTAAATATTCTGATACTTGAGATTCTGTTAAATATCCCGTTATTTCTATCTTGTTTTTATTAATGTTTAATTGTTTTAATAAGTTTCTTATTTTACAATGATATTCATCACTATCATCTAATTCAGCTAAAATATTTAATTTAAAATCATCTTCAGTATATACTTTTGTCAAAACAATTGCTCTCAATAATGTTTCCAAACCTTTGTCAGGTCTAATAAAACCAAAATAACTAATTGTATGATTATTGGTATATAGTTTATTTTCATTATTTTCAGAAGATTTATCTGGTAAAATATTTGAACCTATATTTATTACTTCAAACTTATCTTTCATAAGGAAAAGAAACAATTTTAGAATTATTTTCTTCTCTTCATCATTGGTTAAAATAATTTTATCGCTAAATAACACAAGTGGAATGATTGATATTTTTCTCAAAATGTGCGACTGACTAAACTCATGTAATGTTGTAATAATCCTTATTCTTTTTTGGAAAACCATATCTTTCATCTTTATATATAATGGTAATAAATTTATGCCAATTTTGTATCCATATCCTTTTGTGGGATACTGTATATGAATAATATTAATATTATTTTTATTGACATAATTATAGATTTCTTTAATACACTGTAAATCCCAATTTAAAATTGCAGGCTCACAAATTCCATCTGATACCACTTTTTCGTTTTTTGTAGTTAAAACTTTTATTCCAATACCAGTTTTGTTTATAAAATTTGCTAAAACCTTAGTATAATCTCCAACTCCACATTTCATGTTGGGATATGAACCCGATATCATTAATACTTTCATTAGAGGCCCCTCTCAAATCTATGATTAAATACAAAAAACTTTTCACTTATCTTAATTAATATATCTACTAAGAAGCAAATCTTTTTTTATGTACTATTTTTCGTCGATATTTTAAAAATCATCTGCCTCATAAAAGAAAAGACTCTCTGCAATTTAACAGAAGATATATCTATATCAGATTGGCTTAAAGCAATTATATTTGATGCATATATTATCCAAAATTGTGATTCAATGGGAAATAACCCCCATGCAATATCAGAAATAGCAGCAATTTGTACAGATAAAAATGATAAAATAAATACTCCATATAATTCACTACTACCTTTATTTTTTAAAAACTTAATTAATTTATAATCGATAAAAAACAATGTAAACAAAAATAAGCACCCCATTAAAATTCCTAATGAAAACAAAACCTCAACATAAAGAGACTCATGTCCAAAATTAGGATTTCCAAGCAATAATTTCACTAATGAAGTATTACTAAGCAAACCAAGTGTAATTCTATTATTCATTGTTACTATCTCTTCAGATTTATTATTGAATAACCTCATTATAATAGGTTTTATTAGCCCTTCTTTTGAAATTGTTGAAAGGATAATAAGTATTGTGATAGTTAATGTAATCTTATAAATGAATTCTTTTATTGTAATATTAAACTTCTTATAGACTATTCTGAAAAAATTTAAGACAACAATCAACATAACAAATGCAATAATTGCTGTTCTTGATAAACTTCTGAAAACGCATATTATGGTCAGCGATTGTAATAAATATGATGTATTCCTCCATTTTGTTTTTTCCCAATAAAGTAATAAGGGATAATATAATACCAGAAAAATTCCAAACATATTTCCATTTTGATAAGTGGATATTAACTTGTAATATTCTCCAACTTTATTACATTTAGCTGTTAAAAGCCTGTATACATCAAAATTGAAGTTCTTTAACTGTGTATAATTTGCAGTTAATCCTGGAATAATTGTGCTTTCAATGCCAAACATTATTTGAATTATTCCATATATTACTGGTATAGCACCTACAATTGTTATAATTTTCAACATATCTTTTATCGACAATTTTTTCCTGATAATTATGTTAAACAAAATAGGTAATACAACAAATCCTAATATATATCTTATAACTGTTTCCTTATTATTGAGATCATGCATTAATAAGTAAATTAATAGTGATATAAAACCCCAATATGGGATTAGATCAATTAAAACTAAAGGTTTATAAAACCTCAAATTCAGTGCTATATATATTACAACAACTATAATACCAACATAAAATGGTATATTACAGATATTAAATCCACTCTTGGGTATTGCAAATACAAATAGGCATAAAACTGAGAATAATATATAATCAACTGTATTGTTTTTTCTCTCCAACAGAAATTCACCTCGCTACCTTTATCATGCATTTTCAATGGACTTACCTTTAAACATAGCTGCAGATATTATCTTGTATCTCTAATCAAAATGACTACTTCACTCTATACTAAGTATCATATTTAGTCCTTTTTTCGATTCGTATATCCTCTTTTAGACCATGGATTTGAGCTTCGTCTGTTATTCCATGACGAATGCAATGTTTTATTAAATACAGTAGGAATTTCTTCCTTGAAACTTCTCGTAAAAATATGTTCGTTTCTGGCCTCAGACCGATATGGTTTAATATTTTCAATTAGCGCATCTCTCAGCTGGGAAATTTTATCAAATGAGAAGTTCTCTTTAAATTTTCCCAATTGGAGCTCTTCTATAGTCATCTTTAGTTGTCCACTTTAATTTTTCTTCATTTGGATTCTGGATATACACATTGTTCTAAACTTGCACATTTTAAAGATTCTCTGTTATAACCTAACTTTTTTGTAAATATAATTGAACTTTTTGAAGTAAATTTAATAATGGCTATTATCAGCATAAACTGAGATTAAATTGTGTGGCATATTAAGCTACTTTACGTTGGAATTTCTTCTATTAAATTCTATTTCATGTTTATCTAAAAAAGAATACCTAATGTTGATGAATGGAATAAATTTGAAATAGCCAAGAACAATATACGCTTTAATTTTGCATTTCTGCATGTTTCAACAATAAAGTTAATATTCTCTTCAGAGAGTAGTTTATATATATAAGACTATTCTTAAACAATAAGTCTGGAAGTCTCAGAATACTGGTTCATAAAGCAAACCACTCTTGAATTTTATCAATTACAAAATATCAAAAGAAATTACTATCATGATTAAATCTATAATCGCTGTGAATTTATAAATAATCCTTTCAAATTACGTGTTGTTATTATTTCCATTTTATGGAATTTTCAAGCCATTAAAAAGCACTTTTCTGTATGTTATTAACATAATCGCTTATCTCTTGCCTAAATCTTTCTGCGCTGAACTTTTCAGCATGTCTGCGGATATATGCTGAGTCAAACATTTCTATATTTCTTTCAAACCTATTGATGGCTTCTTTCAAACCTTCTGAATTCTGTTTCTCAAAAAAGATTCCTGTCTTATTTTCTTCAACTGTTTCGACAACTCCACCTTTTTTAAAAGCAATCACTGGTCTCCCACATGCTTGAACCTCTACAGGAACTATTCCAAAATCTTCTATGCCAGGAAATATTAATGCTTTGCAATGTTGATACAGTTCCCTTATTGTATCTTCTGACTGATACCCTAAAAATTCAATATTCTTTTTCGCTAATGACTTTAGCTTTTTTAATTCAGGACCTTCTCCTACAATAATTAATTTTTCATTTAGCTGATTAAATGCATCAACGGCAATATCAATTCTCTTGTAAGAAACCAAACGTGACACAATCAAATAATAATTTCCTATTTCTTTTTTGCTTGAGGGCACATAAAATTCTGTATCAACTGGGGGATAGATAACCTTACTTTCACGTTTATAATATTTTCTTATTCTATTTGCCACATAATTTGAATTTGCAATAAAATAGTCAACCCTATTTGCAGCAACAGAATCCCATATTCTTAAATTATGAAAACTTTTTTCTAAATATTTCTTAATAATAAAATTGTAGTCTTTCATGTATTCATGAAACATATCCCAAATATATCTAGGAGGAGTGTGACAATAACAAATATGCAGACTATTTGGTGGTGTAATAACACCTTTTGCAAAAGCTGAAGACGAACTAATTATCAAATCAAATTCACTCAAATCAAAACTCTCAAAAGCCTTTGGCATATAGTTAAAAAACAATTGATGTTTTACTTTTGCTAATGGATTTTTCTGTAGATTAGATGTTATTATAGTACAATCTTTGAAATACTTGCCTAATTTTTTTTCATTATATACTAAAGTGTAAATCGGTGCTTCAGGAAATATTTTTCTAAGTTCTAGAACCACTTTTTCTGACCCCGCTAAGTTTGTAAGCCATTCATGAACTATCGCTATTTTCATTTTAGCCTCCTATTTATTTCAAAATTTATATAGTGATATTTTGCATTTGGAAATAAAGCCTTATTGTCAAACTATTATTGTTTATTCTTAATTTCTTATTAATTACTAAATCAATCAAACAATGTGATAAACTGCCCAATACAATAACCTTTTTATCTTGTCATTTCATCAAAAATACCTTGGCTCTTAAAAATGGAGACAAAAATACATAAAATAGCATCTCGCATTACTTACCTTTTAGTGCTCTTAATATATGTTCAATATAGTTGTACGCTACAACATAAGGTGGTAATGCAAAAACATTTAACATAAAATACTAATAGCAAATTTCAATAATACCAGAACTTTCCTATTACTAAATCCCATTTACCTCTTTCCTAACTTCATCAACAATTTGCCTTATTCTGTCCGTAATTTCAAAATTAATATGTGGACTTGCCCTTATAACCTCAGGCATTCTTTCTCTTTCCTTCTTCACCCTCTCAATCTCCTCAGGAATCTTCAGCACAACTTCAAAATACTTCTTTGCCTTTTCTTTATCGCCTTTTCCAAGGTAATAATCTCCAACCTTTGCATATGCATCAGCCTTCAGCTCATAGTTTGCTGGTTGAAGAGGCTGAAGCTTTATCCCCTGTTCTATCTGTGAAAGTCCGCTATCTATTGCCCCATGAGCAAGAAGATATATAGCATATTTGAACCTTATCTTTGCGTTGAACCTGTCATTTACAATTGCCTGTTTGAAATAGCCATCTGCCTTTGCAATTAGGTTTGCGTCTTTGTTCTGGTCACCTATACGGTAAAGTACAACCGCATAATCAGAAAGCGCATTGGAGCTGAGTGGGTCGTATGTGATAGCTTTTGACAAAAACGAATATGCAGCAGACAAATTTCCCATCTGCAGCGCCTGCTGCCCCACATTTGCATAGTAATTTCCAAGCCTGAAGTTTAGTGAAATTACTATCACAAACAGATAAAATATCGCCAGCAAAGCAGGCACAAAATTTGTCTTTTTGCCCGTGTAAATCACCTTTTCTTGCTTATGCTTTTGAAGAATCTGTGAGGATGTCGAAACTAATACCCCTAAAGCTGCAAATAGCAGAACTTGTACAGATGCTAGCGAAAAATCAAAGTCGAGAACTGAGTGAGAATAAAGCTGCACTGCTGCCGCCACAAGCCCAGCAATAATAATATTCTCTTTTTGTTCCTTTTTAGCCCATGCCTTGAGCGAAGTTGAAAATAAAAACCATAAAAATATTAGTAGTATACAAAATCCAACAATCCCCGTGTCAAGAAGCACCTGCAAAAAGTAGTTGTGAGACTGGGTTGTAAAATACAAATAAGACTGGTACATAAAATACAGCGATACCCATGCTCCTCCACCATAGCCAAATACAGGACTTCTCAAAAATATCTTTAATCCATCTTTATAAAAGACCATTCTTTCAATAAAGTTTCTCTCTTTCCAGAACATGGCTATGGATTTGATTTTTGCAACCATGTCTGAAGGAATCAAATGTGTCTTTAGAGCAATTGCAAAACCTATTATAGCCAAAATAATCGCTGCACCTGCTGCAGCTATGTAAAAGTTGTTGCTAAGGCCATAAAGTTTTCTCTCCACAAATCCAAAAGCATATGTCAGGGCAAAAACCAGAAGCATCTGGAAGAGCAAAACAAACCAAAGTTTTACTTTCCCATGTTCGTTTAGGTTTGCCCCAACCTTATTCAAAAAAGCAATAACAAAAGCGCCAACAATCGCTATGTTAAAAATGAGCGAAATTCTTTTTTCTCTCGGCAAAAGCAAGAAAAACACCAAAAGAGCAAGCAAGAGGGTAATATATGAGCCTCTTGAATATGTAAAGAAAAATGCTGTAAATATAAAGCTTGAAAAGGCAAAATAAATGCTTTTCAGCACCCTATTTTCGTTGTAAAGCGCCAGCATCAAAGAGATTATAAATCCGAATGCCAAAACAGTTCCTGCCGTGTTATGATACTGAAGTGTTGAGTTTATCATATTCCCAACCCAAAGTCCATTCATTGCCATGCCAAGAGGCCGGGCAGTCTCTGGAATTAACTTTACTGCTGCTTGATATCCAAAAAATGCAACACCTACTGTTGAGAGAAAAAGAGCGTTCAAAATTGCAAGCTTTTCTGCTTTGCCTTTTGAAATTCTCGATGCAACATAAAAAACTGCAAAGTAAAATGCATACTTGAAAAATTCTCCAAGTGCAAGCCTTCTGTTTGCTGCAAAGAAATATGGAATAATATATGCAACCATAAAAAGAAGCAAGACAAGTTCAAGTTTTGAATTTACTAAAAAACCCTCTTTTGAAAGATAAAGATATATTGCAAAAAGGATAAAAATTGCTGCCATTGCTGCCTGAAATGCACCAAGTTCATAGTCAAAATAGAGCCCCCTGTAGTACGGGCTCATGAGAACAAGCACGCAAAAGGCAAAAAGTACAAATATTTTGTATACTGAAAGTGTTTTACCTCCAAAAATAGATATTTCAGCTCCACTAAATTTATTGGCACTTTGAGATATACTTTTCTTCTCGCTTTTTTTTGCCATCTTGCAATTTCTCCTTTATCCTTTGTATTTTAATACAATAACCTTCTGCTTTTCTGGAAGGCTATTGATTTCAATCTCACTTGTCTGCAAAATTTCAACATCTTCAAAATGCTTTGTAAACTCCTCTACCTTTCCAAGGTCAAATTTGAGCTTTTCTGTTTTATAATGCATAGGAATTATAACTCTTGGATTTATGGCCTTTGCAACATTGAAAGCCTCTTTTGCATCAATTGTATACACGCCGCCAACAGGAATTAAAAGAATATCAACTTTCCCCACCTTTTCAAGCTCAGATGCTGCAAGCTCATGACCCAAATCGCCAAGATGTGCAATTGAAAACTCATCCTCTATGACAAACACAATGTTTTCTCCTCGTTTTTGACCATTTTCTTTGTCGTGGAAGGTCTTTATGCCTTTTATTTTAACACCCTTGACCTCAAATTCGCCTTCCTTATCGACAAGAACATAATCTCCTTTTAGGCTACCTGTGTAGCCATGGTCAAAATGCTTGTGAGATGTCAGCACCACATCTGGAGATAGCTCAAACACCGTGTAGCCAACAGAACCATCGTACGGGTCTGTCAAGATCTTTATTCCTGATTTTGTCTCAATCAAAAAGCTTGCATGTGCAAGGTATGTGATTTTCATTTTTACATACCTCCTGTAAATTTATATCAGAAATAATTATATACCAAATATCAAGAGAAGTTAATTAAAATTTTGTGAAAAAATTTCTTCTGCTCGGAATTGCACTCAAGTTGCAATTTCTGTTATCATTTTGTTGAAAGAGTTTTAAAGCAACTGAAGGAGGCAAACAACAATTGAAATTTGTTGCTCAGACCTTTAAAACAGAAAAAAGACTAATTTTAATCTCATTTTCGATTTTTGCACTTTCTTGTATCCTTGGCATTGTTGCAGGACTTTATTTTGGAGATGAAATTCAAAAATTCATCACCCAGTATGTCAGGAAACTGTTTGAAAACATCTTGAAAAATGCAAAAAACCCTTACCTTCTCTTTCTTGCAATCCTCAAGAACAACATGAAAGTCTATCTTATAACCATCACAGTAGGGACCTTGACATTTGGGCTTGTATCTGTGTTTGTGCTGCTCACAAACGGTTTTATAGTTGGTGCTGTTGCTACAATTTCAGCAAAGCAGATATCTATTGCAAAGACACTACTTTTGATTTTGCCCCATGGGATATTTGAAATTGCAGCATTCATAATAGGCAGCGCAGCCTCGGCGATATTTCTTGAAAGTGCAGTCTTTTCAAAGGAAAAACCAAATTTAAATATTGCATTTAAAAGATTTTTGACACTTGCTATATGTGGTGCTACCTTAGTAGTATTTGCAGCCTTTATAGAAGCTTTTGTCACCTCAAGCTTTGCAAAATAAAAGAGCCGATTGGAAATTAGAAGACTAAAACAAAATAGGCAGGAAGTCAATTCTTCCTGCCTATTCATCCAATATCCTATTTTCAAATTCAGCATATCCCAGTTGCCTTATGCAAGGCAAGCAGGATATACCTGGAGCCTTTCATCTCCCGCATGCGCGAAAGGTACTCGGCTCCTCATAAACAAATGGTGACCCCGAGGGGATTCGAACCCCTGTTACAGGCGTGAAAGGCCTGTGTCTTAACCACTTGACCACGGGGCCACCTGTCACTTTTCAAATTAAATGGTGAGCCATCCGCGACTCGAACGCGGGACACCCAGCTTAAAAGGCTGGTGCTCTGCCTACTGAGCTAATGGCCCACACAAATTAAACACGGTTTAATATTATAAGACCATTCTTGCCTTTTGTAAATACCAAAAATATATTCGCAGCTTCTTTCTCTTTCCTTTTATCACCCTGCCTTTACAAATCTTATCTGGCTTGCACAAAGTTCATAATAGATGCCTTTTTTCCTAATTAAGCTCTCATGTGTACCCATTTCAGCAATTCTGCCTTTGTCCATTACAATTATGAGGTCTGCATCTTTTATGGTAGATAACCTGTGAGCAATCACAATTGAAGTACGGTCTTTCATTATTCTGTTCAAAGCGTTTTGCACCATAAGCTCGCTATGTGTATCCAAGGAAGCCGTTGCCTCATCCAAAATAAGAATCTGGGGGTTTTGAAGCAAAACCCTCGAAAGGCAAATTAGCTGTTTTTGCCCTGTTGAAAGCCTGTTTCCCCTTTCATTTACCTGGGTAAAGTAACCATCCTCAAACTGCGATATAAAATCATGCGCGCCTAAGAACTTGCAAACCTCTACAACCTCTTCAAACTTGGCATCTGGCTTTCCATACAGAATATTGTCAAGGATGCTGCCTGAGAACAAAAACGGTTCCTGCTGGACAATGCCTATAAGCTTTCTTAAACTTTTAAAGCTAATTTTCTTAATATCAATGCCATCGATGAGGATACTACCCTTTTGCGGGTCGTAAAACCTCGCAAGAAGATTTACAATTGTAGTCTTGCCAGAGCCTGTTGCACCCACAAGCGCAACCATCATGCCTTTTTTGATTTCAAATGACACATCCTTTAAAACATACTCTTCATCTTTGTACGCAAACCACACATTTTTAAATTCGATTGAATTTTTAAAAGTAGACATCTCAACAGGATTTTTATCCTCTTTTATTTCGGGCTCGATAGAAAGCACCTCAAATATCCTTTCTGACGATGCGCTTGCAACAAGAAGCTGATTGTAAAAGTTCGAAAGTGTAACAACCGGTCGCCAAAACCTGTCTAAATAGCTAACAAAAGCAATTAAAGTTCCAACTGTGACACCGTTTATTTTAAGAAGCTTTACACCGTAAAAGTAGATGATGAGCGTTCCTATCATTGAACATACCTCGACCGCAGGTGAGAATATGCCGTTTATCCTGACCGCCTTCATCCATGACAAAAACACATCGTCTATGACGTCTTTGAAAATAGCCCTGTTGACCTTTTGCCTGACATATGCCTGAATCACCCTGATACCACTTATGTTTTCGTGTATATATGCATTTAGGTTTGCAATCTTTCTTCGGACAGCTCTCCAGTTTCTTTTTATGGCGTTTCTGGTTGTAAAGAGGACTATCAAAAATATTGGGACAACTGCAAATGTCACCATTGCAAGTTTAGGGTTTATAGAAAACATTATTATTGCTGCCAAAACCAAGCTTGACATGTCTGTTATCACATTCACAATACCGTTTGTAAAGAGGTTGTTCAAGGTATTGACGTCATTGACAATCCTAACAATAATCCTTCCTGTTGAGTTTTTGTCAAAAAAGCTGAAAGAAAGGCTTTGAACGTGGTCAAAAAGAGCTTTTCTGATATCAAACAAAACCATCTGTCCTGTTCTGTTTGCAAGCCTTATCTTGTTTTTTGAGCACTCCTTGTTTATAAAAAGCATCAAAATGAGCAAAGCCCCAATTATCAAAATCCCCTTGAAATCTTTTTTAGGGATATAGTTGTCAACTGCCTGCTTTAGAAGGTAAGGAGAAACCAAATCGGCAACTGTTGCTGCAAACATGAAAACCAAAGTTAAAAACAGCCATTTTTTGTAAGGAAGAAGAAACTTAAAAAGCCTCTTTAAGTAGGGTATCTTTAACTCGTAATTGGTCTCTTCTTGGGAAAATATTAGCTTTTTGGCCGCAGGGTCTGCCATTTTGAAAAATTCCCCCTTTTACAAAACTTTTTTAAGCAGGAAGTGAGTTTGCGCGCTCAAGCAACTGTTTTTTAAATGTTGAGTAGTATCTACCTTTGAGTCTCATCAGGTCTTCATGCGTTCCCTGTTCAACAATTCTGCCATCTTGCATGTAATAAATTTTGTTTGCCTCAACAACAAGCTGGGAAATTCTGTGGGTTATGATGATTGTTGTCCTTCCTTTTATCACCTCTTTCAAAGTATTCTGAATCTCAGCCTCAGTTTCAAAATCAAGGCTTGATGTTGCATCGTCAAGCACCAAAATTTTGGGGTCATATATAAGTGCCCTGGCAATTGCAATTCTCTGTTTCTGACCGCCCGAAAGTCCAATCCCTCTCTCACCAACAACGGTAGAGTAGCCTTCTGGAAGCCTTTCAATGAACTCATCTGCCCGGGCAAGCTTTGCAGCCCATTTTATCTCTTCTTCTTTCGCATCTGGCTTTCCAAACGCTATGTTCGCAGCAATAGTATCAGAAAAAATAAATGTCTCCTGCATTATTATTCCAATGTTTCTTCTCAAAGAACAAAGCTTTACATTTTTCACATCAACATCATCAATGAGTACCCTGCCAGATGTCGGGTCGTAAAATCTGGCAAGAAGATTTATTAAAGATGACTTGCCAGAACCTGCCTGACCTAAAATGGCAACAACCTCACCAGGTTTAATATGAATGTTTATTCCCTTTAGAACAAACTTATCTTTGTACTTGAAATACACATTCTCAAACTTTATGTCTCCTCTGATGTTTTTAAGATGAATAGCATTTTTTGGGCTTTTGACTAAAACCTCACTGTCAAGCACTTCGAACACCTTTTCCAAGGATGCAAAGGCGTTTTGCCACTGGTTCACAAGGTTTTGAATGTTACCAATAGGCGCAGAGAACAAGTTCACATAGCTCACAAATGCAAAAAGCGTGCCAATAGACAGATTCCCTTTTATAGCCAAATACCCTCCAACAACAAGAATTATGACTGAGTTTAAGCCATTTAAGAAATTTGCAAGAGGATTGTGCACCGACCTTATATCAGCAGCCTGGATATTTTTGTCTGTAAATTCAAATGCAACCTTTTCAAAGCTTTTCTTTTCAAGTTCTTCATTCCCAAAGGCTTTGACAACTCTTATACCTGTGATATTCTCCTGCACCTTTGATGTGAGCTTTTCAAAGGATGTTCTTATCGCCCTGAAGGTTGGCTGAAGTTTTTTGGCAAGACTTTTGACGTTAAAGTATATAAGAGGTGTTGTTGCTAAGCTCAAAAATGAAAGCAAAAGGTTCATTGAAAGCATTATAGAAAGTGCCAATATTAAAGTAATGACTATGCTAATTACCTGAACAAAGCCCTGATTTAAAAAGTTTCGAATAGCCTCCAGGTCTCCCACCATTCTGTTCATGATAGCCCCTGTTGATGCTCTGTCAAAATACTCAAAAGACTGGTATTGAAGCTTTGTGTAGAGCTGTTCTCTGAGCTTATAGATGGCTTTTTGAGATGTGTATTCGAATATGTAGCTCTGAAAATAATTCAAAACTGCTTTTGAAAGCACAAGTCCTGCCAAAATTAGAGCAAAATAGCAAAGCTTTTCAAAGCGCCTTGCAACAAGAACATCGTCAATGATGTGCTTTGACACTTTTGGCACTGCCATGTTGCAAAATATCCCTGCCAGCGCCAAAATTAGGCCAACTGCTACCAATAGTTTACAGTCGTCCAAATACTTCATGAGTCTTTTAAGGTAGTCCAACTTTTCCCATCCTCTTTTCCTCAAAAATTTAATTTTATTATACACCCAATCTCAAAAAAAGTTAAGCTATTCCCACAAAAAAACACTTTTTCTGCTGCCAAAGTAACACAAAAAGCCACCCGAATCAACTAAATTTTCGGATGGCTTTTTATTGGCATTAAGCTTTAGTCTTTTATTATTATATCCTCTCTTGCAGGGCCTGTGCCAATGAGAAAAACCTTTGCACCTGTCTCTTTTTCTATAAATTCGATATATCTTTTTGCACTCCTTGGAAGCTGGTCATACTCTTTTGCAGCTTTTATCTCCTCTTCGCTCCAGCCTTCAAACTCCTCATACACAGGCTCACACTCCATTGCAACCCTCAAGGACGCAGGGAAAAGCTCTAAGATTTTCCCTTCATACTTATAGGCTCTGCAAACCTTTATTTTTGGAAGGCCGGATAGCGTATCAAGCTTTGTAAGGGCAATCTTGTCAATTCCATTTATTAAAACCGCATACCTTACAACAACAAGGTCAAGCCAGCCGCATCTTCTTGGTCTTCCGGTGGTTGTTCCGTATTCTCTTCCCTTTTCGCGTATGCTATCTCCTATTTCATCCAAAAGCTCTGTGGGAAATGGACCTTTCCCAACCCTTGTGGTGTATGCCTTAACAACACCTATTACCTCTTGAATGTACTTTGGTGCAATCCCTGCTCCAATGCAAAATCCACCAACTGTGGGGTGCGATGATGTAACATATGGGTATGTTCCGTAATCCAAATCAAGCATTGTTGCCTGTGCACCTTCTAAAAGCACCTTTTTTCCTGCCTTTATTGAATCATTCAAAAGTTTTATTGTGTCTGTGATATATGGCTTTAAAATCTCTCCATATTTCATGAACTGTTCCAAAAGCTCTCCGAACTTCATTGGTGTTTTGTGATAAACATGGGTAAGTATCTGGTTCTTTCTCTCATACACATTTCTGAGCTTTTGAATAAACTCTTCCTCGTCAAGCATGTCACAAACTCTGAGGTTTGTTCTTTCTGTCTTGTCAGCATACGCAGGACCTATTCCCCTTTTTGTTGTGCCAAGGCTCTCTTCGCCTCTCTGTCTTTCCTGCTCTTCATCTAATATCTTGTGGTATGGCATAACAAGATGTGCTCTGTCGCTAATTTTAAGATTTTTTGTCGAAATACCCTCTTTTTCTAAGTTTTCTATCTCCTGTATGAGAAATTCCGGATCAATCACAACACCGTTTCCTATGATGTTGAGTTTTTCTTCATAAAGAATTCCAGATGGTATAAGGTGAAGTTTAAAAACTTTACCATATGCTTCAACTGTGTGACCTGCGTTGTTGCCGCCCTGAGCCCGAACAACAACGTCAGCTTCCTTTGCCAAAAAGTCTACAATTTTGCCTTTTCCCTCGTCACCCCACTGGGTGCCAACTATCGCGCGGATTTGTTGCATTTCTGTTCATTCTCCTTCTTTTATATGCTAAGATATTTTACCTGAAATAAAATATTAAAAGTCCTTTAATATTATATCAGAATGAAGTGAGTTTTTTAAGTAATTTTAAAATCTTCTCAGTTTTCTAACATCCAAAGTATCATCGAATACTTGCTCTGCTTCCTTTGATTTTTTCGCATGAGTTCTCTTCTTTCTCAAAGAAGATACTTTATCCCACACCTTTTGAAGTGAATATGGCTTTGCAATCCTTTTAAAGCCTGAAGATATTGCCAAAAAGTACCTCTCTACCTGAGGATACAGACCAAATCTTCTAATGCTCACTTCTAAAAGAAATAAGACAATACAAAGAATTATTAATAAACTGCTAATATCTCTTTTCGACTCTATGCTCTTGAGCCTTCCAGCATACACCTCACTTGGATTTTTTATAACTTTTGCTCCTGATAAAGAGACAAACTGTTCAAACCTGCTGCTGTCTATATCCACTCTAAACTCATCAGAGTAGTTAGCTGAATAGAAAAAGGTTGATACCTTGGATTTGTCCTTGCTACTTAAGGTTACCACAAATACATAATTTCCCAGCATAAAATCAACTTTAGATTCAAACCTGTCAGGTGCAGTTCTTCTCATTGCAAATGTCTTTTCTTGGTCGTTTGGATATATGCATTTGAGAGTTGCAACGGTATCAGCATCGAACTTGCCTACCAAAGATACCACCAAATCTTTTTCTTTTCGAACATTAAAATCAAAGCTGCTGTCATCTGCTCCTTTTTCTAACCACTTGAAAAGCCTTGTCCAAAACTGTGAAAATCTATCCCACAAAACCCAATCGCGCGACCACTGCCCGCTCAAGTCCGAACACCATGCAGCAACCTTTCCAAGCCCGTACCTCCACACTGTCAAAATAGGCTCATCCTCGTCGCTTACCAAAAGGCTGGTTGCAAGGTCTTTTTTTGTTGTTGCGATGTAACCGTAAAGCGGTGGATAAGAGGAAAAACCCGAATTTATAGCATTTGTCTCAACCACTTTGGGGACAAACTTCTTTTCCTTTATGTACTTGCCTTTTATAATTTTTGTCTCTTTTAAAAACACATCAACAAGCTCAGAAGGATTTGAAACTAAATAGAACCTGCCCGAGGTATAAGCAGCTATCCAGCTCAAAACGGAGGCGTTTACAAACTTTCCGACACCAATTGTGGTGATTTTGATGTTATTTCTTTTTGCCTCATCGGCTGGAATTTCATAACCGCTTTGTTCACCCATGCCATCGGTCAGAAGCACAACCAACTTGTTTTTTGCCTTTGACTTTTTTAGAGTTTTAACTGCTTCATTCAGAGGTGGAATTATAGCCGTCCCACCACCTACTTCAATGCTTGAGATGCTTTCTATCACATCTTCTTTTCTGACAAGCTTGCCAAATTTGTATGCCCAATAGTAATTGTGGTCAAAAGCAATCACACCAACACCATCTGAACTTTCAAGGTGCTCAACCATCTTTGCAGAAGCGCTCTTGGCAATCTCTAATTTAGGAATACCTGCGTCTTCTGTATCCGCCATGCTGCCTGAATGGTCAAGAACAAGCACAACATCTATGTTCTTTTCCTTTTCTTTGTTTTTAAGTTCCATCTTGACAGGCAGCATCTTTTCTAAAACCGAATTAGAATAATTCCCAAGTGCATAAGAATTCACACCACCAATTACTATAAGCCCACCGCCTAAATCCTTCACATACTTCTCTACAGCGTTTAAAAAGTTGTCGCTAAAGTTTTCCCTTGATACATTGCACAAAATCACAAAAGAATATCCTAAGAGCTTATCAAGCCCAAAGTTTGCCTGGTCGCTCTTTACCACGTCATACTCGGCTGAATAAGAATCAAGAAGGTTTTTGACATTTTTTACATCATCGACATTCTCATAAACTACCAGAACCTTTTGAGGTTTTCTTACCTGGCACATAGCATACGCAACATTGTTTGACTCTTCTTCATCATCCAGCACCTCAACCGCTCCTTGATAGCTAAAAACCCCTTCCCTGTCCAGCTTATCCTTTATAACAAACCTGTTTTCACCTTTTTCAAGCGTTACATTTTGGCTGAAAATTAAATCATTGTCTCTGAAAATCTTGAGCAGAGCTTTTGTCGAAAAAGTGCTGTTTATATTGGCAAATATCGAAAACGCCTGATTTTTAAATACCTTCTGTGGAATCTTCAAACTTGAAAACTGAACATCTTTTTCTTTCTCACTTTTAAACAGCACTACTTTTACATCTATCCCATTATTTTTGAGAAGTTCTACTTCATTTTTTGCCTCACCTATTGTCTCTTTCCCATCTGTCAAGATGACAAGTCTTTTTTGTGAATCCCTATCAAACAGATTTACTGCATACTTTATTGCATTTTCAATATTGGTTTGAGTGCTATCTACAGCCGTTCCAAATTCAGAAAAGTTGGGATACTTGGTCGGCAGAAACTCAATGTTTGCATCCTGTCCGAACACAACAACTGATTGCAACTCATTTGATTTTTTGAGCTTTATCGACTTTTGAATGAAGTCTTTCATCTTTTCTGCGTTTTTTCTATTGCTCTCTGATAAGTCGGCAAGATAAATTGTTGTTATCTTGTCGGTTGAAATTGCCAAGCTTGGCACGCTCAGAGCCAAAACTATTAAGACTATTAAAACAATCCTCATCCACACAACAAACCTTTTGCCCAAACTTTCTTTTGAAAATCTTCTTGAAACAAGCCAAATAAATACTCCAAGCACAACTGCAGCAAGCAAAACAAAAGGTCTTTCAAACTCTATTCTCATTTAAAAACACCATCCACTCCAAAGTCAAAAAAATGAGCGCAAGTATCAAAAATATATCCTTCAAAGAATATGGCATTTTCACGCTATTGATTTTGCCTGCATCTGAAAAATCGATGTTATTCCCTGCCAAACTATCACCTGAATCATCCAGAGCGTATGTTGGAAAATTTATTGCAAATTTGTAGCTCTCTTTTGACTTTTCATTTAGAACCAAAGAATAAATTCCCAAAGCATCTTTTTTAGGAAGAATTGAAGGATAACCTGACAAATCAACAATTTCTCTTTTCCCATCGGGCAATATCAAATCTGCTTTTTTATCTGAATATGAAAAAACTCTTATCTCTTCACCCGGATAAAAAGCTGTCTTTTCAAATAACTGATTTTTCTTGACAAAAGCGCTTTTGATGTTTGCCATCAAAATTGGGAAAGATACCTTCAAAGGCAGGTCACTGTTATCTATCGCAAAACCGAATAGGATTGACGGATGATTTTGGATATTGCCAAAAGAGATTATTGGCTTGCCACCTATCTTTGCAACTGGTTCAAAAGCTCTATCAATAATATACACAGCCTTTTGTACAGCAAAATCCATACCAATAATGTTTTGTGTAACGCTCGACTTTACAAACCTTGCATATCCTTCATTGCTATCATTTTTCCCTATCTTTATCCCCAAAAGTTTTAAAGCATTGCCGTCATTTGGCAATACAAATATGAAAGCTCCTTTTTGAGGAAACTTTTGTGGTATGCACTGGTCGAATATGTATATATCAAAATCACCAGCAATGTTTTTGCCATCCTGAGTTTTATAAAGTTCCACATCATCAAAAGATAGCCACACTTTTTCAAAAAAGAAATTTCCTTTTCCTACATACAAAACTTTTTGCTTTGCCCTGACAGGTTCTAAAACTGTCCAAAAGAGGTTGTCTTTTTCTAATGCGTCATGATAATTTATTCTTCCCCACACAACCTTGTAATTTCCTTTGATATTTTCAAACAAAAAGCTCTCTGCTTTCCCCGGCAAAAGGGAAATGTTTTTTAATCCTACCAGTTTGCCGTCTGCAAAAAGTTCAAGTTCAAAACTTGCTTTTTCAATTCCTCTGTTTTTAATCTCTACCAGAGCATCAAAACCATCTTTGCTGCTGACACAGGATATATTTTCAATGCTCACATTATCTTTTGGTTTTGGAAACTTGTAAAGCTTTGCATTTTCTAAGTAAGGCACGTTCTTGTCGGTAAATATAAACAAAGTTGTATCTGAAGGTTTGAAAAGCTTTGAAATAATATTCAAGCCGTTTTTCACATCTGTTGCATAGTATGTTTGAGCTACCCTGTCAATTGCATCCTTGGCAAAGCTGCGCGTGCCTTCTTTTTGCAAAACCTCGACTGTATCTGAAAAAGTCACAACGCTTACCTTTGTTGTGCCCGGCAATCTATCTATTATATCCTTTGCTATCTCTTTTGACTTTTGAAGATATGACTTAGAATCATCTTCTCTGCAGCTCATAGAAGCACCATTATCAAAGGCAAAAACTACATTCTTGCGTGCATTTTTTATAAATATATTGGGAGCTGCAAGATACATTGAAAAACTGAAAAGTGTAAAAATTCCCAAAAGCAATAGCAAAGAAAATCTTAACTTTTGCGCCGGTTTTGCAATTCTTTTTTGTTTTTTCAATCGCTCCCACAAAAACGTGCTTGGAATGGTTACTTTCTTGTGCCTTGGTTTTATCATATACAAAAAAATTAATACCGGGATTGTCAAAAGAAACATGAGAAAAAGCGGCTGTGAAAAGGTCATCTTCCCACTCCAATCAGGTTCATCACAGTTTTTTCAAGTGCACTTGAGCTCAAGACCTCAAAAAATAAGCCATTTGCCTTTTTTAAAATTTCTTTGAGAGCATTTTGATACCTTCTCAGCTCTTCAACATATTCTTTAATTAAACTATTTGATAGCTCCACATCAATGGCTTTTGCACTTTCACTGTCAATCAGCTGACAAAATGTATGTTCAAATGAAGGATACGCTTCAATTTCATCTAATATCTGACAGCAGCATACAAAAGAGCACCTTGCAGAAAGCACTTTCAAAACTTCAGCTGCTCCTTCGAACAAAAAATCAGAAAAAATAAATGAGATGCTCTTTCTGGGAATATAAACATTTTTAATATTCTCAAAATCTGCTTCTCCTTCGAAATGAGCATCCTCTAAAAACCTCACAATCTTTGTAAGGCTTTGCTTGCCTTTAAGATACCCTGACGATAAAATGCCATTTTCCTGAACCAAAAATATGCCACAAGTGTCAAGCTGCGAAAGAGCAATGTATGAGAGGCAAAAAGCTAACGCTTTTGCCATATCACCTTTTTTGACTTTGCTGCCGAAATCCATCGATTTTGACATATCAATGAAAAAATTATAAGTTGTCTGTCTTTCCTGTTCAAAAAGCTTTACATAAAGCCTCTGGGTTGCTGCAAAAATTCTAAAATTTACCTTTCTAAAATCATCGCCTGGCATGTACTCCCTGTGGTCGCTGAACTCAAGCGAATTCCCCCGCCCTTTTGATTTCTGCTGCCCTTCAAACTGCGAAGTTATCTCAATTCCAAACTTGAATTTTAGGCTGCTAAGTTTTTTTAGCGTTTTGTCATCAACAAGCCCGCCAAACATAAAAATTCTCACCACTTTTTTAAATTTTTCTACCACTCTTTTTGTCTTTGCAAAATCATATCCACAACCTCACTTTGAGTAAGACCCTCAGATATTGCTTCAAAGTTCAAGCCAATCCTGTGACATAGAACGCTTTTTGCAAGGCTTTTTATATCATCAAACGCAACGTTTGGTCTTCCTTCAAAGAGTGCATTTGCTTTTGCACCTAAAACAAGGTGCTGAAGAGCCCTCGGTCCTGCACCAAACTTGAGATACTTTCTTGCAATTTCATTTTCTTCAATGTGCGGCTGTGTGCTCAAAACAAGCCTTGTTGCATATTCCAAAACAGGCTTTGCAATGGGTACTTGCCGAACAATTCTGCCTATGTTCAATATCTCTTTTCCTTCAATGACCTTTTGAGGCTCGGGCATTTGACTTTCCACTGTCAGGTTTACAATTCTTATCATCTCATCAAAACCCGGAAGTGGAACATCAATTTTAAACAAGAATCTGTCCTGCTGCGCCTCTGGAAGTGGATATGTCCCTTCCTGCTCAAGAGGATTTTGTGTTGCAAGAACAAAAAACGGCTCATCAAGCTTGTAGGTCTGCCCCATCACAGTAACCGTCTTCTCCTGCATTGCCTCAAGAAGTGCTGACTGTGTTTTCGGTGTTGCTCTGTTTATCTCATCTGCCAATACGATGTTAGCAAATATAGGACCTTTTTGGAATGTAAAATTCAAACTTCCATCCTTGTCTTTTGAAATTATATTTGTTCCCACAATGTCTGATGGCATAAGGTCAGGTGTAAACTGAATTCTTGAAAATTTCAAATCCAGCACCTTTGCAATTGACTTTACAAGATGAGTCTTGCCAACGCCCGGCAACCCTTCAAGAAGGACATTCCCGCCGCAGAATATGGCAATCAAAACCTTTCTGATAACATCCTTCTGGCCAATTATAACCTTAGAAATTTCACTTTCTACTTTGCTTAAAACCTGCATTGTATATTCAATATCCTGCAAAACCAAATTGTGTTCACCTCGTGTTCTCTAAATTTTCAAAATAACGTTTGGTTATTTCCTTTGCCCAGGAAGGAACTTCATCTGCCTCGATATACTCGTTTGCCTCCTGTTTGTATTGCGAAAAAACCTTGTCAAAACTCAGCTTTTGCCCTCTTTCTCCGATGCCCTGTTTTTGGGATACTCTGCCACTTTCCTGCCCTGTGTCCGCCAAAACCTTTTTAGATGCATCAAGGCACAGAAGATTTTTTGTATAAACGGACGGCACCTCTACTTTATTTGAAGTTCTGGGAATGGCTGCTCCAAGCCCACTACCTTGGCTGTTTAAGTTATCAACCTGACTTATAGCCCCATCTCCTCCCTGCATACCACCGTCTGCACCTTGGCCAGATGCATTTTGCACGCTATTTGCACTTGCATCTGAGCCTGAAGCGTTTGAAGTTTCATTTTCTGAGCCAGCTTTTAAATTTCTATTTGCTGCTTCTGAGCCTTCTTTTTCGGAAAAAGAAGCGTTCGATCTTTCGTCTTGACTTTTCTGTTCACTGCCTTGTCCGCCTGCTGAACCAGATGCCACTTCACTTTTGCTGTTTGTATTTGCGCTTGCAAGAGAATCTTTGCTGCCTCTTTGATTTGAATTGTTATCATGTGCAACAAGATTTTTGAGTTTTTCAACTGCTGAATAAAACTGGGAATTTTTAGAGCCACTTTTCAAATCATTGAGCAAAAACCATGTCTTTTGCCTTGCAAGTTCTATTTCGCTTCTGGTTTTGGCAAGCTTTATTTCCTTTTTAAGTTTTAATAATACTTCATCAATCTTTCTCTTTTCAGCCTCATTAAGTTTGTAACTTTTTAGCACCTCTTTTTTCTGCTTTTCTATCCTTGTTATTTCCTCTTTCTTAAGTTCATTGAAAGCATGTATTCTCTTTGCCTCATCCATTTTGGGGCTGTGAACATTTGTTATAATGAAAAATACAATGAAAAGTGATGCTACAAACATCCACTTATCTTTTTCAAACCTGGGTTTTATTAGTCTTTTTATGTTTAGATTTTTTATAATCTGTGCTGTTGTTTGCTTTATATATCTTGAGATTTCGGTATCAACTCCAATTAGCTCTAATGCTGTTGTCAGCCTTTCTTTCAAGCCAAAACTGTCAATTAGAAGCGCTGAGTGCTCAAGAGTTGGCTTTCTTAAGATAATAAATATTGCATAGATAACCAAAGACAGCAGGAAAATAAATATCTGGTAGAAAGATTTGTAGTACATCGGGACAATCTTTGATAAAGCTTCTATTAAAATAACAAAAGACAAAGAAGCAGATACACACTGCCACAGACGTGTCAAGAGACTGCAAAGCATCTGTCTTCTTTGTACCTTTTTCAAAAAACTCAAAATCTGCATTTCACTTTCGTGCATAAATTACCATCTCCATCTAATCGGGCTTTCTTCTAAAAATTCTTATTCTTCTCAGAGGACTTAAAAATATCGCGCTCAAAAAGATGTTTAGAATTGTTCCGACTATGCAAATGAGAAGGTGAATCTGATACCCTTTAATCTTATATGAGTATTGCAAAAAAGCATTAAGGCCTGAATTCAGACGAATATTTATAAATTCTATTAATGCGAAAGCAGAGCTTATAGAAATTGAGATTAAGTTCCAAAAACTTTGAGCTTGTAAAGGCTGGCCAGCACTATTTACAAACTTCTGTGCGCTTATCGTAACAATTAAGTAACTGAGAATGGTTGACGCAAGGACAATGGAAATCACAATCACAGTTGCCGCTATGCCTTTTTTGATAAGTGTTGATAGCAGAAGACTCAGCGAACCATAAAAGAGGATGAGCGCAAAAACATAGAGCATAATAAGCAAAATATCCCCCATAGATGTTATACCATAAAAATATAGAAGTACCAATATCGGAATTGCAGAAAAGAAAAGTATTACCGCTTCACCGGCTGCTGCTATCATCTTCCCAACAACAATTTCAAAATTGGTCAAAGGTGTTGAAAGAAGTATGTCAAGTGTTTGATTTTCTTTTTCTTTTGCTATTGCCTGGGAACATAAAATGGTAATTAGAAGCCCGAAAAAACCAGCAAACAAAAATATTAGAAAAAAACAAAAGTTTTGAATAGAATTTTTGTAACGGGTTATCTCAACAACTGAATTTGTAATTGATGTTAAAAACATTATTGTAAAGAGAGTCATAAGAAGCAGCCATCCAGCAATGGTAAACGAAAACTTGAGTCCTCTTGTCCTCTGTTTTATCTCTTTTGTGACAATAGGGTTTGAGAAAATGGCCATCACAAATCTTTTTATACTCTTCAAAACTTCTTCACTCCCCTGTTTTTGAGAATAATCTTTCTAATTTTCAATACCCTGAACTACCTTCATAAACGCTTCTTCAAGGCTGCCCTCGACCATACTCACTTCACAAACCTTTGCGCCTTTGTCAATCAAGCTCTTTATTAATAAAAACAAATCATTGTCATCACCATCAAAACCCAAAATGTATCCACCTTCAATGACCTGAATATCACAAACAGCTGGAAACTCTTTAAACACCATATAAGCCTCATCAAAGCCATCAACAAACCTTATCTTAATCCTCTTTGTGCCGTGCGCAAGCATGGTAATCTGGTTAATATCGCCCTGTGCAACCATCCTGCCGCTGTTTATTATCCCGACATGTGTGCAAAGCTCTGATAGCTCAGGAAGAATGTGTGAGCTTATTATTATTGTCTTTCCCATATCTTTTAAATTTTTTAATATCTCCTTCATCTCAATTCGGGACTGCGGGTCCATGCCAGAAGCTGGTTCATCCAAAATAAGAAGAAGCGGATTGTGAATTAGACACCTTGCTAAACATAGCCTCTGTTTCATACCCCGTGAAAGAGAATCAACAAAATCATACTTTTTATCTGTCAGCCTTACAAGCTCTAAAAGGTCATCTATAAGTTTTTGCGCTTTTGTCCCGCGTATACCATATGCCAAAGCAAAGAATTCCAAATATTCGTTCACCTTGAGATTGTCATACACTCCAAAAAAGTCAGGCATGTAACCAATGAGAAATTTAATTTTGTTAATCTTTTTTGCAACATCTATCCCATCAATTTTCACAGTTCCACCGTCAGCTTTCAAAAGCCCGCACATGATTTTCATTGTGGTTGTTTTACCAGCACCGTTTGGCCCAACAAAACCAAATATCTGCCTGCTGTCAACCGCAAATGAGAGGTTATCTAACGCCTTCTTTTTACCATAAAACTTTACAAGCCCCTCCACCTCAACAAGAGCCATTTATTTTTCACCACCTTCTGCAGAAATAAGAGGAATGGCTGTCACAGACTTTTCATCTTTCCCTACAATTCTAACCCTTATTTTATTGTTTTGGAAATATTTTTCTATTTCATGGCTTCCCATCGCAAGTGGTTTGTCAAAAGTTATCTTATCCCATTTTTGTGTTTTAACATTGAAGATAAATTCATCAACGTTATATCTTCCATACTGTTTTGGCATTTGTATCAAGACCTTTTCTATCCTGTCCAGATACCCCGAAAGGTCATATTCAAGCTCCAGCTCACCCTTGCCATAATATGAAATTGCTTTGTTTGGTGTAATGTAATTTACATTTGGGAATGTGTTTTTTATCAAATTGGGAGTAACAGAACCTGGAAGAATAATTCTTTTGCCTTTAACAATAGCTACCCTGCTGAGGTCTTTTCTGAACACAGCTTCGCTGCGGACTTTTAAAACCTCTGAATTTATGTTAAGCTTATCATCCTTGTAATTTTCTATATGCCCTATCAAAAACGGGTTTGACAAGTCGTTTGGAATAAGGCTGCTCAAAAGTTCTGTTTCTCTGTCAATAAGTCGAAAATCTCTAATTATGCCTCTCTGATTGTTATAAAATCTGTTTCTTATTTCGTCTACCAACATACCGTAAATATTAGAGATTGTTTTTGTGGCCTTGCTGTGCGGTTTTAGTTCTTCTATGTAAACATAGTTATTATACAGAACAACAAATATATTTTTTATTTTATAGTCAGACCTATTGTTTACCTCCACAGTTATCTTTGAGATATCCTTCACGTTAAAATTCACATCAAGAGGAATATCATCCACTTCGTAAACCATCTGGTCTTTTATATTTTTAATAAATGGTCCTGTCAAACCTCTGAAAGCTATTTTATTCCATGGAGTGTAATCAAAATCGTTAGTTGGATTATCTCTATATGTCCAAAAATCATAATTTAAAAAAATTGGTTCTAACTTTTGATTTTCTATGCTCTTAATTTCCACATCAGTTCCAAAAGGAGAAAATATTTGATAATACTTGTCTACCACATACCCTTTCCCATCTGAGTTATACACAATAAAATTTACAGCATTCACATTGGGCTGATTTATCCTGTATAAACTTGCAACTCCAAATATGATTACTGTCCAAACAATACTTTCAAGCAAAATCAGCTGCCATGTCAAATGACGCTTGTTGAGTCTTCTCAAAATAAAGTAATTGCCAAAACTTACAAAAACGATGTATAAAGCAATCAATATCAATATTATGGTGCTATTTGGCCATTTCACATTCACCGCAGTGTAAAAAATGCTGTTGGCTGGATATACTGTGTAAAAATTCTGAGGATTGTAAAATGAGGTGTTCATGTTTTCAATTATTATCTCAAAAATCTTCTTCTTTTCTTCACCTGTGAACTGATTATCAAAAGGGTCAAAAGATGTTACCAAAACTATCCCTTTTCCGTACTTTATTCTCTGTATGTGTTTTTGGTTTATTAATTCAGCATTTTTAAGGTCAAACTCCACATATTTAATCTTCTTAAGTACTGTATCCTCCTGATTGCTTGAAGCAGCCACATTTTGGGTATAATCCTTTTGGCTTACCCTCTTTAGTACTATATCTCCAGTTTTTACCTTGCCAATACTCCCTACAAGAAAATCATCTGTAAAAACAGAAAGATTTTTTTGATAATTTTCGCCCAAGGTTATTAAAAGGTTTCCACCTTTTGCTACATAGTCTTTTAAAGCCTGATACTGCTCAACTGCCAAATTTGAAGTTTTGTAGTTGTGAATGATAATAAATTCAAACATTTCCAGCAGCGACTCTCTTGTTGGAAAATTCTTGCTGCGAAGGACAACAACATTTGCAGCTTTTCCACTATTTTTTAATACATACGAAAGGTCACTTGCTGCAGCCATGTGAGAAAAAATTCCTACACAATCTTTTAAATAGTATGCTTTAGGCTTTATTTTAACCGATGAAATTAATCTGCCATCAGAAGTGTAAACTCTTAAATATTGTTCACTATCATCAACGCCAAGGTACACAGGAAGAATAATTACTTTTTTTGAATTGCCTGCTATCTCAAATTCTTTAGAAAAAGAAAAAACTTTTACTTTTCTTTTTTCAGGTCTGCCGCCCAAACCAGATAGATTTTTATAAATATTCCATCTTTCAAAAGAAAGCTTGCCTTTGAAATTGTTCGGGCTTGAATTTGTCAAAGTAATTTTTGCTTCGACCAATTCATTCACTTTGAATGTATTATCAATCCCATATTCAATATTTTCAATATTTATAAAGCTACCTGCTGGAGTAATTTGAACATACCACAAAAAGATAAAAATAATAACAATAAAAGCTGCACAAAGTCTTTTCTTCATTGGTTTTACTCCCTTCACTTGAAATTGTTATTAAGAAATTATTTATCAATTTTTACCCTCTATCATTTTATCAAATTTTATTTTTTTGTCAATGATAGAAATAATTATGTTGAATTTCTCTCGAATCATTTTTATATTATCCTTTCATATGATATTTAACGATTTATCATTCATTCGTGTTATTACCCTAAACATTATTTTCTACATCTCAAATTAGCTTTTTCTTATGTTATAATTATTTTATTAAAGCCGCAAATTTTTGCAAACTTTAAAAAAGGAGATGAAAGCTGATGAGTTATATTGAAAGCATATTCAAAGACTTTGGTAAACTCAAATGGTATTCTCTTGCGATAGTTGCTGTTTTGATATTTATTAGCATTTTTCTGTACCTTGCACAAAAGCGTCAAAAGTTCACAACAAAAGCTCTTGTATACGGTGGTGTGGCTATCTCACTTTCGTTTATCCTTTCTTTTATAAAGCTTTACAGAATGCCACAGGGCGGTTCAATCACACCTGCAAGCATGCTGCCTTTATTTGCATATGCTTATATGTTTGGTCCATTTGCAGGAATTGTTGCAGGGATGGCTTATGGAATTCTGCAGCTAATACAAGACCCATATGTTGTCCACTGGGCACAGCTGCTTTTGGACTACCCATTGGCATTCGGTGCGCTTGGGCTTTCTGGGTTTTTCAAAAAGAATTTGCCACTTGGAATTTTAGCAGGTGGCTTTGGAAGGTTTGTATTTCATTTTATATCTGGAGTAGTATTCTTTGCATCATACGCACCAAAAGGCACAAGCCCGCTTGTGTACTCTGCCATCTATAATGCAACATACTTGGGTCCTGACCTTGCTGTGTGTTTTGCGTTAGCTTTTATCCCGGGTTTGAGAAGTGCTATTGAGAGGTTAAAGTCCCAGGCTTAGAAATAAAATAAACTTTTTAAAATAAAATTTTGGGCAGGAAGACAAAAGAATTCCTGCCCGTTTGCTATATTTTAAAAATCTCATCTACGTTTATTTCTAAATCAGGAAAAGTAACAACTCTTATTTTATCTCCTTCTGAAAACATCTTTGGTCTTCCATAGCGACCGTTTGCTTCTAAAACAAAGCAGGTGATTATTTTATTTTCCGGTTCTACAATCCAGTATTCTTTTACACCTGCTGTTTCATATTTGTTAAATTTTAAAACTCTATCCAGCCTGACTGTAGACGGTGAGGTTATCTCTATTATCATTTGTGGGGCGCCTATATACCCTGTTTTTGCAAGTTTTGATTTGTCACAAATTATAGTCAGGTCTGGCTGAACAACCGTCGTAGCACTATCAACTTCAAGCTCATCTTTTGCTTCCAAAAACACATCAAAAGGCGCAGAAAATATTTCGCAATCTTTATCCTTCAAGTAGTTACCAAAGAAGAGCATCAGCTCTTTTAAAACCTTTTGATGCTGCCAGCTTGGCGCAGCATGCAAATACAAAGTACCATCAATCAAGCTATAAATTTTATTTTCAGAAATTTTCTGCACATCTGAATAAGTGCTGATAGCACTTTTTTGTATTTCTTCCATGACAATCACCCTTTGAAATACTTATTACTCTTCAAGAAGCTGCATGAGCTCATCTTCAGAAAGCTGTGTGAGGAATGTCTGGGCAGATTGAATTATAGTGTCAAAAAGGTCCTTTTTCTTCTGCTGAAGCTCAAAGATTCTCTCTTCAATAGTGTTTTTGGTAATGAGCCTGAAAACCTGAACAGAATTTTCCTGACCAATCCTGTGCGCCCTGTCCATCGCCTGGTTTTCTACAGCCGGGTTCCACCACAGGTCATACAGTATCACAACGTCTGCGCCAGTAAGATTAAGCCCAAAACCGCCTGCTTTGAGCGATACTAAAAACACCTGTTTCTGGCCACTGTTGAACCTGTTTGCCATATCTATTCTTTCCTCAGATTTTGTTGAACCGTCCAAGTAAAAATATTCAAAACCGCGCTCTTTTATCCTTTCTTCCAATATCCTTAGCATCTCTGTCCACTGGGAAAAGACAATCGCTCTGTGGCCGCTTTCCAAAACATCTTCCAAAATCTCTTCAAACAGCTCAAGCTTGCCAGATGAACCTTCATAATTTTCTAAAAATAGCTTTGGATGGCAACAAATCTGGCGAAGTCTTGTAAGTATTGAAAATATTTTAATTTTGCTTTTTTCAAACCCTTTTTGCTCTATCTCATTTTTGATGTCTTCTCTTGCCTTCAAAAGATACAGCTTGTATATGTTCTCCTGCTCAGGTGTCATAGAGACCTCAAGATTAGTCTCAATTTTTTCAGGAAGCTCAGACAAAACATCTTTTTTGAGTCTTCTTAAAACAAAGGGGGTTATCATCTTATGAAGAAGCTTTAAAGCTTTTTCATCATTTTGCCTTACAATCGGTTTTTCAAACCTCTCAGAAAACCTTGTGTGCGTGCCAAGATATCCTGGTAGCACAAAGTCAAATATTGACCACAGCTCAGACAAATTATTCTCTATCGGTGTGCCGGTCAAAGCAAAACAACATTTTGCGTTTATCCTGCTGACAGCTTCTTTGCTGAGCGACTGCGGGTTTTTGATGTGCTGGGCTTCATCCACCACGCAAACTGAAAATTCTAAGTCTTTGTAAAGGTCAATGTCTCTTTTCAAAAGAGAATACGAAGTAATAACTATATCATAATCTTTGAGCTTTTCAATGATTTCACTTCTTTTTGCAGGAGTGCCGTCAACCACCACTGTTTTCAAATCAGGTGTGAATCTTTTTGCCTCCTGCTGCCAGTTGTAAACAAGCGAAGTTGGCGCAACTACTAAACAAGGTCCATTTAACTTATCCTTGCATGCTGATATGAATGACAAAACCTGCACTGTTTTTCCAAGACCCATGTCATCTGCCAAGATGCCACCAAAACCGTTCAAATAAAGATGCGAAAGCCATTTAACACCCACTTTTTGATATTCTCTTAGAATCCTATCTAAATGCTCAGGAATTTCAATTGTGATATCTTCTACCTTCTTCATCTTCTGAACATAAACATCAAAAGCACTGTCTTTTGAAATATTAAGATTTAAGTTTTCAAGTATTTCAGATAAATAAATTGCATGGAACTTGCTAAAAATGGCCTTTCCTTTTTTGAGGTCTTTTTTGGAGATATCAAGGTCTTTTACTATATTTTGAATCTTTTCAAGCTCTGGACTGTCTAAAAGCAAAATTGTGCCGTCTTTTAATCTGTGATATCTCTTTTTCTCTTCCAAAGAAGCTAATATATCTGGAATTTCATCCTGTGGGATATCTTCGCTTGAGAGCCAGAAATCTATTGACGCGTGATTTAAGCTAACCTTAACACTAAATTTGGGATTTTTCTTTACTTTAAAACTCTTAAAAGTTTCTGAATAGTACACATCTGCAACTTTCATTAAAACCGGAAGTCCGTCCATTACAAAATTGAATATCTTTTCTTCATCCTCTAAAACAAAACCCTTCTTTTGGTCTTTCTCAAATCCATATGCTAATAGTATAGAAAGAATTTGTATCTCTTTTACTCTCTCCCTTTGAAGTCCTGCTTTTTCAACTTCAAAATCAGCAAAGCCGTCTGTATATTTTATATGAGCACAAATTCCTCTTTTGTAAGTATCAAATAAAACCTTTAATTTTAATTCCTCATCTTTTAATTCCAAAAACTCTTTCACTTTGGATGAAAATTCAAATCTGCAGCACTCTTTTGCAATAGGATAAGCTATTTCAAAAAATTCCTTTAAATCTTCTTTGTTTAATCTTATCTCTCCATATCCTTCACCATCAGTAAAGTCAGCAAAATTAAAATAGTAAAGAGGGGAAATCACCAAGTTCTTTGGGTTTTTCAGAATGCTCAGAGTATCCTGGTATATCACAAATCTTGCCTCAAGAGCCCAGTCAATTATTTCTGCCTGTTCCAAAAACTTGGACTTTATAACTGCTTCTTCATCATCTATATCAACAAATATGTCAATATCTACTGGTCTGTTTAAATCCACCTTTATTCTTTTATATTCATCTCCTTCATAAACTGCAAATATCTCTTGCCCATCTAAAAGGCTGAAAAATTCTTCCCAGAGTGGATATGGAACATTAAAATACTGTTCTGCGAACACAACAGGCTTTACTTTCTTCAACTTGTAAATATATTCTAAAAGTCTTCTGTCCTGCTCAGGAAAGACGTGAATAAAAGGTTTGAATACAAACTTCTTTCCAAACTGGTATTCAATTTTATTCATATAGGCTTCTGAAAAATCGCCTATGTTTTTGATAAAGTATTCTTTATTTATGTCTTCAGAGTATATCTTAAACCTGACATTCAAAGCATCAACTGATACTGATTCTATTATCTTCTTTATATACACATTCGGCTTCATTTCAACCTCTGATACAAGGTGTAGCGCTGCACGGGCATACGCTGATTTTATTTTCTCAAGTCTCTTTTTAAACTCTGACTTTCGTCTTTTCTTCTCTTCCTCTTCAATCTTCTTTTTAAATCCCAAAAAAATAGGTGGAATATAATCTACAACCTCAGCTTCGCCTTTAGCAAATGCCTTCAAAAGTGCAACCGCATGTTTGCAAAATCCTTTGTATGTCTGGGCTGCTTTACACTCACACCAAAATCCAAAATTGCTGATACCCATCTTCAAATTGTTGCCTTCACCTTCAGTATAAATTTCAAAGTCAATTATTACATTATATGTGCCTGTGTCTCCTTCGACCTCTGCCTCAACAATTTTGAGCTGCGGATTGAACTTTGGATTTTTTACCCTCCCATGATTATAAAGCTGGATTCCTCTGAGATAAACACCATCGTTTGAAGCAAGATTTCTTATCATGTAATCTGTAATAAGGATATATACCCTTTTTGTCATCTCTTGTAGCAACACTCTCAGCTCCTGTACTATTTTAATCTTTGAAAATTCTAAAATTTTTCTGTATATAATTTTATCATATTAAAAAATCAAATTAAAAACAAAAAAAGCAGGCTTTTTACCTGCTTGCGCCTCCACCGCCAGAGGAACCTCCGCCGAATCCTCCAAATCCTCCGCCACCGCCTCCAAAGCCGTCAGAATCATCAGAATCATCAAAAAAGCTTCTGTTGTTCTTCCATAAATCATCGTAGCGATATACATAAACTTTTTTCTCCCACTTTCCGTTTTTCCTTGTCCATATATATCTTTTTCCAACATATGGTTTCTCAAATAACATAGATATTCCCATGAAAAAAATAATGAGGAAAAACAAACCAAATCCTATTATTAATCCAATGTCAATTCTTAATACAAATGGCGATTCTACAGCATTTTTTTCATTACCATCAGTAGCAATCTCATTTTTATTTATATTTTCAGCACTACTATATCCTGAAAGCTCTTCTATCTTAAGCCCATACTCCTTTGCAACCTCGCTTGCCACTGCAAAGAATGTATCTTTTATTCCTTTTGAATATTCTTTGTTTTCAAAGGCAGGTATAGCATACTCATCCAGTATCCTGCCTGCCTTCCCATCTGGAATTGCACCTTCCAAACCATATCCAACTTCTATTCTTATCCTTCCTTTTTTGCCCGAAAGCAAATTCTCTTTGTTCACAAGAATCAAAACCCCATTGTTAAGTTCCTTGTCGCCAATTCCCCAGCTGTTGAAAAGCTCGTTTGCATATTCTTCTATTGTATAGTTGCCAAGAGTTTCTACAGTTACAACGACAATCTCTGCTTTTGATTTGTCTTCTATCTCCTTTGCCAAAACCCTCATTTCATCTTCATCAGAGCTATCAATCAAGTCTGCATAGTCAAAAACATAGATATTTTCAGGAGGTTTTTTTGGAATCTGGGCTTTAGCAGAGGCAAAAGATTCAAACAGAAGGCTTGAAACTGTAATTATAAACACTGCTGCAAGTATTCTGAAAATTAAACCTGGTTTTATTTTCATTGCCAATCTTCTCCTTTTTATTTCGAAAAGTCAACAGAAGGCACATTTTGAGCTTGGCTTGATGCCTGAAAATACTGGCGCTCTTCAAACCCAAACATCCTTGCAATCAAAACGTTCGGAAAAACCTTTATTTTAATGTTGTACTGCCTTACTGCGTCGTTGTAATCCTTTCTTGCAACGGCAATTCTGTTTTCTGTTCCAGCAAGCTCATCCATAAGCTGCACAAATGTCCTGTCGGCCTTGAGATTTGGATAGTTTTCAACTATCACTAAAAGCCTTGAAATTGCCGAGGAAAGCTCATCGTTTGCCTTTGCTTTATCTTCTACTGTTGAGGAATTTAAAAGCTTTGACCTTGCTTGAGCAAGAGTTTCAAAAATCTCTTTTTCGTGTTTTGCATAGCCTTTGACAGTGTTAACCAGGTTCGGAATTAAGTCTGCCCTTCTTTGCAGCTGATTTTCAACCTGGCTCCACTTGCTGTCAACATTCTCTTTCAAGCGCACAAGGCTATTGTATGTTGAAAAGGTGTACACAACAAGCACTACAACTAAAACTAAAATAGCTAAAAGGATTTTTGTGCCTTTCTTCAATTTTTCACTTCTCCTTCCCATATACTTTTTGGCTACAAGGATATATATACCCATAAATTTATTGTACTAAATATCATGCTAAAAATTAACTATGTATTTTTGCTTTTATGTTGAATGTATTTGAAAAAATGCTTATAATATCTTTGTAGCCATTTTTTTGCTTTAATATCTGTGATATAACTGAAGTTGAATATTTGCTGTGAAAAGCTTGCCAAGAAAAATTGTAAAATGGGAGGAGATTTTGGTGAAAAAAATTAAAATGTTAGTTTGTTTCCTGCTGGCAGTTGTTTGGATAATTAACCCTTTGACTTTTGCATACTCTCAGCAAGCCTCTTCTCAAAAGTTTGTGTATATAAAGCCACAGTTTGAAAATGTTATGTTCTGGCCAAACGGCTGGATTTCTTATCTCCAAGGAGGAAAATGGGGAATTCTTAGCTCATCTGGCAATGTTCTTTTAAACCCTCAGTTTGATAAAATAGAACCTATAGTTTACGATGGTCCTGCAATAATGGGGATTGAGGATAAGTTTTACAAAGACATTTTTATTGTATGGCAAAATGGAAAAGTAGGTTTTTTGGACAATAACGCTAAAATTCTTGTAAAACCAGAGTTAGATTCCTTTGAAGTTTTAAATCCCTGGTTAGATGTTTATGTATGCAAAAAAGATAGTAAATACGGTTTTTTAAATCTGGATAAAAAAGCCTATGTCAGCCCTCAGTTTGACAAAATGTATTTTGTTGTTGTGTTTTCCTACAACTCAAACGCAAAATATCCTAATCCTCATGTAAAATGCACTTTGCCAAATGAAAGCAGCAATGAATATTGTCTTTATGCGCTTGATTTGAAAGATGGCACTTGGCCAAATTCTTATTTGGAATATATTCTTGTCTCAAAAGATGGAAAGTGTGGTGCTGTTGATACAAATGGAAATGTATTTGTGGATTTGAAGTACAATTCTTTTGAAGAAGCTTTATCAGACAGCAAGTTCACAGAAGCTCTGCAGGATATGTTAGCAAATGAATCAAAATCTGCACCATCTTCGACCAAAAATGAAATAGAAAAAACATCATCAAGTTATATTTTATGCGAAATTGTAAATAACAAATACTACCTTGTGTTTGAAAAGTATACTAACAAAGGTGTTACAAGAACAAAAAGCAAAGAAGCGTACGAAAATGTGAAATACGTAAAAGTGAATAAATTAATGGCAGTTTGTAAAAATAAAAAGTGGGGAATTGTTGATATAAATGGCAATTATGTAGTTAAACCCCAATTTGATGATATAAAAGAATTCAGTGAAGGATTTATAGCTTTTAAACAAAATGGAAAGTGGGGATTTATGGATAAAAACTTTAAAATAGTAATAAAACCCCAGTTTGACAAAGCAGAAAACTTCTCTGAAGGATATGCAGCGGTAAAAAAGTCAGGCTTGTGGGGATATATAAATTCTTCTGGAAAGCTTGTTATAAAACCTCAATATACTTCTGCAGGCGCATTTTTTGCTCAAATGGCTGCTGTTGCAACAAACGATTATATAGGGCTTATAGATACAAAAGGCAGTTTTGTGGTAAAGTTTTCAGCTAAGAATTCTCAATATTCTTTTGTGGACAGTGAAACATACAGGTTTAGATATACTCCAGACTCCGTAATAAACTCCGGATCTTATGAGCTTTATAAATATACATTTAACTTCCCTAAATTTGGATATGTTGTGATTGATAAAAAATCAAAAAAGGTTGGACTTGTTTTAAGAGGGCAAGGAAAATAATTCCTTGCCCTCTTGGTTTTTATGTGATAGTTTTATTTTATATTTAAGGTGTGAGGGTTGTTAAACTGCTTCTTGACTATGGCTTCGATGGTTTCTTACTCTGCTGTATTTAAATGAACAACAGACAAAAATATTTGCCAAAAAACTAAAAAGCCCATGATCTTTCATAGGCTTTTTCTGCCAATGTTAATTACTTTTTAACAAGCTTCATTTTGTAATTTCTAAATTTAGAAGTGTCACGGAACATAAGATAAATACCAAATAATTCTAACCCAACACCAATTCCATAACCTAATCCTTCAATAAAATCTGGAAATTGGACAGAAAAATGTTTTAATAATAACATAAGTGCAATAATAATTAGCCCAAGGTTATGAATAGTGTTTAAAGTATTAAAAACTATTCAAATTTTTATTAAACACTATTCTTTGTTAGGCTATACTCAGCCTAACTGGGTGTAACCCCACACCCTCTATCCCCTCCGCAAATGCTTCGGGGAATACTTTCCTTATAATATTATATCCGCTGTTCACATCAGCATTTATTAATATCCCTTTGTTGCTTCTAAATAGCCCTCTTCTTATCCTGCGGCTTGGGTCATAGTTTTCTTTGCCCACTTCCTCTCCATCTAAAAAACTGCAACCACTGGTGTAACTCTCTTCTACAACTATGAAATTTATTCCTTCTTCTTCGCATTTGTACTTGAGCATTCCTATGAACTGATAATAAGGAATATTCACAAAATTTTGATTGTTTACTTTGCCTAACTCTATTTCCTGCTTCCAGTTTGGATTATAACCAACTACAAGGGTGTCTATTTCGTATTCTTTACACCAGCTGACTATAAAACGACTTGCCTTGTGCATGTAATCCTTAATCTTGTTGTTTCTCTTTAAAGTCAACTTCTCTATCCTTCTGCTATTTCCTTTATTGCCTACATAATTCATCAATTCTGCTTTCCTCTTGTTGTAATACTGGTTTATTGACTTAATAACTTTGCCATTAATAACAATAGGCTTTATGCCTATGTTATTTACCAAAGTTACAAAGTTATTAAGTCCCAAGTCTATACCTGCTATCCTCTTTGAAGGTTTCTTTGTTTCAGCTATCTCTTTTTCATAAACTATTTCAACAACATAAACACTTCCTTTTGGAATTATCCTAACTTCTTTTAATTTGCCTTCTATTCTTGTTTTTAGCTTTAAATCTGTTTTTGGAAAACTTAAATGCCCATCTTTAATTTTACACTGTTGATTTGTGAATATAGCTATAGCTTTGCCATCTTTTTTCTTATACTTGGGCAGTTTAGGTCTACCTAAGAATTTACTTTTATCTTTATTCCATTCTTCTATAGCACTAAAAAATGCTTTCCAATTTCTTTCAAGAAGTCTTAGGATTTGCTGTGATGTTTGGGCAGGCAAGTTCATATAAGTCTCATGTTCTTTTAACACTTTGTCAAGTTCTCTGTACCTTATCCACCTGCCATTATTTATAAATTCCTGTCTTACAATGTAGTTAGCATAATTATATAAGTTTTTTGCTGCAAAGCATGTTTCATCACAATAATTCCACAATTCATGATTTCTATTTATTTGTATTCTCTCCACTCTCTTGACTATTATCTTCAAACACCCCGTTTCATAATTTTGCTTTCATATTTGTATCACCCATAAATATTATAGAATAATCCACAAAACAATGGAAACATATTTTATTAAAAACTTTAATATGTTTAAACAATTTATTATTTTTTGTCACCATATATGTTGTTATGTATTCATTATAACATTAATTCTCCTCAAATATCTCTTTTAAATCTATTACTAAATCTTCAAAGATAGAAACTTTGATTTTATTACCTACAGTGTACACATCAGGTCTACCATATCGACCATTTTCCTGTAAAGTAAATACACTTACAATTCTATTTTCAGGTTCTACTATCCAATATTCTTTCACTCCATATTTTTCATATAAATTAAATTTCTCTATTTTATCTTTGCTTGCAGTTGAAGGTGATGTAATTTCAACGATTAAATCAGGAGCTCCTTTGCATCCTTCATTGTCTATTTTTGATTTATCGCACACCACTACAATATCAGGTTCTACAACAGTTTTTATTTCTTTATTACTTTTTTCATTTGCTGAAGGGAATCTTACTCCAAAAGGTGCACTAAATACTTCGCATTGCTTGCCTTTAAGATACATAGCAAAGTTTATAAATATTTCTCTTAATATTCTTTGATGAATTGTCGATGGAGGAGCCATTAAATAAACTTTACCATCAATTAATTCTATTCTCTGATCATTTGGCCAGTTTAAATAATCTTCATAAGTATAAAACTCTTCTTTTTTCGGTAAAGGCATAAACAACACTCCTTAGAGTTGTTTTTCTTTTTATTTTATCACTAATTATTTTACATCATCCTTTTCTTTTTACCAAGAGGAGGTTAGATTATGGTTTAAAATTTTATTGTTTATGTTGCCATCTAATTTGATTCCATGTAGTTTTAAAATACTCTACTTCTTTCATTGACCAATTTAAGGAAAAGTAATATAATTTTAATAAGTAATTTGGATATTTTGAAATCTAATTTAAGAGGAATGAACATCATGGGGTTTGAAAAGGTGCACAAGATAGAAGAGTACCTCAATCAAATAGAATTGCATGAAATAAAAGATGTTTATAGAAAGATTGAACAGAGATACAAAGCGCTGATTCAGCAAGCAGGGCTACAAAATGTTAAATGCTTTACTGGTGACAATGAAGACTTTTTAACAGAGCTCAGAAGGGCTATCAAAAGAGCAGTTGAAATAAACTTTATTGTTTCTTTTCTATTGGAATCCGGTGTGAGGTTAATCATAGAAGATTTGATAGAAGCCAAAAAAAGAGGATCAAAAATAAGGATTGTAACTGGAAGGTACCTTAATATAACTCAACCCTCTGCACTTTATCTCATAAGACAAGCACTGGGAAATTATGTTGATTTGAGATTTTATAAATTTGAGGAAAAATCTTTTCATCCCAAGGCATACATATTTGAGTATGAAAATGACGACGGAGAGGTTTTTATTGGCTCCTCCAATATCTCAGAGCAAGCACTCTGCGGCGGAATAGAATGGAATTACAAAATAGAAAAAAAGACCAATTATGATGATTTTCTCTTTTTCAAAAACGAATTTCTGAATATTTTTCATAACCAAAGTATAGAGATAACTGACAAAGCATTAAAAGAATACAGCCGCAAATGGAAAAAACCAAAAATCCAACTTGAAAAAGAAATATTAACTGAGGGAGATGATGATAACTTAGAACATGAAGAAAAAGACCAAAATATTCTTTCTGACTCATTAAAAGTAGCTCAAGAGGTTGCAGAATACTCTGTGCAAAGTCTTATAAAGTCAAAAGAAAATAAAGGAAAAGTTATTCAATTCTATTATCCCAGGGACGCTCAAATTGAGGCATTGTATGAGCTTAAAAAAAGCAGAGAGGAAGGTTTTAACAAAGGTTTGGTTGTGCTGGCAACAGGTGTGGGAAAGACTTTTCTGGCAGCATTTGACTCAATGGAATTTCAAAAGGTTCTTTTTGTCGCTCACAGAGAAGAGATATTAAATCAAGCCAAAAAAACTTTTGAAAAAGTCCGGCCAAATAGCAGTATGGGATTTTTTAATGCTGAAATTAAGGATACAAACAAAGATATAATATTTGCTTCTGTTCAAACCTTGGGAAAAGAAGAATATCTCAATGAAAGTTATTTCCCACCTGATTACTTTGATTATATTGTCATAGATGAATTTCATCATGCTGTTGCAAAAAGCTATTCAAATATCATCAGTTATTTTAAGCCCAAATTCTTACTGGGACTTACCGCTACACCCGAAAGATTAGATAACAAAGATGTTTTTGAACTCTGCGATTACAATGTCGTTTATGAACTGAGGCTGAAAGATGCTATAAATAAGGGTTTTCTTGTTCCATTTCACTATTATGGTATTTACGATGAAACTGATTTTTCGAATATTCCAATAATTAATGGAAAATATAAGGAAGATGAACTTGAGAGAGTATTGATGATTCACAAAAGAGCTGATTTAATACTTAAAAACTATCTAAAATTTAACAAAAAAAGAACTCTTGCGTTTTGTTCTTCACGCAATCACGCTGAATTTATGGCTGAGTATTTTAACCAAAATGGTGTAAAATCATGTGCCGTTTACAGTGGCGAACAGGGCAAAAATGCAGTTGACAGAAGTCAAGCAATAGAAAAACTTGGAAAAGGCGAAATCAATGTTATCTTCACAGTTGATATGTTCAACGAAGGAGTAGACATCCCAGAAATTGATATGGTAATGTTTTTAAGGCCAACCGAATCGCCTACAGTATTTTTGCAGCAACTTGGAAGAGGTTTGAGAAAAGCCAAAGATAAATACTATCTAACTGTATTGGACTTTATAGGAAACTATAAAAAGGCAAACTTAATACCATTTTTATTGAGCGGCAAAAGATATGACATCGAAAAGATTAAAAAGACACGGTTTGTTCATGATGAATTTGATTTTCCTGATGATTGTATAGTGGACTTTGATTTTAGAATAATTGATATTTTTAGAAAACAAGCTGAAGCTGTAAAAAGAATCGAAGAGTTAATATACGAAGAATATTTAAGGATAAAGAATTTTTTGGGATACAGACCAATGCGTCAAGTCTTTTTCAAGTATGTAGATAATGCTATATATGATAATATGAAGAGATATAGCGACCCAAACATCAACATACTCAAAGATTATATTTCTTTTCTCTACAAAAACAATGAACTTACTGAAAGCGAAAAAGCCTTGTACGCTACCGTCGCACATGAATTTATTAGATGTATTGAAAATACTCGTATGACAAAAAGCTATAAAATGCCTTTGCTTCTTGCATTTTATAACAATGGAGAAATAAAGCTTGTTGCAACACCTGATGATATCTATAGAAGCTTTAAAGAATTTTATTCTAATCCTTCAAACGCAGTTGACTTGGCAAGGCACAAAAGTACACAGGGATACAAAGAGTGGACAAAAGAGGATTGGCTGGATCTTTCAAGAAAAAATCCAGAAGAAGCTCTATTAAACGATAATGAATTTTCAAAATTTCTCAAAAGAGATGGCGAATTTTTGTATCTTTCCAAAGACCTTGAATCATTTATCAAAAACCAAGATTTTATTCGGCATTTCAAAGATGTTATTGAGTATAGAGTAAAACGTTATTACAAGGAGAGAATAGAAAATGGATCAGACGATTAAGTACTATGATGATAATGCCATTGATTTTTTCATGAATACAAAGGATGCAAACATGGAAAATTTATACAAGCTATTTTTAAAATACATCCCTGAGGGTGGTAAAATTCTTGATTTGGGTTGCGGTTCTGGAAGAGACACAAAATATTTTCTGGGAAAAGGTTATGATGTTGTGGCAGTAGACGGTTCAATTGAAATGGTGAAATTATCAAGTGAATATACAGGAAAAAAAACTCTGCATATGACATTTCAAGAAATTGATTTTAAAGAAGAATTTGACGGCATTTGGGCTTGTGCCTCTTTGTTACATGTCAGAAGAGATGAAATCAGTAGTATATTATATAAAATCTACCGTGCTCTAAAACCAAATGGTGTTTTGTATTCATCATTTAAATATGGAGATAAAGAGGAATATAGAGATGATGGCAGGTTCTTTAACTATTATGATGAAAAGTCTTTTTCTGAATTAATAAAAAAACTTGGATACTTTGATATATTGGAAATTTTGATAACAAACGATGTTCGAAAAGGCAAAGAAAATGAAAAGTGGTTAAATGTGATTGTAAAAAAGAAGACCGCTCACGTCTAAACGCGGTCTTCCAAATTGTATTTTTTATCCTCACAGCTTCTTATAACAAAACCACCAGTCAAAACATTCAATCTCGCCATCTTTAGCTTTTTGAAGTCTTTCTTTTGCTAAGTCTTCTGTTGCAGCAGGTGGAATTATTACCTTGTCGCCAATCAACCCGTTGTTTGGCCAGTTCTCTGGCAATGCAACACCGTTTTGGTCTGATGTCTGCAATGCTTTTAGCGCTCTTAGTATCTCGTCAATGTTTCTTCCAACCTCTTGAGGATAGTACATCATAAGCCTTAAAATTCCTTTGTCATCTACTATGAAAACAGCTCTGACGGTGTTTGTCCCTTTTGCCTCATGAAGCATTCCCAAAGTGGTTGCCACTTTCCCAAGCTCATCTGCAATGACAGGGAACGGAATTTTTACACCAAGCTTTTCTTCTATCCACTCAATCCACTTTATGTGAGCAAAAACTTGGTCAACCGAAAGGCCAATCAGCTCGCTATTTAGTTTCTTGAATTCTTGAGCCTTTTTTGCAAAGGCTACAAACTCTGTTGTGCAAACTGGTGTGAAGTCGCCTGGATGCGAAAAGAGCACAAACCATTTTCCTGCATAGTCATCAGGAAGCTTTTTCACACCATGAGTTGTTTTTACCGTCATGCTCGGAAACTTCTCTCCAAGCAGCGGGATTCTGTTTGTATTTTCCATTATAACCACTCCTTTAAAACTTTTTTGTCCAATTTATTAATACCATCGTGAAAAGACTTATAAACACAAATTAATAAACGAATTTTTATTTTTTATTCTCTTCAAATTTGTATAAATTGCAAAATTGAAATGATTTTTTCTCCTCTCATTTGCAATATTCCTTTCTTGCTATGGATTTTGTTTGCAAAGAATACAAAATTGGTTTATAATAATATCAAAAATAAAAAACGTTTGTTTTTGTGTGGGGGTAATCTTGGTGAATTTGAACATTGAGCAGAAGAAACTGTCTCAGGCAAAACCAAATGGGCATATGCTGGTAAAAGGTGTTGCAGGTTCTGGAAAAACAACAGTTGCAATATACAGAGTAGTTTATCTTCTAAATGAATATTGCTTTGCGCCCGATGACAAAATTCTAATGGTAACTTTTAACAAAACTCTGGTAAATTATTTGAAATACCTCTATAACAAGTTGGAAGATGCATATATTTCATTTGATGCTCTGGTAAATGACAACAAGGATAAGGTTAAGATAGCTTCAATTGACAGCATAATCTATGGATTTTTCCAGGAATACAAAGAATATTCTGGCGAAAAACTTGAGATTGTCAACAACAAGGCTACAAAATATAATTTTCTCAATCAGGCAATTGTTAAGATCAAAGAAAAATACCCAAAGGTTCAATATATAGACCTTTCTTTTGCCAATTTTCTTTTAGATGAGATTGAGTGGATAAAATCATGTAATATAAGAGAATTAGAGGAATATCAGAGCACTGATAGGATAGGTAGAACAGTTCAAAATCAGAAAGACATACCTCAGAAGATAGCAAAGAATTCAGAAACAAGAAAAGCTATATTTGAACTTATGCAGCTTTATACCTCGCTTTTAAAAGAAAATGGACTTGTCGATTTTAAAGACATGGCTTTGATTGTACTGGATTATTTGAAAGCAAATGAACACAAGATTACAAAATATACGCACATTATAATAGATGAAAGTCAAGACCTCACAAAAGTTCAATTAGAAATTTTAAAGCTTCTTTATAACTCCGAAAAAAGCTATTCCAGCATAATGTTTATTGCAGACACAGCCCAGAGCATTTACACACACTCATGGCTTGTCAGGGGAAGGTCGTTTGCAAGCATTGGATTTGACATGACAGGAAAAAGCTATACGCTGTCTAAAAACTACAGGACAACTGTCCAGATTGCAAATCTTGCATATAGTTTAATAGAAAAAACACCAGAAATAATAGAAGATGAGAATTTTGTAAAACCTGCTTTAATAGACAAGCAAGGACCTCTGCCTGTACTAAAGATTTTCCAAACCGAAGAACAAGAAGCAGAATTTGTATACAATGAAATTGTGAACAACTTAGCATTTGAATTTCAACTAAAAGATATTGCAGTGATTTGTAAAAATAGAAAATATTTGGAGTCTTTTTACAATTATGTCTCTTCAAAAGGGCTGAAAGCCATATTTTTAAACTCAGATTCGGGTGAAAACTTTGAAGAAGAGGGTATAAGGCTTATCACCATGCACTCTATAAAAGGTTTGGAATTCAAAGTGGTTTTTATCATTGGACTTAATAGCAACATCATCCCATACTCATCATGCGAAGACAATGAGGTTGCAAAGCTGCAAGAGACAACTGACAAAAAGCTCTTTTACGTTGGTATGACAAGAGCAAACGAAAGGCTGTATTTGTGCTGCTCAAGAAAACCATCAAAATTTTTGAGCGAGCTTAATACAAAACTTCTTCGAATTGATTCTAAATGCAATCTTCGCAGTTTTTACAAGCTGAGGATTGATGATTACAGATACATAAACAAAATCAGGGATATTTACTGCAAAGAAGAAGAGGTTCGCCAGTGGCTTATAAATGAACTTATTGAAACTTATAAATACCCTGAAGAGTTGATTGATGTTGAGTACAGGATAAACGTATTTTCAAAACCTGCATTTGTGGATGTTGTTGTGTTCAGGTATGATTCAAATAAAGAAAAGGTACCATTTATCATTTTTGAGGTAAAACCATATCTTTCTGGAATAGGTCAGGGGGCAGAGCAGCTGAAAAGTTATTTGAATGTGGTTCCAAGATGTTCTTTTGGAGTTGTAACAGATGGAAACAGCATTTTAATATTTGACAGCAGATTTGAAATTGTTGACGATTTTCCTCACTTTGATATAAGTATGCTTCCTTCTCAAATTGAAGAATATGAGGTTGTAGATTTCAGAAGGTCAAAAACTTACAGACTCAGAAAATTGGTAGACACAGGACATATTGACTTAGTTCAAGATGGACATCTCATAGAGATAAAATCAGAAGATGTTCTCAAAATTAACCTGTATGAAAAGGTTGCAGCAGGAACACCCGTTGAAACATCTGATGAGGCAATTGGTAAGGTTGCCCTGCCGACTTCTATTATCTCTGACCCTGAAAGATATTTTGCTATTAAAGTTAAGGGCGATAGTATGGTGGAAGCAAATATAAAAGATGGAGACATTGCAATTGTTCAAAAATGCAATACTGCGGAAAACAGAGATATTGTTATTGCATGGCTTGACGGTGAAATAACTGTGAAAAGATTTTGCAAAATGGGAAGCACAGTCCTGCTCATTCCCGAAAACAGCAAATATGAGCCAATAAACATCAAAGAAGGGGAACTTCGTATAGTTGGAAAAGTTGTCGGTGTGATGAGGAAAAAAAGATGATAACATCAATTTTTTAAAAACAAAAGGTGGGAGCTGCAAGAAAAGCATCCCACCTTTTTCTTCTTTATATTCACTTAGTAAGACATTATCTTTTCTAAATTCTCTAACAAAAACTTCTTACCTTTTTCGTTAAACACAATAACCTCATACTCAATATCCTTGTAAGTTCTCTTTTCAACTTCTATACCATACTTTTGTGAATTTTCGTTCATAACAGTTTTTGTTTTTCCATCTGGCAACTTTATTTCGCTCAAAATTCCCATTTTTTTGAGTTGTCTGTTTATGTCTGCACCTGTTAATCTCTTACTAACACTGGGGTCTATAACATTGTTAACACACTTTGCAAATTCATTCACGCCAATATTATAATCAGGAAGTTTAATCCTCTTTTTCTGTTCAGGTGTAATAACAAATTGTGTTGGTTTTGCACTCACGCCGTTAAATCCATTTTTTATAACAGCATCTAATACATCAGCAATATAAAAAAAGCACCTTATCAACCTTGGGTCCTGCATAAAGCTATCTTCTTTAATACTTTCGCCACTTATAGGATTTATGCCATTTGCTATCTTTTCTATAATACTTTTTGCTTTTATTAACTTTTCTCTATCATATTCCATCGAAATCTGCACCCCTGCTTATTCAATTGGATAACTCTTTAAAACGATATCATAAAAAATTACTTGTATCAATAACTTTCATATCTACTCATTCTTTCCTTGTATAATTATTTTCGTAAGACACATCAATAAAAATTCTAATAAAATAACAACCAAAGATTCGGTTAACATAAGATTTTGAGTCTCATCATTAAAATAACATTAAAATACTTCCTTGACATTTTCTCCAAAACATCTTTGGCTATACTTGAAAACTACCCTACTCCAAACGATACCTTAAGCGCTGACTAGAAAGCTTATATGCATTATCTTTGCTGTTATGCGTGATAAAAAGCCTTTTGAACTTAGAACTCCTGAAGAACATATTCAAAAATGTTTTAACAAGACTGCTGTTTATTGCGTATAAATAATTGTTTTATTAATGAAACATTGGTTAACCATAATATATGCTCAGCCTCCATATGTTATGTCAACCTCTAATGGATGGCTTACCTTCTTATGCCCTTTTAAAAGAATTTTCTACCATAAAATGTTATCAAAATTTTCTTAAAAACTCTTGACTTTAATTAGCTGGTCTTTTAAAAACCATAGTCCGCACATATCCCTTTGCTTAAATATTTATCTTCTGCCATTGCTGCAAACGCTGCAAAATAAGAAAGAAAAATACGAAGAAGAAGAAAATATCACAAAAAATTAGATCTGTCCACTTACTCTTCTGAACAGCTCTTGTATTCTATCACACTATTTAATAATTACCTGAACGGGAATAGATGAATAGACACCCTCTCCACCATTGCCCAATTGACCTGTGGCATTTGCTCCCCAAGCCCATACTGTGTCGCCTTTCTTTAGTACTAAGGAATGATAGCTTCCGGCTGAAATCGCCAAAACATCTTTTATTTCTTTGACTTGGACTGGAATAGTCGTCAGATATTTTGATAAAAGGCATACAGGCTTATTCCCTACAAACTACTGCTTTAGTCAAAAATTATCTGTAAATTTTATTATTAATATACTATGTTTGAAAATGAAAGTTTTCATTAAAGGATTTTTAGTCACTCTCCTAAAGAAATTTTACACTGTCGCTGTGTCAGGAGATATTGAAAATTCTTAAGTTTCAGCATGCAACAACCAAAAACCTCCCTTTTGAAATGCGTAATAATAGCCTTTTGCAGAAACGCTCAATATGAGCGTTATCAAGCTTTAGAAAGATTCAAAAAAGTCTGGTCACCCTCCTCATAGTTCTAGTAAAATATGATTATATAAAACAAATTTTCTACTATGAGGAGGGGACAAATGTTCAACACCAAACCTAAACAACTTTCTTTCCTAGATCTATTCTCCCACCTAAAGGCTTCGGCTCTCTATAAGCCTGAAAGCCTTTTAGGCTTGTTCAATAAATTCATCAACTTATCAAACTACATACCTTCTTCTTTCTACAATGCTTACTATAAACACTTTGGCAAGCATAGATGCTTCTCATTAGAATCTATGCTCCTGTGCTTCTTTGTCCAAAAATTACTCAAACTCAATACCCTTACTCAGCTTCGGGCTGTTCTCCTTAACTCCTATGAACTTCGTTCTTTCTGTAACCTAAATGGCAATGTTCCTTCTATTTCTACTTTCTCACGTTTCAGAAAAGTCTTTAACAGCGAAATACTTAAACTTTTCCAAAGCATCTCTATCCATGCACACAATATCTCTATCCAACAATGCCCTGAACTTGCTTCAATCTTAATCTTCGATACAACCGGTATTGTCCCAAAGGTTCGTGAAAACAACCCTAAATTCATTCATCTACTGCAGAAAAATACCTCAAAAGCTAACCCTGAGCTGTCCTCTGATAAAATCTATTCTATTGTCTATTCTTCCTTGCCTAAAACTGCTAATGCTAATTCTAATATCCGCGTTATGTTTGTAAATGGCCATTTCTGCTGGGCTTTAAAATTTGCTGTCATTACAAATGCTCTTGGTATACCCTTAGCTTTATTACCTCTGTTTGACTCTGATTCTACTTCTTCTGATCCTATAGAACATAAAAGTATCTGCGACTCTAAAGCTTTAATTCCTTCGCTCGAAACTTTATTCTCTTATATTCCCAAAAATTTCTCCACTTTCATTGCTGACAGCGCCTTGGATTCACATAACATCTACTCCACTTTAAAAAACACCTTCAACTTCTCCAAAATCGTTATTCCTCTAAATACAAGAGCCTCTAAAAATACTACACCTACTTCAGACCCCAACATCGTTATTTCTGAAGATGGTGTCCCTATCTGCAAAAAGGTCGATAAACCTTTTAAACCTGAAGGCAAATGTCAGGGTAAAAATCGTTCTGTGCGTTTTAAATGGACTTGTCCTATGTCTTCTTACAAAAATGGCAAACGTACCTGCTCTTGCCCTCAGCCTTGTACTACCTCCAAATCAGGTAGAATGTTCTACACTTACCCTGACGATTTTCGGTCTTTCCCAGGTATAAACAGAAATTCTCAAGAGTTTTTAGACCTCTACAATAAACGTGTTACCGTGGAGCAGACTATTTACCACCTAAAATCCTACATGGGTTCTGATACCATCTGCACTTATGACCATATTTCTATTTTCTCTGATTTCTTGCTCTCTGCCATTACTTTTTCGCTTTTATTTATTCTCGCTCACAATATTAAGCTTTATTGTTCTAAATTGACTATTAAAAAACTGAACAAACTTAAAAAACTTATCGCTTAAACTCACAATTTTTATTGAATTATTAACTTTTAAAAAATTTATGATTTTGTTTTTCTTAACCTTCTAAACTTAGAGTTTAGAAGGTTTAGGATACTATTGTCTTTTTTGAGGTTGTAAATTTTTGGCATACAATTATTATTGAATATTTTGATTATATTGATAATATTTAGTTGCAATTCTACTCTTCTTTTTACATCTCGATTGTATTTCCTGTTTATACTGGCATCTCTTACCTTCAATCACCACCTATTTTGCAAACAGCTAGAAATGCGTAATAATTTAAAGCTTTTTGCTGAAGTTTACGCTTTTTATTAAACCTAGGTTGGATGAAAAAACTGGTATTAGAAGCTAAAAACATTCACATTATTTTTACATTAATTATAAATTATGGTATTCTCAATAAGTTATTATAACAAAATAGCATCTTTGCACTTTGCTACCTTTAAAATTTTGTATGTAGACGTCACTTTCTTCTATATCGAATACCTTTATATTATTTTTTGTTTAAAATGAAGCTTCACAACATTAGTTAACATAGCATCTATTTTAAACCCTTGACTTGTTCAGGGCTAGTGGAATATTTATTATAACCACCATTACCATTCCCCAATTGATGGTGCTCATTATTCCCCCAAGCCCAAACAGTACCATCTCTCTTAAGAGCTAACGAATAGAAATTTCCACCAGCAGCAATTGCTACGACATCTTTTAATCCTTTAACTCGTACGGGAATAGTGGAATATTTATCACAACCACCAGTGCCATTCCCTAACTGACCCCAAGAATTATCTCCCCAAGCCCAAACAGTGCCATCTCTCTTAAGCGCTAAGGAATGAAAGTCTCCAGCAGCAATTGCTACGACATCTTTTAATCCTCTGACTTGGACAGGAACAGGGGAATTTACAGTAGTGCCATTTCCCAATTGACCACTGCTATTATCTCCCCAAGCCCAAACAGTACCATCTCTCTTAAGGGCCAAGGAATAGCAACCTCCAATAGCAATTGCTATAACATCCTTTAATCCCTTAACCTTTACAGGAATAGTAGAATATTCAATAGTGCTATTACCATTTCCCAATTGACCACTGCTATTATTTCCCCAAGCCCAAACAGTACCATCCTTCTTAAGAACTAATGAATGATCTGAGTCAGCAGCAATTGCTACAACATCTTTTAATCCTTTGATTTGGACAGGCACAGTAGAATACCCAGTAGTACTATTCCCAAATTGACCGTACCAACTCTCTCCCCAATTCCAAACAGTACCGTCTTTTTTAAGAGCTATTGAATAATTCTCTCCAGCACTAATTGCTATAACATCTTTCAATCCTTTCACTTGGACAGGAATATTCGAATCTTTAGTAGTGCCATTTCCCAATTGACCACTGCTATTATTTCCCCAAGCCCAAACAGTGCCATCTTTTTTAAGTGCTAATGAATAATTATCACCAGCAGCAATTGCTACAACATCTTTTAAACCTTTAACTTGCTCAGGAATAAAAATAGTAATTATATTAGTACCATTTCCCACTTGACCACTAAAATTATTTCCCCAAGCCCAAACACTACCATCCTTTTTAAGTGCTAATGAATGACTTTCTCCAGCAGCAATTTGAATTACACAGTTCTTTAATTCATTTGAAAATGTGCTTTTTGAATAATTTTTACTTTGATATGTAGTCGCTAAAACTGGAAGAACAACGCTCAATAATATCGCAAAAATCATAATAACACTACCTATCTTCTTTTCTTCAACTTTCATTCTTCCTTTACCTCCCTGCAAGTTAGATTTTCATCCTCTTGTAGAAACATCCAAGTTGGATGTTATTAAATATTTTGACAAAATGAATATTGATATATTTTCTGCAAACTTCTACCTTACTCATAAATTAATTACAAACTTTTTTCTTTATTATGCAATATATAGAAATGCAAACGTTAATTTCAATTTGTGCTAAATTATATTAAGATAGTGCAGGATAATTTTTATTAACAACACCCTGAAATATCTTAAATCAAGGATTTCCTGTTGTGCTTGTTTCCTTTAATCTTTATATTATTGCTTTTATAATTTATTGCTTTCAAAATTCCTGGGAACTCTCGCATATTTATAATCTGCTCTTTCAATCCAACCTTAACCATGCTATCTCCTCTAAGTTCTCAAAAAGAACTTGTTTTTATCATTGAGTTTGAAACAGAGTAGAGCACATCGCCAATACACAAAGGCCTGTCTATTTTCTCACAATATCCATCATCAATTTCACTAGAAATCTTACTCTTCAAAACAAATCCTTTTTTCAAATCTATGTTGTAGACAATTCTTCATTTAAATTCTAAATTGCAATATTAAATGCAACACTTTTTTAAAGGGAACTGGAAATTATAATTTGGATTTTTATTTCATTTACTAACCATGTCAGCATATTCATGAAATTAATTGTATTATCTTTGTCAAGATTGCCCGTTGGTTCATTAGTTAATATAATCAAAGGTTTTATAATCAAAGACCTTGCAATTGCAACTCTTTGTTGTTCACCACCAGATAACTCCAATATATTGCTCTTTATCTTATTTTCTGAATTCAATTCTTTTAACAATCTTATTGCTTCTTTCTTATAATGATACTTTTCTTCAATAAAACAGCAGACAACAATACATTGTCCAACACATTTTGAAGTGGTATCAGATTGTAGTTTTGAAATATGTACCCTAATTTTGATAATTTACAAATCTCAGCATCTTTTTTATTCAACTTATGTATATTTACATTATCATATAAAACTTCTCCTTTGCTAGGTTCTATTATTCCACCAATAATGTTTAATAGAGTGATTTTCCCACTGCCAGATGTACCTATTATTGCAATAGTTTCTCCTTCATTAATTGTCAAATTAAAATCCCTTATTACGAAATTTTTCTTATCATATGAATAACTTACATTATTAATATTTATTTACATCAATTATTCCTCTCTTCCTATTAGTTTTGTTCCCTCTTCATCATTTGAAAATACACTTAATATAAATGTGGCAATGATAGAAACAGCTTGAGCACATACAACAATATCAAATAATAATGTCCACGGAATAAAGTTGCGCATTCTTATTCCGTATAAACTTTCAATAAATGACGGCAATTCATTAGACAATATCGTTCTAAATATTAATCCTAATATGCTGCCAACAATTATTATAAATATCCCCTCAAAAGTATTCATCAAAATTATCTTTAGTTTTCTCATACCTATCAACTTGAATGAATTATTATATCTACTTCTCTCTTCTAAAGACATTAGAAACATATTAATAATCATAAATATGTTTATAGGTAGATAAATATATAAAAAAGTTTCAATCATTTCTGTCTCTTTTAAAATTCCATTCTTATATTCCTCGATAAGTCTATCTCTACTTATTACATCATACTTTATATTCGATTCATCCAGTTTTTTAGTTATATTATCAATATTTCCAATAGCATAAAAGGCTTTTTTCAAACCTATATTTTTTAGTCTTGTATTTCCCCCATCCTCAAAAACAATTGTATTATTTAAATTAATTTGTATACTCGTACTATATTATACAATGTTAAAAATGTCAACAATGTTTTTGTTAAATGATCATTAAACTAATGTTAAATTACTAGCAGGTAGAATAATTTCGGTCAAATAAAATTGTTTTTTAAACATTAAATACTCTTATATTTTTACAGTAAAAACTACTTTTCTTTTGTTAAATACATTTTATTACTACATGTCTTGTTTTTATTATGAAATTTTTAATACTTTTATCAACACCTTTTCAATCTCGTCATCTATCTTTGCCAATTTAAATTTTACTATTATACCTAATATTAAAAAATCGAAAAGTAAAAATAAAAAACCAATAAATATAAGCACTGAAAGAAAAGCAACTGAATTTATAAAAATAAATGGCACATCCCAGAAACTGAATTCTCTAAATGAAAGGATGACATTTTCTTTTTTCTCTATTTCCTTCACATTACTTAACCATCTGTTGAAATTCTCTTTTGAGCTATTTTTTAAATTTGTCATATAACTCAGTTTATTTACATAGCTTTTAAAATTATCAAAGTTGTTAATCTTTGATACCTGCGATTTTTTGAAAATTTTAAAAGGGCTAAGATTCCACGCTGTTTCTGCTAAACTGTAGTTTGTTAAAATATGATTGTTATTGTTATTATTTGCAACATCTAAAAAATACCAAGCAGGCATTAGATCCATTATCTCTTCTGCCTTTTGCAATGGTATGCTGTAATTGTATAAATATTTTTTTACCTCTCCTACCATATGCATATTTGCTGTCCACAACTTTATTACATACAAACAAATTCCCACAATTACCAAAGATAAAAGCAAAATAGCTGGAATTGCAAAATTTCTTTTAAATAGCTTATTACCAGTGTTATTTATTACATCTTGGTTTTTAAATATTTCAATGCATGCGATATCATCAAGCTCTTTTATATTCATATCTACTTCAATCCACTTTACCTCAAGCAATCTTTTTTTAGCTGGTGCTTCTATATTTTCACAGCATAGAAAACTCACTTCAAACAAATTATCTTTCACAACCTCTTCATACTCGTTTTTCATCTTCTCAAAAATATCTCGCCTAATAAACACTATCTGATATTTATCGTATTTCACATCATTTATCTCTTTAGTTAGATATAAACGCTTATAAAAGCGTGGAATAAACTCTAAGTTTATAGTGTTGCACATCTCAGAAATATCTATGTAAGAAAAATTTAAAAACAACCCGCAGAACAATAGCAGCAAAGAAATGAATATAAAATTATTGCTTAGCACAATCAGAAGTTGCTGCAAATTTGAAAATCCTGCTTCCTGGCTCATAAGTCTAAAATCCAAAAATATGTTATATAAAACTACAATTAACAAAGAAGCAAAAACTACCGCATTCCATCTGCTCATAAAAACATTGTCTAAAAAGTTGTTTTTTATTTCCTTCTTAAAGACTTCTTTTAAATAAAGTTTTACCTGGGCTGTAAAAACCTTGTTTGGTTCTTCCATTTCAAAAACATCTCTTTCTTCAAAAAGTTTCTCTTCAATATTTTCTATTTTACCTGTCGCATTTATCTCCAGGTTTTTACAAATAACTAATCCATCTACATAATATCCTTCATAAATAGAATAAGGAACTAAAATATTTCCATCATCGTATACCTTAAATACATAATGGTCTTTTATCACTTTAGCAATTACTGGATCTATTTTAGTCAGTTTAAAATCGTTTTTAGATTTACTATTGTTTATATTCAAAATCCTCATATCATACTTATAGTTAATTCTTGTTTTCTTATTCTCTCCTTTTCTATCAAAGGCACACATAACAGCCAAAAGAATAAAAAGAGTACACACAAAGATGGTAAAAATGAAGATAGCTGATTCCCCATAGGTTTTTAATAAATACCAAAATGCACTAAAGCACTCCTTTATTATCTCGTCTTGCAATAAATCCTTATAAATATTATTGCGGATAATACTAAGGTCTTTGAAGTATACAATAAACCTTATTAAGAAAATAATCAAAAACAGCACAAAAAATATAAAACTTGCTAATATTAAATATTCAGTAATTGATAACTTATTTTTTTCTTTTTCATTTTTCATCATCTGTTACCACCTTTTATATTTATAAACTAAAATTAATATTTATTTACTTCAATATTATAGCAAAAATTAACCATAAATGAACATTGTCTTTTATATTGCCTTTTACTTGAATATTATTTATAATATTATCAATCCCATAATTTTACTATTACATTTTCAACATAACAAGGTCTGATCATTGAAGAAAACAAAATTTCAAAGGAGGCTTTTGAATGCGAAAAATAAAGGTAGTTGCTTGTTTGATATTAATAATCTCAAATTTATTTGTATTGACAAATCCCTTACAAGCTAATACCCAAAAATATATTTACTTAAAACCGCAGTTTGGAAGACTTATATTTTGTGAAAATGGCCTTATTATTTATCATAAGAATGGAAAATTTGGCTTTCTCTCCCCTGCCGGTAAAGTACTTTTTGATCCAATATTCGACTGTATAGATATAATTTGCTCTGAAAGTAGCACAGAACCAAAACTTTCTCCAAAGATTTACAAAGACTTTTTTGTAGTCTGGCAAAATGGAAAACCAGGAATTTTAGATTCAAACTTGAAATTTATTTTAAACATTGACAACCAATATTTAGTAGGTGCTGTTGCTTTTATGGATATCTTTTTATATGAAAAAGACGGAAAAATAGGATTTATTAATTTACGCACAAAAAACATTGTCAAACCTCAATTTAATAAAATAAATTTTATATCTTATGGACCTTTCCCTACTGCAAACTGCAATGGAATTGTTGCTGTACACGCAAAATATTACCTTTGTGCACTTGATGGACCTTTTCCAGACCCTAAGATACCTTATTTGTTAGTTTCAAAAGATGGAAAGTGTGGTGCTATTGATAGCTATGGCAACATGTTTGTGGATATAAAATACAAAACTTTTGAAGAAGTTTTGTCAAATAAAAAATTTGCTGAAGTATTGCAAAGACAAGAAAACAAAAAAGTCAAAAATCAATCTGTTTTAAATAAGCAAAATACTGAAAAAAAAGCATCAGAATATATCTCCTATGAGAAAATAAACAAAAATAAGTACAAACTCATATTCATCAAAGGTTCTAATAAAACAAAGAGCAAAGAAGTTTATGAAAACATCAAATATATTGGTTTGAATAATCTAATTGCTGTTTCAAAAAACAAAAAGTGGGGTATTGTTGATATAAACGGCAAATTTGTAGTAACACCTCAATTTGAGGATATAAAAAAATTCAGTGAAGGCTTGTGTGCCTTCAAGCAAAATGGTAGATGGGGGTTTATGGACAAAAATTTTAAAATAGCTATTAAACCTCAATACATTCAGGCAGACTCATTTTTTGCCCATATGTCTTGTGTTACTACTGACAACTATATTGGCCTTATAGACACAAAAGGCAATTTCATAGTAAAGTTTCCAGCCAAAAATTCTCGATTCTTGATTGTAAACAATGTTAAATATAGAGATATGTGTTCATCTGAATTTACAATGAATTCTGTCGGCTTTAGATTATTTAAATATTCCACAAACCTTCCTAAATTAGGATATGTTGTAATTGATAATAAAACAAAAACAGTTGGACTTGTTTTAAAAGGGCAGGATTGATCAATCCTGCCCCTTTGATTCCATATACTTTTATTTTAATCCATATTTATTCCATCATTAAACTTGTTATTTCATCTAAATTATCTATCCTATTTGCTTTTATCATCTTGTCTGATATTGTGTATAAAGTATTATTTATATATAAAATCCTGTTTATATCATAACATCCCTTTTCCGATATGTTATGTGTTATCTTTCCTTTCAATATAAATCCTTTTTTCATGTCAATGCTGTAAACACAAGCACCTCTAAATATATTCCCATCTTTTTCGTAAATCACAACAGGAAATGCAAAAATGTTTTTATTCTTATCAAACAAAAGTGCCTTGTGATTATTAAGAAGCTCAGAGTTAGTGCCCCTGTCTCCGATTATGACCTTGAACAGCTCTTTTGGATTTTCTACATCCTCAACATTGAACATTGCAATCTTAAGCCCCAGAGGAATGGCATATTCTTCATTTAGGTCTTCTGCGTCCTTGCCAAATCCGATTATGTGATTTTGGTCATATGGATGAAGATATGTCGAATACCCGGGTATCTTCAGATACCCTAAAATCTCAGGTTTTTGAGGATTCTCAAGACTTATCACAAAAAACGGGTCAAGCGCTTTGAAGGTGACAAGATAAAGCCTATTTCCAATAAACCTCGCAGAGTAGATGCTCTCACCTTTTGCAAATTTGTCAAGTTTACCAACTATTTTTAAGTTCTTGTCAAGAACATACACAGCGTTGTACTCCTGAAAATCCCCTTCCCAGGAATAATGTGATTCAACTGTTGTGGCAATTCTCAAATACCCATCATACTCATCCATCGAAAACTGATTTAGCACCTTTCCCTCAACAAAGCCTGCACACAAAACTTCTGCCCTACCTTTTGTCAATGCAAATTTGTAAACAATTGTTTTTGGCTTGTAACAATATCTTGGTCTTAAAGACTCCAAAGTTTTTGCAGGCAAAATCACTTTTTTATAACTTTGAGCGCAAATGTAAAGATTTTCTTTTGAGCAGTATACTATGTCTCCTGCACCAAGGATGCATTCAACTGAAACAGGCGAAGTGTCGGAATCTAAATTAAAACTTCCAACAAGCGTGTAGCTAAAATCTGTAAAGTCAGGAACATATCTTATGTTATTAAAATCAATATAGACTTTTTGCGCACCTTTCATAGAAGTGTCTGAATAAGAAGGCATGAAATCTTGGGCTGATAGATTTTTGCTGTCGATAAAATAATATGGAAAAGACTTTAAAGAAACTATATGAATGCTTCCTTCGATCTTTCTTGAAGTCAAGTATCTGCCATCAAGGGTTATCTTTCTTATGTTCTTTGGATTTGCTTTGTCTGAGATGTCATATATAAAACAAACTGTCTCTTTTGTGGTATAATAGGGTGGATAAGCTATTATTCTGCTTGAGATTTTCTTTGAGTCTAAATCATCTTCTTTGTAAGGAATTTGCTTATATACTTCCTTGCTTTCACCAATTACCACTAAATACCTGCTGTCCACATAAAACTCTTTTGGATAAAAATCTTCTTCTAACTTGATGCTGCTCATAAGATGCATCTTCTGTGGAGGATATGCTTTTACTATTGTGAGCTTTCTGGCAGTCTCATTTATAACATAAATATACTCACCATCTGTCTTGACTCTGTCAGCTTCATCAACACCTTCAACCTGAACGTTTGTTTTAGAGTAGTCAGAGGTAGATTCGTCTGATACTTTAGCATCTTGAGAATAAACTATCCCGGGTCTTCCTTCCAAAAATAATCCATCTCTTGAGAATTCAAAATAAGGAAGCTTTTTTTGAGCATCAGCAATCAATTTTTTAAAATTATCAAAGCTTTTAATCTTTGGTAAAATACTTTCTGTCTTATTTTCATCTGGCATGGCTCTAAAAACTCCCACAAGAGAAGTTGCCAACAGCAATACAATCACTCCCAAAAGTATTCTTTTTAGCATTTAAAACCTCTCCTTTTATCCACCTGATTTTCCAAATCCCTCACCTTCTAAAAAATTTAACGAAAGAAAAGCGCAAATGTTATGTCATTTTTTTTTAAATCAATCTGAAAATTTATTTTTAAAAACTTTCAAGTAAAATAACCCTTTCGTTATTTTTAGCAGCTTCCATTAGGTCTTCTTCAAACCCGCTTTTTGAAAATAAGATATAGTATTTATCCTCATAATTGAAAATGCTACTTTTTTCAATTAAACTGTGAAGTTCGCTAATTCCCATTTTTTTGTTTTTCCATTTGCACTCTCCAAAAATAGCCTTATTCTCACCGATTGCTACTATATCAATCTCTTCTTCGCACTTTTTGATTGGATTGGTACCCCACCATTTTCCTATCTTTTCAAAAGTAAACGGAAGCTTTTTCTCTTTGTTCAGCATTTTCATATAATCAATGCACACCTGTTCATAGACAGGCCCTATAAAGTGGCTCATGAAAGGTTTTATCTTTTTTTCAATGACCTCATCTGCCAAGCCCTGTTCAATCAATTCCTTGTTGCTGAAAACAAATCGATACCAGAATCTAAAAAAATTATCTTTTATCCTGTATATGCTCTTTTTGCTTTTTTCTTTTTCTGCAACTGGTGAAAGTTTTTCGATTATTTTCAGATCAATAAGAATGGACAGATACTTCGCACACTTGTCTGTGTCAACTCCCACTTTGGTTGCTATTTCACTCAGTTTACTGCTACCGAGTGCAATTGCTTCTATTATTGAATTGTATAAGGCTGGTTCTCTCAGTTCTTGCTTTATCAAAAGCTTGGGCTCCTCATAAAGATAAGAAGACTTGTCCAAAATCTTTGTTTTTATGTTTTCGTATATATCCATCCTATCATCAAAAATCCTCAAATATTGTGGTATTCCGCCAAGTATACCATATGCAATGACCTGTTCTTCAAATGAAAAATTTTCGAAAAACTTTCTGCTATCAAAGAAATTGAAAGGCTCAACAACAATCTGTGCTGTCCTTCTCCCATATAGAGGACTTTTATACGCAAGCACTTCCTTTTCCATGAAACTAACAGAAGATCCGCAAACAATCAAAAACAGCTTTGTATTCTTGAGATTATGATCTATAAGCCTTTGCAGGATTGAAGGAATACTTTTGTTTGAGTTTACCATATAAGGAAATTCGTCAATTACAACCACAAGACGTTCATCTTTTGCTTTTTGAGCTAAGAACAAAAATGCCTTTTCCCATGACTCAAACCCATTTAAAAGCCCTTCTAATCCAAAATATGATAATATCTTATTTGAAAAAGACTCCAAAGCCATCTTGTCATTGTACTCTTCAGCAACAAAAAATATTGAAGGTTTATCTTTGCAAAACTCAGCTAATAATGTGGTTTTTCCCACACGCCTTCTTCCATAGATTATAACAAAGTGAAACCTATCTTCACTGTAGAGTTTATTCAAAGTTTGAAGTTCAAATTCTCTGCCAATAAACATCAATCTCACCTCACCGATTTATAAGTTACTAACTTTAGAGTTAGTAACTTTTAAGTAAGTAACTCTAAAGTTAATAATATTATAACATATTAAAAACAAAATCGTTGCTCAAAATTTTGAAGAAAATAATATGGTTTATGTTGTAAAATTAAATGCAACAGAAAAAAATAATGAATTTATAATTTCAAACTATGTATGAGAGATTGAGAATCAAAGTGTAAAAGGAAAAGTAAACTTTCATATGTGGAAGAATTTTTTTAAGTTTGCAGGATGAAAGATATTGAAAGATGAGTTGTATTTTGTATCGCAATTTAAAAAATTTTTTGTTGACACCCAAAAGTATTATGTATACAATATTTGTCTGTGTTTTCTTGAGGGTATATATACATTATAACTTTTAAAAAAAAAACTAAAAACGGGTGGTATGAAAATGAAAAAATTTAAGATTCGGTTTGTGCTTTTTTTAATTATACCATTAATAGTAATTTTGCTCCTAACAGTTGGAACTGTCGAGACGTTTACTGTCTCAAATGTAAGTAAGAGTTTAGAGCACAGCAACAAAGCATATTCAAAAGTGCAACCTTTGCTGCATCAGAAGAGCTGAGACAGACTATAAAAAAAATTATGGAACAGATAAACATTTTAGCCTCTGTGCCAACATTACAAAATATTAATTTTGAAGACCAAAACAAAAAGGCAGAACTTTTAAACTATTTCAAAGCTATTTCTACAACGTATGGTTCAGATATTCAATTTATTTATTTTGGATTTAACCAGAATGGAAAACTGCTTCTGTACCCTGAAGTTAAACTTTCTGCTGATTTTGATGCTCGAAAACGTCCTTGGTATCAAGAAGCGCTCAAAAACCCTGACAAAGTACTTTTAAGTAGTATCTATGTAGATGCAGTGACTAAAGAACTTACAACCTCTGTGTCAAAAGTAGTAAAAAATGGTAACAAAATAGTTGGTGTGCTTGGTGCAGATATAAGTCTGAAAAATTTTGGTGAAAGACTTGTTAAAACAAAGATTGGCAAGTCTGGATACATTGTTGTTTTGTCACCTGATGGAAAGGTCTTAATACATCCTGATAAAACACGTATAGGGACAGATTCTGTGTTAAAACCATATGTGAAGAAAATGAAAAAGGAAAAAGAAGGTTTTATCGACTATGTCTATAAAGGAAAAGAAAAGACTGCTTTTTATAGATACGATAATTTGACAAACCTTATTTATTTTTCTGCCATAGAAAAAAGCGAAATAGAAAGTGTAATTAGTTCAACAAGAAAACAAGCTATAATTATTACATTGATTATATCATTAATTGTTATCCTGCTTTTACTTTTGTTTACAACCTTTATAATTTCATCATTCAAAAAAATTAAAGCTGTATCTCAAAACCTTGCCTCGGGAAATTTAGATATATCAGTTAAAGATAACTCTATCATAAAAGAAATAAGCGAAATGATTGAAGAATACAATCGGGCTATATCAAAAATTTCATATATAATAAAGTCAATACAAGAAAATGCAAATAAGGTAAATTCAAATGCCATGAATCTGTCTGCAATATCACAGGAAATTTCATCTTCTTCAGAAGAGATTTCAAGCTCAACTGACCAGCTTGCTCAAGGAATGACTGAAATAGCAGAATCTCTTACAAACCTTCTTCAGCTCCAAAAAAGATATATGGACAGCTTTGAAAAGTTAGAGCAGGTATTTAGCAATATAATTGAACTTGCAAAAAATACAAATATGCTTTCCAAACAAGGTGAACAGAAACTCACCGAAGTTGTAGAAATATCAAATAATTTTATGAACCAGTTTACAAATATGAAGTCAACAATTGATGCATTTGCATCCAAAACAGCAAATATTGAAATGGTTGTTCAAACAATTAAAAGTATATCTGACCAGACAAACTTACTTGCTTTGAATGCATCTATTGAAGCTGCAAAGGCTGGAGAAGCAGGCAAAGGTTTCTCTGTGGTAGCTTATGAAATTAGAAAATTGGCCGAACAGTCAAAAGACTCAGTAAAAATTATTGGTACAATAATTAATGAAATTAAAACCGAAATTGCTGATATTTTGAGCTTGAGTGAAAAGATTACAAATGAAAGTTCAGTTCAATTAGATGTTATAAATCAAGCTGTATCTAATTTGAGGTTAATAATTGATTCAATCTACGAAATCTCACCAGAGGTAAACAATGCAGTTGAAGAACTTGGCCGTAATAAAGAAATGAATGCTGAAATAATGAAAAATATTGAGAGAATAACAGCTGTCTCTCAACAAACAGCTGCATCCGGGCAGGAAATTGCAGCAGCATCACACGAAGTTGCACGCGGGTCAGAAGAAATTGCTGAAAATGCTCAGGATTTAGCTCAAGTTTCACTTTCTCTTGTTGAAAATACAGAGTTTTTTAAAATTTAATCTACAATTATAACAACAGCTTCTTTATTTTGTCTTAGATTAAGAAAGGGGCTGTCCCAAAACAATAATTTTTAATAACCAGAATCGGGCATTTGATGCTACTAAATACCAATATTGAACTATATAGCAAACAAAAAGAGGGTTGGGTGGCAGTTTTACTCCAGCCCTCTATTATTATCTTCGCTAATTTTTCTATGTTATAGGCAATACAAACCAAACCCCACTCAAGCTTTACACCCTTCATACCCCTGAGCAGGAATCTCCTAAACCCTTTATTGTTCTTTATTATCCCAAATACTGTCTCAACTTCTATCTTCCTTTTTTCGTAAATCTCTTTGCCTTCTTCACTCAATAGCCTTTGCCTTACCTCTTCCTTCAATTTCTCTAACCTAGGTCTTATACTAAATCTCTTCTTCCATCTTTTACCTTTATAACATTTTTCTCTGTATTCACAGCCATTACAAATCTCTTCACATTGATATACCTTCTCATAACTTACAAATCCTCTCTCATTTGCACTTATCTTCGGATATAAATATTTAGCCTTCTTACCAGCAGGACAAACATAGGCATCTTCTTCAGCTATGTACTCCCAGTTCTTTACATTAAAAATATCCTTCTTAAATCTTCTTGTCTGCTCTATGTCAAATGTGTTATACTTAATGTAGCTATTTATGCCACATTCTTTCAGATGAAGGTAGTTTTCTTCAGACCCATAGCCACTGTCTGCTACAAGGTTCTTGGGCTTGTGGCCTGTTATCTTCTCCACAAGCTCAAGGTGTTCCTTTAGACAGACAGTGTCTGTGGGACTTTGGTGGATGCTAAAACCTATCACAAATCGGTTCTGTGTGCCGATTTGCACATTATACCCAGGTTTTAGCATCCCATTTTTCATATGGTCTTCCTTCATCCTCATGAATGTGGCGTCATTGTCTGTCTTAGAGAAACTGTTCCTGCCATTTAAAATTGCTTCATAATTCTCATACTTCTTGAGTCTGAGGACACAATCATTTTTCAGTACCTTTACCAGCTTCTTTACTCTTTTTTCTTTTCTTTTGCTTTTAAACTCAGCCTCCTCAAGTTTTTGATTTATTTGCTCAATCTTTTCTTCTAACTGCTTGCTATCATAGTCAGCTTCTAACTTTACATCTAAATCTCCCAATGCTTTATCTTCCTCTTCATTTATTTTTTCAATCTCTTCGATTATGTTTTTCACTTTTTCTCTTAACTTCTTTTCGAAAGTTCTTGTACTTTTAGCCCAAACAAAAGAATACTTGTTCGCATTGGCTTCAACTTTTGTCCCATCGAGATAGTAATAGTCGAAGTTTACATATCCTAACTCTATAAGGAGTTTAACCACCTCGGCAAAGATATTTTCAATTGCATCCCCCAAAATTTCTTTTCTAAATCTGTTGATAGTCCTAAAATCAGGAGCTTGATATTTTGAGAGCCACATAAAAGTAATGTTTTCACGTAAAGCCCGAGCTATTTTTCTTGATGAATAAATACCTTGTATGTAAGCATAGATTAAAACTTTTAATAACATCAGTGGATGGTAACTACTTGTACCACCACCTTTGTACTTTTCCATTACGGTTGATATATCTATCTTATCAATGATTTTATCAATTACTCTGACCAAATGATTTTGAGGTATAAAAGCTTCTGGGTCGATAGGCATTAAATATTGGTATGGGCTGTAATTTTTGAAGACAACTTTATCATGTTTACGAGCCATGGTTTATCACCTTATGTTATCATTTTTGATATATTATATCAAAAATATATCACTATGTCAAAAGAGCAAAATTAAAGGGACTGCCCATTCATCTTTTTGGACAGCCCCTTTTTCATACACTTAAAAAGTCCTTTCACTCCTCAGCCTTTATCCTTGCAATTGACGAAACCTTTATGTTACCTGTGTCAATTCGCATAAGCTTTACTCCTTGGGTATTTCTGCCCTGAACAGGAACTTGAGACACCTCAAGCCTTATAAATATTCCTTCTGTAGAGCATATCATTATCTCGTCATCATCGTTTACCATCTTTATATCAACAATACTGCCTGTTTTGTCTGTTACCTTGTAAGTCAATACTCCTTTTGCACCGCGCTTTGTCTTTCTATACTCTTCAATCTCACTTCTTTTTCCAAACCCGTTTTCTGTGACGCACAGAAGATACTTTCCATCGCTTGCCTTTTCCATTCCAACAATAAAATCGCCACTTTCTAACGTCATACCTTTTACGCCCTGTGCAGACCTTCCCATGACCCTCACATCATTTTCATTGAACACAACACAGTATCCATTGCTTGACACAAGCACAATTTCATCGTTTCCAGATGTAAGTTTTACATCAACAAGGCTATCATCATCTGCAAGGGTTATCGCTTTTTTGCCAGCTTTAGTTGTGTTTTCAAACTCGCTCAAAAGCACCTTCTTTATTGTACCGTTTTTGGTACACATCATAAGATAGCCTTCTTTAAAGTCCTTTACAGCCATTGTAGCTGTTATTTTTTCGTCCTTGCCAATCTGAATGAGGTTTACAATTGCAGTGCCTTTTGCCTGGCGAGAACCTTCGGGCACTTCATACGCTCTTAAGCGGAAAACTCTTCCCTTGTCTGTGAAAAAGAGAATGTAGTGGTGTGTTGTTGTGACAAAGACATCTTCAACAAAATCTTCTTCACGGGTTGATATTCCTGTGATGCCTCTGCCACCACGTTTTTGGCTCTTGTACGTGTCAAGAGGAAGACGTTTTATATACCCAAAATGGGTAAGTGTGATTACAGTTTCCTGCTCCTGAATCAGTTCTTCTTCCTCAAAGTCTTCATGTTCATCCTGAATTATCTTTGTTCTTCTCTCATCCTTGTACTTTTCTTTTATCTCCAGAATCTCTTTTTTTATAATTTCCTTTACCATCGCATCGCTTGCAAGCACGTTTTTGTAATACTCTATCATACGGATAAGCTCTGCAAGCTCTTCTTCAATCTTTTGCCGCTCAAGGCCAGTGAGGCGCTGAAGTCTCATGTCAAGTATTGCCTGAGCTTGGGCTTCTGTAAACTGAAATCTGCTAATGAGCCTCTCTTTTGCCTCATTTACTGTCTTTGATGACCTAATGATTGAGATTATCTCATCTATGTGGTCAAGAGCTTTCTTGAGCCCTTCTAAAATGTGAGCTCTTTCTTCTGCTTTCCTGAGGTCATACCTTGTTCTTCTAACAATTACCTCTTTTTGATGTTCAATGTAAAGATTTAGCATGTCCATAAGAGTAAGAACCTTTGGCTGGTTGTCAACAAGCGCAAGCATGATTATTCCAAAACTGTCCTGAAGCTGGGTGTTCTTGTAAAGCTGTTTTAAAACTACATTTGCATCTGCATCCTTTTTGATTTCAATTACAATCCTCAGACCCTCTTTGTCAGACTCATCTCTTATATCCGAAATCCCATCAATCTTTTTCTCATGGACAAGCTCGGCAATCTTTTCAATAAGCCTTGCCTTGTTGACCATGTAAGGAAGTTCTGTGACAATTATTCTCTGTCTTCCCTTTGATGTCTGCTCGATTGTCGTCTTTGCCCGGACAATGATTTTTCCTTTTCCAGTTGCATACGCATCCCTTATACCCTTTTTGCCGATGATATACCCGCCTGTTGGAAAGTCAGGTCCTTTGATTATTTTCATTATGTCATCAAGAGTTGCATTTTCATTGTCAAGTAAGTACACTATTGCATCAATCACTTCTGCCAAGTTGTGAGGCGGTATGTTCGTTGCCATACCAACCGCAATTCCCTGGCTGCCATTTACCAAAAGGTTGGGAAACCTTGATGGCAAAACCTTTGGTTCTTTTGCCGACTCGTCAAAGTTTGGCATGAAATCAACTGTCTCTTTTTCAATGTCGCGAAGCATCTCAAGAGCAATTCTGCTCATACGCGCTTCAGTGTAACGCATAGCAGCAGGCGGGTCGCCGTCAACCGACCCAAAGTTTCCATGCCCGTCAACAAGAGGATGGCGCATGGAAAAGTCCTGGGCCATTCGAACAAGGCTTTCGTACACCGCAGCATCGCCGTGCGGATGGTATTTAGCAAGAACATGCCCTACAACTGTTGCAGATTTTCTGTAAGGTTTGTCAGGTGTAAGACCTATCTCGTTCATTGCATATAAAATTCTTCTGTGAACAGGCTTTAGACCATCGCGAACATCTGGCAGCGCACGCGACACTATCACGCTCATTGCATAGTCTATATAGCTTCGTTTCATCTCTTCCTGTATCTCAACAGGAATTATCCTAAAATCGAGCTCTTCCATGCTCTTAAAAAGCCTCCTTCTATGCAATCATCAACATCAATCATTTTCATCTATCTGCTAACTCCTTGAGTATATCAAAATTCTTCTCAATTACTTTATCAATAATCTTTTCTAATTCTTTTCTGTATTTCATCTTTTTAAACTCAATAAAATCAAGTATTTCTTTTTGCTCATCCTCTGGCAACTTTAAAACTTCTTCATATATCTTTCTTGCCACTTCCATAAAAACCACCTCAATTTTTATATATCCAAATTTCTCACATACTTAGCATTCTTCTCTATAAACTCCCTTCTTGGCTCCACCTTGTCGCCCATAAGGATTGTGAAAATCTCTTCTGCCATTACAGCATCTTCAAGCTCAACTCTGAGAAGAATTCTTCTTGCAGGGTCCATGGTGGTCTCCCACAACTCCTGTGCGTTCATCTCACCAAGACCTTTGAAGCGCTGAACCTGTGCATCTTTCATCTCTTGCAAGATTCTCTGCAGCTCCTTTTCATTGTACGCGTATCTTACCTGCTTACCCTTTGTTATCTTGTAAAGTGGTGGCTGGGCAATGTAAATGTGGCCGTTTTCTATAAGCGGTCTCATGTACCTGTAAAAGAAAGTAAGAAGAAGCGTTCTTATGTGAGACCCGTCAACGTCAGCATCGGCCATTATGATTATCTTGTGGTACCTGAGCTTCTTTAAATCTATGTCATTTCCTATGCCAACACCAAGCGCCTGAATTAAAGGCAGGAGCTTGTCGTTTGAATAAATCTTGTCCTGGCTTGCCTTTTCCACGTTGAGCATCTTACCCCAAAGAGGCAAGATTGCCTGATATCGCCTGTCTCGTCCTTGCTTTGCAGAACCGCCCGCAGAATCACCCTCAACTATGAATATCTCGCACTTTGCAGGGTCTTTTTCTGAACAGTCTGCAAGCTTGCCAGGCAAGTTTGAACTATCTAAAGCAGACTTTCTCTTTATCACAAGCTCTCTTGCCTTTTTTGCCTCTTCGCGCGCTTTTGCCGCCAAAATTGCTTTGTCGATAATCTTTTTTGACACATCAGGGTTTTCTTCTAAAAAAGCTGCCAATTTTTCAGAAACCAAATTTTCAACAGCCCAGCGCGCCTCGCTATTCCCAAGCTTTGTTTTTGTCTGCCCTTCAAACTGCGGCTCGTGAATCTTGACAGACACAATTGCTGTCATACCGTCTCTTATGTCCTCACCAAGAAGCTGCGTATCACCTTTTATGAAGTTATATTTTTTTGCATATTCATTTACAGCTTTTGTAACAGCAGTTTTAAACCCTATAAGGTGAGTACCACCGTCTATTGTTGCTATGTTGTTTGCAAATGAGTAGATGTTCTCACCAAAATCCTCTGTATACTGAATAGCAACCTCAATGAGGATGTCGTTTTTCTCACCCTCAATGTATATTGGCTCTTGGTGCAAAACTTCCTTGTTCCTGTTCAAAAACTTTACAAACTCTGCAATACCACCATCATATTTTAGCTCAACTGGTTTTGCATTCTTTTCCCTCTCATCAACAAAGACTATCCTTATCCCTTTGTTCAAAAACGCAAGTTCACGCAAACGCTGCAAGATAACATCGCCGTCAAACTCTATGGTCTCAAAAATCTCATCGTCTGGCAAAAATGTAACTTTTGTACCTGTCCTATTTGTCTCGCCAATAACTTTTAGCTCACATGTTGGTTTTCCTCTTTCATACCTTTGATAGTATACCTTGCCGTCTCTATAAACCTCAACTTCCAAGTAGCGCGAAAGAGCATTTACAACAGAAGCACCAACACCATGAAGACCACCGGATACCTTGTACACTCTCTCGTTGAACTTTCCACCTGCGTGAAGAACGGTAAATACAACCTCAACACCGCTTTTTTGAAGCTTTGGGTGAATATCTACCGGAATTCCTCTTCCATCGTCAATGACGGTAACAGAGTTGTCCTTGTGAATCACCACTTCAATGTTTTTACAAAACCCTGCCATTGCCTCGTCAATTGCATTGTCGACAATCTCGTACACCAAGTGGTGAAGACCTCGCTGTGAGGTTGAACCTATATACATTCCGGGACGTTTTCTTACCGCCTCAAGCCCTTCTAAAACCTGTATCTCGCTTGCAGAGTATTCCTGAGAATTTGTATTTATCCTATCCAATTTCATCTCACCTGCCAACTAAATAATTTTCAAAATCAATCCTGGTCCAAATAGTTGTCAAAATAGAGGTTAAAGTTCAAAAGCCTTTTTGCGATGGTACCCGGCGACACAGGAGATATTATCCCGTACATCCTTCCATCAACTTCAAGGATTATTATAGACTTTTTTATCTCATCATTTATAACAACAACCCTGTCATGAAGTTTTAGATTTTCAAGAATTTTGAGATTGTCTTTTGAACGCACAAAAGAATCCCAGCTCAGTATCACAAGAAGTTCTGCGCTGTTGATTACATAATCCTCACCAATGTGAGCAAACATCCTCTTTACACATCCTTAAAGAAAATTTTTTATATACTCCTTTCAAGAAAAATCACGTTTGCACTGTCAAAGTCCAGTATTCCCTCACTTTGAAGGGTCTTTACGTCTTCTGCAGATGTCACAAATGACTGGTACTGACTTATAAACTTTACAAGATTTTTTCTTTTAAACTTATCAAGCTCAGAAAACACATCGTCTAAAATTAGCACAGGCTCTGTATAAAGAAGAGAAGTTGCAAGCACAACCGACACTGCCGCAAGTTTTATCTGTCCTTCAGATGCAAAATCAATTGCTGGCTTTCCATCTATCAAAATCCCAAAGTCGTCTCTGTGAACACCTTTTGTTGTATATCCAAGGTTCAAATCTTTCAGTAGACACTTTTTTAGCTCTTTGTAATACTCTTCCTCGCTTGAAGCGTTAATTGACGGCATATATCTTAGTTCAAGCAAGGATTTGTTTTCAAACACATAGCTGAATATCTTCTGCGCTTCAATAGATAATTTATCTATAACCTCCTGTCGTTTTTGGAAAATCAAAAATCCAAGCTGGCTTATCTGCATATCGTACACATCTATTATATCCTTTTTATCATAACTTTTCAAAAATGCATTTCTAGAAAGAAGTGCTCTTTGGTACTCTGAATACACTTTTGTCATGTAAGGGTAAAGCTTTGCAACTTCCATGTCCAAAAATCGGCGTCTTGTGCTTGGCTGATGTTTTATAAGCTCAGTTGTGTCCGGCTCAAAAAAAACAAACTTGAAAAGGCTAATTAGCTCAGATAACCTTTTTATCTTTTTATCATTTATCATTATTCTCTTCTCTAATGCTCTATCTACATAGCACAAAATGGTATACTCAATATCGCCAACCTCAGCTGACATCTCAAGCTTGAAATAGTAGGAATCAAAGTTTATTGCATCTACATCTCGACTTTTAAAAGATTTTCCGCACATACAAAAATATAGAGCCTCAAGAAGAGAAGTCTTTCCTGAGGCGTTATTTCCGACAATCAAGTTTATTTTATCTTTGAACTCAAAAAATCTTTGCTTGTAGCTTCTAAAATTTTCAATATAAATTCTTTTTATTTTCATATTCCATGACCTCTAAAAAAAGGCTTTACTCTGGCATCTTTATAGGAAGAACAAGATAGATGTAGTTCGGGTCGTCTGGCTTTTGCACAATTGACGGGCTTGTCTGCGATGTTATAAACAGGTTTATCTCTCCATCCAGCTCTTTCAAAACATCCAGGAAATACTTGACGTTAAAGCCAACTCTGATGTCTTTACCCTCAACTGAGCAAAGCACATCCTCTTCATACCTTCCATCGGCAGACATAGACCGGACTGTGAACATCATCCCGTTTGTCTCAAATATCACAGCCTGGATGTTGGTCTTTTCGTCCTTTGACACGATAGAAGCTCTCTCGAGCGTGCTTTCTAAAACGTCTGACGAAATTGAAATTTTGGTTGAATACTCTGTCGGGATTGCACCTTTGTAGTCAAAAAACTTGCCGGCAATGAGGGTAAGTATCACAGTTGTTGAGCCTATCTCAAATGTTGCCTGGTTCTCAAAAAACGATACTCTTACCTTTTCTGCCTCTTCAATGTCAACTATCTTTGTAATGTCATCCAAGTTCTCTGCAGGCACAATTTTTGAAAAGCTGCCTTCAACTGCAATTGGTTTTATCTTGCATATTGCAAGCCTGTGCCCGTCCATTCCAACAAGGTTTACAAAATCATCTTCTTCTTTTTCAAAGAGCACGCCTGTAAACGTTGGTCTTGTCTCATCCTTTGACGTTGCAAATATCACCTTGTCAACGCCATCAACAAACTCGCTTGCAACAAACTCGCAGAAGCTTTCGCTTGGCTTTTTCTCCATCTTTGGAAAGTCGAGCGGGTCAAGTGTAGGAAGTCTAAACTCTATCTTCTGGCTTCTTATTTTAACCTCATTGTCCTCTCTTATAACCTCAACCTCACCGCTTGGTAGTTTTTTAACTATGTCAGAAAACAGCTTAGCTTTAACCAGTGCAGCTCCTCTTTCTAAAATCTCTGCTTCAAACTCTGTTTGCATCTGCATCTTCATATCGTTTGTTGTAAATACTATGCTGTCTTCAGCCTCAATCAGTACACACTCTAAAATTGATGTTACCTTTGTTGACGCTGCAGCAGGTATTACCTTGGAAATATTGTCTTGTAAAATGTCTTTATCCACAACAAACCTCATATTCTTCCCTCCTTTTTTCATGTGGGGGTTTTAAAAGCGTACCACCAAATAAACTTCTCAGTAGCACTCACAGTAATAGCTGTGGATAAGTTAATAACATGCTCAAAAGCTTGTCAAACTTGGGCTTTTGGCTGTAAATATCCCTGTTGATAAAGTTTTAAGTTTTCAACCAAATTCACATGTGAAAATCAAAATTCACACAAAGTTATCCACATGTTATTATTCTCTGTTGATAAGTCTTTTTTTGATGGTTTCCACAGCGTTTCTTGTGTTTGAATCTGTGTTGATAAGTTCCTTAATTTTTTCACAGGCGTGAAGTACTGTTGTGTGGTCTTTTCCGCCAAACGCCTCGCCTATTTTAGGAAGCGACACGTTTGTAAGTTCCCTTGCTAAATACATAGCTATCTGGCGCGGAAAGGCGACATTTCTTGACCTTCTTGACGATTTAAAATCTTCAAGCTTTATTCCAAAATAGCTTGCAACCTCTGCCTGGATGTCCTCTATTGTGAGCTCTTTTTTTGTGTTTGTGTCGATAAACTCTTTCAAAGCCTTTTCAGCAAGCTCTAATGTTATCTCCTTGTCAGGTGCCATGAGCTTTGAGTATGCAAGGATTTTGTTGAGAGCACCTTCAAGCTCTCTTATGTTTGTTTCAATCTTTGATGCAATAAACTCCAAAATGTGCTGTGGTACCGGTGTTCCTTCAAGCTGGCATTTTTTGCTCAAAATTGCTATTCGCGTCTCAAAGTCTGGCGGTTGGATGTCTGTTATAAGCCCCCATTCAAAGCGAGAGCGGAGCCTGTCTTCTAATGTGTTTATCTCTTTTGGTGGCCTGTCTGATGAAAGTATTATCTTCTTGTTTGCCTCATACAGCGTATTGAATGTGTGGAAAAACTCTTCTTGGGTTCTTTCCTTTCCGCCTAAAAACTGAATGTCATCAATTAAAAGCACGTCGACGTTTCTGTACTTGAGCCTAAACTCGTCTGTCTTTTCATCTCTTATTGCGGCAATCAGCTCGTTTGTGAATATCTCTGACGTAACATACATCACCTTTGTGCCGGGATAAAGCTTTAGCACATGATGGCCGATTGCATGCATAAGATGCGTCTTTCCAAGCCCAACACCGCCGTAGATAAAAAGTGGGTTGTAAGTCCTCTCGCCCGGTGGTGTTTCTGCAACAGCCAAAGCTGCGGCATGTGCAAGCCTGTTGTTGTTCCCCACAACAAATGTTTCGAATGTGTACTTTGGATTGAGCGATGTTGTTATCTCTGGCTTTTCATCTTGTTTTTGCTTTAAGAACTTTTTGTACTTTTCCACCTCGTTGGGAAGGATTACTTTCAAGCTTAAGTGAGGTGAGAAAAGATCTCTTAAAGCGTTTAGAATTAAAATAGAATACCTGTTGATAACAATATCCCTGTGGAAATCTGCAAACGCCCGCAGGATTAGAGTGTCGTTATCGTCAAAACACACTGGCACGAGTGACTCAAACCAGGTATTGTACGATATATCAGTCGGGCTTGGATTTAACTCTTTTTTAATGACCTCCTTTATCTTTTCCCACACTTCGTTCACATCATAGTCAACCAT